>LGGM01000124.1 GCA_001509345.1 Clostridiales bacterium 38_11
TCTTGAATCGAATGAACGCATGTTTCCTGCAGTCTCATATCTACAATAACCAGCACTAACCTAATATGTAGTTGTTGTCATTCAATCGAGAAAACATGCCGTGGTTTTCATGCTTCGCAGTTTTCTTTAGCATAGATACATTATACACCAAAAGTGTATTTGACTTCAATTGAAATGACTGAAACACTCTAGCTTCTCATTTCCTTTTAAATCAAATTCAGCAACTTTTGAACAATAAGCGAGGTTGCCGATACAACAAACCAGCAGATAACACCTAAAAGAATGGGTTCCCTGCCATTTCTAAGCAAAGCCTTCACATCAGTATTCAATCCAATGGCAGACATAGCCACTATGATCAGAAATTTACCGAATTTACCCATGAACATAGCCATATCTTTGGGAATCAGACCCGTCGTGTTTATTGTACAGGCAAGAATAAATCCCACTACGAACCAAGGAAAAACATTTGCAATAGAGAATTCTTTCTCCTTTGAATTTCTTTTCTTTGCTTGATACATGGCAAGCACAAATGTAATTGGGATTATCATCAGGGTTCTTGTCAATTTGACAATTGTCGCTAATTGCCCGGACGTTTCACTGAAACTAAAAGCTGCTGCTACAGTAGATGATGTGTCATTGATTGCTGTCCCCGCCCACAAACCAAATCCAGTGTCAGACATTGAAAACATTCGCCCTAAGGCAGGAAAAAGAACAACCGCTATAATGTTGAAAAGAAAAATTGTTGATATTGCAGTTGCAACTTGATCCTCTTTCGCATCTATGACCGGGGCAGTTGCAGCAATGGCAGATCCACCGCAAACCGCTGTACCTACCCCTATCAAAGTGGCTAACTCAGATGTTATTTTAAATTTTTTACCAACGAAGTATGCAGTCAGAAAACACATGGTCATCGTTGAAAGCATAATCACAAGTGATTGGCTTCCTACAGCGATAACATTTTTTAGGTTCAGTTCAAATCCTATCAATACAATAGCTGCCTGCAGACCTTTTTTTGCAGTGATTTTGATTCCCGGATTAAAGCTTGAAGGTCGATTCCATGATGAAACAAGAATCCCTATTGATATGCCAAAAACAGAGCCTCCTATCAATGGGATTTGCTTTCCCAGATAAAAGGCAAACAGACCTATAGCAAAAGCCAATAGAGTGCCTCGAATATTTTTGATTTGATAGTACTTTTTCCCTAAAAAAGGATAAGTCGTAATTAGCAGTACCCCAGCATATAAGAGTTGTTCCATGTAAAATTCCTAACCTTGACTGTTTTGACTTTCTAAAATTATATCCATATATGCATATAAGGCAGGAGATCCTCCAGTATGAATAAACAGAACATTATCGTTTTTATTGAAGTGTCCTTTTCTGATAAGGTCAATCAATCCAGCCATCGCTTTTCCCGTATACACGGGATCCATCAGAATGGCTTCTGTTCTTGCAAGCATCTGGACAGCCTCTACCATACCATCAGTAGGCAAAGAATATCCAGCGCCAACATAGTCGTCATATACGATGATTTCTTTTTTGCTTACAGGATGGCTCATACCCAGCTTGTTGCATAGCTTCAATGTCAAATTTGAAACAACCTCTATCTGAGGCTCTTTTTTTCGACTGACGCTTATGCCTATAAGCGGTATATTCGTGTTGTTTCCAACGAGACCTGTAATCAGCCCCGCATGTGTCCCAGCTGAGCCACTCGGAGTCACAATATAGTCAAAGTTAGTGCCTGATTCAAATGCTTGTTCAATCAGTTCTTCTGCACAGGCAACATAACCCAAAGCACCTATTTCATTAGACCCTCCACCGGGAATTATATAGGGTTTTCTCCCTTGCTGCTCCAACTCCTTAGCCAATTTGTCCAATTCTTCTAGCATATTGCTTCCACCGGGAACCACCTTTATTGATTCAACTCCCAATAGCCTGAATAGGTAATTGTTTCCATTCGCATCCGGATGATAACTGCCTGCCACACGCTCTTCCAAAATAAGCTGACATTTTAGACCTTCTTTAACACTGGCGGCCAACGTCAGTCTGCAATGATTAGACTGAACAGCACCACAGGTTATGATAGTATCTGCGCCTTTCTCTAAGGCATCCGCCATCAGAAATTCCAATTTCCTTGTTTTATTGCCACCGGCAGCCAATCCAAGCAAATCATCCCTTTTGATAAATACATTTGGTCCTCCCAATTTTTTGGTTAAATTCACCATAAATTCAATTGGTGTCTTATAGGGTGTGTATCTTCTTCTTGAAAATCTTGCTAAGTTCATCCATACTCTCCTTCTATTGTATTTTTGCAATTGTATAATTCTTAATCCATTAGCTCGTTTGCATGTGCATAGAGTCCCGGGATTCCGCCCGTGTGAAGAAACAGAATATTATCATCTTTTTTAAAATACCCATTTTTTATAAGATCTATCATTCCCGCCATTGCTTTCCCTGTATACACCGGATCCAACAAAATAGCTTCTTTTTTTGCAAGAAGGCGTACGGCTTTTTTCATTTCCTCAGTAGGAAGGGAATATCCTTCTCCTATATAGTCATCGAATATAATAATATCTTCATAGTCAATTTTAGTCTCCAAATCAAGCATTTCACAGACCGAAAGAATATGATGATGAACGGCCTCGTCTTGCAAGGGTTTTTTTCTGTTGATTCCAATCCCAATAACCTTGATTTGAGTATTAAGGGTTTTAAACCCGGCTACAAGTCCGGCATGAGTGCCTCCACTCCCGCTTGCGCAGACAATCTGATCTATCCTGATTCCCAATTGCTTGGTTTGAACTAAGATTTCCTCAGCACAAGCTATATAGCCCAAATCTCCAATGGGGTTAGATCCACCAACCGGAATAACATAGGGCTGAAAGCCTTGAGATTCCAATTGTTGTTTCAAGGTATCCATCTCCTGAAGAAGGTCTGTACCCCGAGGTACGACACGGATGCTGGATGCACCAAGCAATTGATATAGGAGATTATTGCCATTGGCTTTTGGGAAAAAGCTGTTTGGTATTCGCTCTTCCAGAATCAGATGACAATCAAGTCCTTCATAATTTGCGGCTGAAAGAGTCAAACGACAATGATTGGATTGTACATCTCCACATGTAATAATACAATCCGAAGCCTTACCAATCGCATCTGCCATTAAGAATTCAAGTTTTCTTGTTTTGCTTCCCCCACCAACGAGACCTAGCATATCATCTCTTTTTACGAAAATATTAGGTCCTTGTAATAATTGTGTCAATTGATCCAAGTATTGTATTGGGGTTGCACCCTGTGTATAGATTCTGCGTTTCCATTTAGACCATTCCATTTTGTACTCCCGTCTAATGATGTTGCTGTCCACCCTAGTCTTGGATTAATCGGTTTTTGGACACTATAGTCGAAACTTCAACTATAGTAAATTATATGTTTACCTAAAGCTTCTGTCAATCAATAAGGTAATTTTTGTTTTAACCAAGCCTTGTTCCTATTGAAAGGGTTTATTAATATGATATAATGAGCTTATAATGAAAGGAAGTGTAAAAA
>LGGM01000125.1 GCA_001509345.1 Clostridiales bacterium 38_11
CTTGCTCTATTTAATCAACTGTGGTCCATCAATATACCATAGGTCATTAAGTATTTCCTTTTGGATTTCCCCAAAGATTATATCCAACTCATCCTCATCGCCTGCCAGATGATAGTAAATGCCAGAGGATACTGCTTCAGCACCTGTCTTTTGGCCAATGAAGTTAAGATTTGTTCTAAACTCAGTTTCTGTAGCTGTATCAGTTGATTTGGCAAAGCCTATAACGTGGACCTTCATTTTTCCATCTGCTTTAACCATATTACCTATTGCTTCTACATAGGGCGTTCCGTATGTTTCATCCAAAGTAGATCCGCTACCTTTGACTTGCGTACTGCTTACATTGCCGTCACTGGTCAAGAAATTGTTGTTGCTGTTGCTGATGACACTGCCATAAGTACTGACGCCATCAACCAATATAATCAGATAATCGCTGATATTTCGGTCGACAAAGTCAGAATTCGAGCGGTTATTGATAATATTATAGTACGCTCTCCTGATACCGTCTCCAGTGTTAGTTCCACCTAAAGCTTCGAGATTGTTGATGATACTTGTCAATGTTCCTGTGTGGCTGTCAACCAGATAGAAAGGATTAGGATTATTTGCATCTGTTGAAAAAGGAACCAGCGATACATAAATAGGATAATCAGATGCATCAAAGTTGTTAATTAGCGTATTAGCTGAATTCTTCAGTTTTGTTATCCTTTTTTCAGATTCAGAAATACCGGATTTTGTACCATCCATAGCCCACGCCATACTGCCGGATACGTCCAACACCAGTGCAATCTGAGCGATTGGCTTAAGCTCTTCCAAAATAGGATTCTCTCTTATGCTTGTTCTAAAAGCCACAGCTGTCGCTGGTTCAGACCCATCTCCCTTATGTACCACTTGTAGGGAGTTCAGCGATTCAGACTGGGAGATAATCGTAATATGACCCTTTGGATTGCCTTCTGTATCATATTCTATTACCTGGTCATCTACAAATCCTAGAATTGTAAAACCAATTATTTTTTCAGTATTATCATTGACTACCTTATTAAAGATAATCTCGTAATTCACTTTATCGCTTGCGGGAGCCACCACAGTCTTATAATGATCCCAAGTGCCACCTTGTTCTTCATACTTATATAGAACGACCTCGCCATCCATGATACCAATGTAGTCCCATCCATTTGTCAGATTGCTTTCCTTGAAACTGGATTCTGGAATTGTGAAGGTCGCAGAAGCATATCTAGCCACGTTACTGATATGCTGTGCTGTCAACCTTGCAGATGCTTGAATTTCAAACTCATCAACTCCCATTCGATGGACGGTATTACCAAAACTAAGGATAGAAAAACTACCTGCCAAAACCACACCTAACAGAGCAATTACAACAATCAACTCCACAAGGGTAAATCCTTTATTATTTTTTAATTTAAACATTAATCTCACCATCCTTTGATTCAATCTATTCCCATCTTCTTGCCAATATGTTTTCAGTATCAAAAGTCAAAAACAAGGAGCCTGTGTTACCTGTTCCACTCAATGTTGCAAAGGAGTGAATTCTAATTTCCCTCTTTCCATCCGTGTTGATTGGAGTAATGTTTATGACCACGTTGTTTCCTTCTATTATTATCGTATCCGCTAAAGGGAAATCGCCGGAACTGTTTTTGGCTGCCAGATCATCATTGATGTCTGGATAGGTGGTTTTATCCCATTTGAATTTCTCATATAGCTTATTACCATCGATATCCTCTGTCATCAAGGCATTGTACGCCATTTCTATCCCTGACAAAGCCAGATAATGTGTCTGGGTCTGATGCTCTTGAACCTGGATCTGTTTCAGATTTGCACCGAACAGCATTGAAATGGACATGGTCAGTATTACAACCACAACCAATACGATAATAACCACTATAAGTGCAGCGCCATCTTTATTTTCAAAATGCTTTCTAACCATCAGAACCCCTCTTTTATACACATATTATCTCAACATCAGTATATCACTTAGGCTGAAAAACTAAAAGTAGTTTTTGATAATAGCAACAAACTGATATATTAATTATACCCTAAATTTGAAAAACTATTCATGCTTAAGATTAGTTGTAATAATTATACTATTTGGGAATTACATTTTGATTACAATTATATCCCTATTGAAATTCTGTTAGCATAAAGCAAAGAAGGTACAATTCTTTCGAATTATACCTCTCATGATTTGCTCTTTTTACTGGCCCTGTTCCAATAAGTGATAAAGAGCCTTAATGATGTTCTTTTATTAATTTGCTAATTTTTAATTTTTCTCTTGACTTTCCTTAGTAGATTGACAAATAGCCTTTGTTTTTCTACTTTTAGTAACAGCGCATGTTTTGTGCGTTTCTAATAATACAATCTTTTGTTGTTTACCCTAAATCTCATACAGAATCAAGGCGTATTGGGCGTATTGACAGTAATTTCACCAGCATCATTAATATCAACTGTATAATTTTCAGGTACTTCTTGTATATAAGCAGAAACGTCAACATCAGTCTGTGATGTCGCTGGAATACCATTTTCAGCGATCCACATCTCAGCTGCAGCTCTCATGATTCGAATATTTGCTTCTTCCGCAGCTGTATCAGCTTGTCCTCTAAACGCACCTAACCTTGGTATTGCAATCGCTGCTAAAATACCAATAATTGCAATTACCACAATCAGTTCGATAAGGGTAAATCCTCCTAATTATAGGAAAATATAGTAATTTTTACAAATAAAAATCCGCTGTTTCCAAAGGGTTCAGCGGTTTTCATTATTCGGTGTAATGGTTGTAATAGCTTACATCATCATAGCATATGTTTTTATAACAATGATAATTCTATATGGTTTGATGGCGGTATGGTTTTCCAGTTTTTAGTCAAGGAACTCTTCAAGAAACTCCCCTTCACCGTAGCGTCTCAAGAAGTCCACAAGGGCTACTTCCATGATGTCTTTCTGGCTGACATTGTGTTCCTGGCTGTAAAGCCTCACCATCTCATCCAAGACTGTGGCCATCCTAATCGCCTTAGTGCCATAGCCTCCTTTGATCTGATATCTTGGTAGGACTTTGGAAACTGGGCCTATATCCACAGGACCTGATCTTTTAGTGCTTTCTTTGATTTCACCCAGCGTTTTTAGGATGCCTGTGAGAACGTCTTCCAGCGCCCCTGCCTCAAGTGAAACTGCTTTAGCCGGCTTTTCCGGTTCATCGACTTTGGATTTACCCTTTACATAATTGCCCTTAATGGTATCCCACTCATAGCCTTTACGCTTCATGTAGGTCCCCATTTCACTGTGGCTGGTAAACCCTACCTGCTCTGCAATGTCTTTTGGATTGGCCCCATCTTCAGCAAAGAGTGAGATCACAAGGGCAGCTTTCGAGACGCCTCTTAACTGAAGCAAATTGTCCCTGCCTTTACCAGAGTATTTCTCTGCTGCAGGTACAAAGTTCTGCTGC
>LGGM01000126.1 GCA_001509345.1 Clostridiales bacterium 38_11
TGTAGATTCTCAAATTAATCCTTAAAAAATTCTCAGTTTAAACGAGGGTGTTTAATATGCCTAAGAAGCCTAATTCTCATATTCAACCAGATTTTTAAAATTGTATTTTCAAATTACAGTAGCATTAACCCACCAGTTGTTGGTATTAAATAAAAAGGAATAGTATTAAAATGGGGCTCTGCCCCATACCCCGGGATTTTATCGCTTTTTATTCTCCAAAAGCAGCAAAATGGCTTCGCCATTTTTTCCCGCTATGGTAAACACAGCAAATGAATCTGTACTTCCTTTTACATGAAAAAGGCAGTCTTTTTTAAAAAGACCACCCTTTCCACGCTGCTTTTTATAGAATCCAACTTAAGCGCTCAGGTTGCTTCCCAGCAGAGCCCTAACCTCTTAAGTGGCAAGAGCCTAGAATTTAACTTTATCAGCTATTGCATATAATGCCGATGCAACAGTGATTCCGTCTACTTTCCCCAATGTCTGAACAAACTTCTCAGTATTCCAAAACTTATCAGCAGGATGTGCCAGATGGCATCCTGCTCCAAAATCTGGCATGCAAGCAAAACCACCATGATCAGTTTTGCCGAATATAACCCATATACCTGAGCGGCTCTCAATTTTCATTTCATAATGTGTGCCGTAATTCTTTAAATAGGCAATTCTACCATTCCAGCTTTCTTTAGATTTCCCTGCAGTATCTATACATTCAAATATCATGATGTTGTTCCCCCTTAAATTCCGATTTCAATATTTGCCTGGTACACAATTTCTTCATCAACCTGCATAAGCTTTTTTTGAGTGCAATACATCAATGATGCTATAGCAATGTTGTTAATTCCCCTGGGAAAGCCACCGGAAACTGTATGTATGGCAGCTAATGCTGATGCAGAAAATACTTCATTCATACAACCTGCAGCCTTCATCATGCTTGTACAGTATTCGGCCGTTTCTTCTGCAGAAAGTCCTTGCATGGAGTACCTCATTGTTATCCTCTGCCTCAGAGGATAACATGTGTTTAAGGCAAGCTTGTTCCTTATTGGAGGTTGGCCCGAAAGTATCATCACAAAAGGATTGGCAGAATCTACCTTAAAATTGAATAGCAGTCTCAGGTCGTCCAGTATGGCTGTAGGGGCCATATGAATTTCATCAATTATAAACACGGGCGTAACTCTCTGTTCATAATATAAAGTCTGTATACAGCTTTGTATCTGCTCAAACAGCTTTACTTTTCTATGTGAAGGTGTTTCTCCAAGCAAGGATGCCATTGCCTGATAAAAATCCTTCACCGTAAGTGTCGTTAAAGGCAGGTAGCAGGGCTTGTACAATGAATGATTGACATTTTCAACAAGTTTTCTTAAACCGGTCGACTTGCCTGAGCCCGGCTCACCGACAATAAGTCCTATCCCCCTTGTATCAAGCATGTACTTTAGACGGCTGTCCAATTCCTTCATATCTCTGCTCTCAAAGAGTTTATCAATAGGGATTTCCTTGTTAAATGGGTTGAATTTGAGTCCAAAATGTTGTTTAAACATCACTTTCTCCTTTCTCCATACCGTAATATGATATGGTATTGGATATTATCATATCCTTGTCTGTATGAGCAGTATCCTGGTTTTCAGGGGGTGCTTCCTTACGCCTGTTCCCCTTGAATCTTCTCTTCACATGGGAATTGTCGTGAAAACGTACTACCTTTGCCTCACCGACTTTTTTTCCATCAGAATATATCGGCAGAGCTTTGGATACATCGTTTATCCACTCAGGCTCATATCTGATTTCCACTCGTTTTCCCGCAAACCGTGTATCTGTTTCGTAAAGAACATTGTTAATCTGGGTTGTTGCATCATGCTGAATCTTCCTTGTGATTCGGAGCAGGAAACACTCGTTAATCAGGTTTGTATCCGTGACAAGTTTTAGGTTTGATACCCCTGCCATAAGCACATCATGTGGGGTTTGTCCTCTGAGCCCTGAGTGGGCTTTCCTTATGTAATCCTCCTCCAGCCATTTAAAATATCTTTGGTTAAGTGCATCAATATCCTTTATTGTTGCCGGGTCAAGCATGCTTAAGAATCTCATTCTGACCGTTCTGAACATGCGTTCTACCTTCCCGCGACCCTGAGGCTCAAACGGCTGCGAGTGCAGAAGGGTACAACCTAACGAAGCACAGATATATTCAAACTGCTGGGAGCGATAGATTTTAGCATTATCGGTATACACCAACCTGGGGATACCCCTTCTTAGTATCGCTTCTTTAAAGCAATGTCTGAGGGTTTCAAAGTTTTGAGAAAGGTAAAACTGTGAATACACTGGATACCTGGACGCGTCGTCAATAAACATATGCAGGTATGTTTGATGTTTTCTCTTGCCTATGGTAATATATGGTCCATACATCACATCGCCCTGCCACAAATCTCCAACGTTTTCATGTGAGAACCTGAGTGATTCAGGCTTTTCTACATCATCCCCAAACTCACCTGCCAGTGAAAGATCCTCTATGAACCTGTAAACCGTAGGTCTTGATATGTTTGTGGGGTCAATCATCCCTTCTGCTACCATCTGTTCGTAAAGTACAGTGATAGGAACTTTTGGATTGGCTTTTCTACGTGCTGCAATCTCTTCCCCAAGTTCAGCTGATATTTTTCTGCTCTTTCCTCTATCACTCCTGAAGCTCCTTGCAAGCCCGTCCAGTCCCTGTTTGTTGTAATCGCAAAGCCATGATTCCAATGTTTTGTATGAATATCTGCGCATGCCGTAATGAGGCATATCAATTGGCTTGCTTGCCACCTGCCTGAAATATTCAGCATTGTTTGGAACCTGCCCATTGAGTACCGGACTGATAATGGAAAATTTCTTCAGGGCTATAGCATTTCTGGTTTTGTCATCCATATTATGGCACCTCCTTTGATTTGTGAATGCGTTTTGCACCCCTGACATCATTCTACTTACAAAAAACGCAGGCGCCAATGGGAAGTTAGTGTTGCTGTTATCTGAATGCAAAAAAGCTTTAACTTTTATGCTGTTTATGCTATTATATCTGTGCGGTCATAAATGATTTTCCTGTGTGGTTGTGGAAGTCAATGAGGAAGGCTGTAGTACTTAAATTGTTGACTTCTTCTAGGAAATCTTTGACC
This sequence comes from Clostridiales bacterium 38_11, assembly GCA_001509345.1. Classification (GTDB taxonomy): domain Bacteria; phylum Bacillota; class Clostridia; order Tissierellales; family Dethiosulfatibacteraceae; genus 38-11. The sequence continues at coordinate 3,129 of LGGM01000126.1, forward strand.
CACTTCTGATTCTCCAGGGTTCCTTTGCGGATGAACCCTGGAGATATCAGATTTAAACCGTACTGTATAAACTGACGGTTATTAATGATTCTCCTTTTGTAGTAGTTTAGGTGCCGCCTTCCTATGGCAGAAAACCATCTCTTGATCCTCCCAATATATTCTTTTAAAGAAACCCCCAGTTTATACAATTCACACAGCATGTAGACTATATCAAACGCTGAGTATTGGAATCTGGGAAGACAAAAAACAGGAAGCATGGATACTGTCCGTCCACACACCGGACAGATATACCTGCGGATATATAGAACTCCACAA
>LGGM01000127.1 GCA_001509345.1 Clostridiales bacterium 38_11
TGGAACAAAGATGGATGTATCAACCTATCTTGGAACAACTCTTGTTGACAAGCAAACAGTTCTTCCAAACACTGATAATTTGGTTGACAATGATTATGTTGTTTGGAAAGCAAATGTTGCCCTTACTGCAACTGCTGGTTTAGCTTTAACTTTGGGTAGTAATGGTGATGCGGTAACTGGTTCAGAATATCAAGCTGCTTTGGATGGGTTTGAAGCTTATAGTTTTAATACTATTGGTTGTCTTTCAACAACTGGTTCAATTATTGATTTAGTGGTTCAATATACAAAACGGTTAAGGGATGAAGTTGGTGTCAAGTTCCAAGCTGTTGTTTATCAAACTGCTTCTGACCATGAAGGGGTTATTTCAGTTGAAAATGCGGTTACAGATGCCGGGGGTTTGGAATCATCCTTGGTGTATTGGGTAACTGGTGCTGAAGCTGGTTGTGCGGTGAATAAAAGCTTAACCAACAAGAAATATGATGGTGAATTCACTGTTAATACTAACTTTAAGCAATCTGAACTTGAAGCGGCACTTTTGGCTGGTAAGTTCATCTTCCATAAAGTTGGTGATGATGTTCGTGTTCTTGAAGATATTAACACCTTCATCACTGTTACAGATGAAAAGTCAAGTGACTTCAGTAATAACCAAACTATTAGAGTTATTGACCAAATTGCAAATGATATTGCTGCACTATTTAACACAAAGTATTTGGGTAATGTTCCAAATGATGGTGCTGGTAGAATTAGCTTGTGGAATGACATTGTTTCACATCACCAGCAAATGCAGAGCATCAGAGCAATTGAAGATTTTAACCCTGATTTGGTAACGGTTGAACAAGGAAGCACTAAAAAAGCGGTTGTTGTCAATGATGTGGTGACACCAGTTAATGCAATGGCACAACTTTATATGACCGTTGTGGTTCAATAAGAAAGGGGTGGAAATAGATGAATAACAATGTTATGAATGCAAAGGATGCGGTTAGTGCTTCCCTTGCTGAATGTTTTGTGACCATTGAAGGAAACAGATATAATTTCATGCAAGCAATCAACTTGGAAGCAAATTTTGAAAAAAATAAATCACAAGTTCCTATCCTTGGAAAAACCGGGAAAGGAAATAAAGCTACTGGTTGGAGTGGTTCAGGTTCGGCAACATTCCATTATAACACCACTATTTTCAGGGAACTTCTTTACAGGTATAAAAATACTGGTGAAGATATTTACTTTGATATTCAGGTTACCAATGAAGACCCTACTTCCAGTGTTGGAAAGCAAACTGTTATTTTGAAGGGTTGTAACCTTGATGGTGGAGTTCTTACCAAGTTTGATGCTGATGCAGAATACTTGGATGAAGAAATGGAATTCACCTTTGAGGATTTTGAAATTCCTGAAAAGTTCAATTTGCTTAATGGTATGTAGTAAGAAGAAAGGATGATATAAATGGGTAATTTATCAGGATTTTTGGCACAAAATGCAGTCAAAGTTGAAAATGTAAAACATATTGTTTCTAAAAGGTTTCTTGATGAAGATGGTAAACCAATCCCTTGGGAAATTTGTTGCATCACTTCCACTGAAGATGAAGCATTAAGAAAGTCATGCACGAAACGTGTTCCAGTTCCGGGGAAACGTAATCAATTCACACAAGAAACTGATTACAATCTTTATCTTGGAAGATTAGCTGCAAAGTGTACTGCTTATCCAAACCTTGATGATGCTGAACTTCAAAACAGTTATGGTGCTATGGGTTCAGATGCACTTCTTAAAACTATGTTGACACCCGGGGAATATGCTGATTATTTGACAAAGGTTCAGGAAGTGAACGGTTTTGAAGTAACCTTTGAGGATTCTGTTGATGAAGCAAAAAACTAATACGTGAAGGTGATTTTGAAGCAAATATTGCTTATTATTGCCTTCACAAATTTAATATGATTCCATCACAATTCTTAATGTTGGATAAGCAAGAAAGGGCATTTATCGTTGCAGCTATTGAAATTAAGATGGAAGAAGATAAGAAGAAAGAAAAGCAAATTAAAAAGTCAAAAAGAAAAGGAAGATGACAGGGTGGTTTATTGCAGTAACCATCCTGTTATTCTTTTAAAAAGGCAGGTGAGAACATGGCTACAATAAGAACTGCAATTCAAATTCAAGATGGAATGTCACCAGCTTTCAGAAGTATGAACAATGCAATGAATATTGTTTTGAATAGCTTTGAAGCATTACAAAGTGCTTCACACAATGCGGTTGATACTGCAAGTATCCAAACAGCAAGACAGGAACTTGCAAGGGCAGAAACATCCTTTAATCAAGTTGAACAGGAAATCAGGGAAGCTGAACAAGCACAGCAAAGGTTCAATGATGATATTAGGGATGGTCAAAATGCTGCAAGTGGACTTCGTGGAACGATAACAAAGGTTGTTGGTGCAGTTGCAGCTTATGTTGGGATTACCAAGACCCTTAATTTATCAGATGAACTGGTTTCAACTAAAGCAAGGCTTGATTTGATGAATGATGGATTACAAACAACTGTTGAATTACAAAATATGATTTATTCTTCAGCAGAACGGTCAAGAAGTTCTTACCTTGATACTGCTGCTGCTGTTTCAAAGCTTGGTATTCTTGCCGGTGATGCTTTTAATTCAAACCAAGAAATGGTTGTTTTTGCAGAACAGATGAATAAGCAGTTTAAAATTGGTGGTGCAAGCATCCAAGAACAAACTGCTGCAATGTATCAGTTGACACAAGCAATGGCAGCGGGAAGACTTCAAGGTGATGAATTCAGGTCAATTATGGAAAATGCACCAATGTTGGCACAATCTATTGCTGAACATATGGGGAAAACAGTCGGTGAACTTCGTGAAATGTCAAGTGAAGGATTGATTACTGCTGATGTTATTAAAAATGCAATGTTTGCGGCAGCAGATGAAACTAATGCAAAATTTGAAGAATTACCAATGACATTTGGTCAAATTATGACTTCAATTAAAAATAGGGCGGTTGTAGCATTTGACCCGGTACTGGCTAAAATAAGTGAAATTGCAAACAATGATGATTTTAAGGTTTTAATTGACAATATCATTGGTGGCATTGTTATCATTGCAACTGTTGCTGCTGGATTATTTGACATATTAACTTCAATTGCAGGTGTTTTTTCTGACAATTGGTCATGGATTTCTCCAATTGTTTGGGGAATTGTTACAGCTTTTGTGGCTTATAATGCAGTTGCCCTTATTACCAATGCCATGCTTGCTATTCAGGGCATACAGGCTAAAATAGCGGCGGCAAGTCAAATGATGCAAGCAGGTGCAACCTTTGCGGCAACAGCGGCACAACATGGACTTAATGCAGCTTTATATGCTTGCCCACTGACTTGGATAATCATTTTGATAATTGCATTGATTGCTTTGTTTTATGCTGCGGTGGC
>LGGM01000038.1 GCA_001509345.1 Clostridiales bacterium 38_11
CAGGTTGGTAAATCCCTCGGTTAAACCGCCCAAAGCCATTGCAGCCAGGTTCATGTCGTTGTAAGCTCTATTTTCTTCAGGAGTGACAAAATCATCATTCTCGGGGTTTTGCAAGTCTACAAGACCCAATTTGTCCAGGTACTTCAAAGAGGTGTCAAAACCGATTTTTTCCAGCATATAAACTGCATTGACGTTCAATGACTGTTCGATAGAATTTCTTAGATTAGTGATACCTCTATATTTATAGGCCTGGTTTTCATACCAGTTCTTAGGCCATCTTTCATTCTTGTCATCATACCTGGGTACATCATCGATGATGGTGGCTGCAGTGAGCCCTGTGTCAATGGCTGGTAGATACAAGGATAGTGGCTTTATGGTAGAGCCCGGTTGTCTGGTTGCCCTAGTGGCTCTATTGAAAGATTTGCTGACTTCAATGTTTCTTCCACCAATCAACGCCTTCAGTGCACCTGTTCTATGGTCCAGAATAACAGCTGAGGACTGGGGTTGAAGTATGCCGAGCGTGTCAAAATAATAATAGCTTTCATTGATAATCAAATTGCTATTTTCATCCAAGCTATAAAAATCAGCTTTAGAATCCAGATATGGTTTTTTTATCGCAAACGTTCCTTTATTAGCCCTAGACGCTAGAATCTCAAAATTTTCACCAATATTCAAACCGCCAACGTCATGCACCGAGAGAAAATTATCTTTGATCACGTACAAATCAACTACATCGATTGTAGTCGTATAGAGATTGAATTTTTTGGATGTTATGACCAGATCTCCATTCTCATTGAATTCATACTCTTCAGGCGTCAGGTAAAGCTGGTTGTTTTCGTTGAATATCAGTTCTTTACGAAAATAGATAATATGGCCATTTTCATTCAGAATATTGTCATTTCCATCCAAATTTCCTGTACTTTTGCCATCGCTATTCCATCGGAAGTACTTCCATTCGGTAATATAGGGAATTTGTTCACTAGACAAGTCACCCAACAGCATTTCTGCAAAGTTAGCATATGTATCTTCTAATATTTTTTGTATTGAGAGGTCCATGGTGGAGTATATTGTAAATCCACCTGTGTAAAGCAGATTTTCTGCCTGTTCGAAGGTATAACCATATTCATCCATCAAATCCAAAGCAACTTGATTTTTAACATAATCAGTAAAATAGGAAGAGATTTCGGTATTCGTTTTTTGACCCGGTTTCAAACTGGTCCTTATATCCTGAGCCATAGCCTTGTTATATTCTGCTTGGTTGATTCGCCCAAGCTCAAGCATTCTTGACAGGACAACATGTTGTCTTTCTACTGATAGGGGATTATAGACACAGGTATATTGCGTACCGGAGACATAGACATATCCTACAATGTCTTCGGGGTCCACATCGGTATCATTACCAGTCACAACTCTATTGAATGCGGCATACCTGGAATCTGCCTTAGGTATACCAGCCAATAAAGCGGCCTCAGCCAAGGTCAATTCACTCACGTCTTTTGAGAAATAGGTGAATGCAGCAGCTTGAACGCCATTGCTACTTTGTCCCAGTGGAATGGTGTTCAGGTAATACTCCAATATCTGATCTTTGGTAAGTTTCCTTTCCATTTCAATAGCCAAATAAGCCTCTTTCAGCTTTCTGTCAAAGCTTTTGTCGTTTGTCAGATAAAGGTTTTTAGCAAGCTGTTGCGTGATGGTGCTGGCACCTTGTGCCATAAGGTCTCCAACTTGTATATTATGGATTACCGAACCAACTATCCTTCTTATATCAATACCTGGATGCTCTTCAAAGCGATGGTCCTCTATAGCAATAAAAGCATCTGTCAGATAATCAGGCATTTCTTCTATTGAAATAATCTTCCTATCTTCGGTGCTCTGGATCATTTCAATGACATTGCCTTTATCGTCGACTATAGTCGAGCTTTCTGATAACATGGAAAGTATGATGGTGGGATCAATTTCAGGCGCATTTCTAACAGATGCCACAACGATTCCAACAACGGCTCCACCGACAGTGAAAATACCGATAACTATCAATAAAAGAATAAATCTCAATAGGCTGAATTTTCTTTTCTTTTTGGCTCTTATTTTCCGTTTGGTGCTATTATTGTCATTATTTTTAGCCGTATTTTTTTCAGTATGATTGCTTGTCATTAACAACCTCCAAAGTTATTATTCAACATTACATTATACCATAATTACATTAATAAATTATTAAGATAATTTTATATTAGCTTCTTGTCATTGAAAAAACTCTATGATAACATAAGTTGAACAAATTTAGATGAATCTGGGATTTTTTGAATTATAGCATATTTATAGAATAATAACAATCAAAGGAGATTGAGTTGATAGAGAAATGTGTAATTGCAGGCGTTAAGATAAAACAGTCAAGAACTGATATCGATTATGAGATGGAGGAACTGAAGCAATTGGTGGAAGCCTCCGGAGGAATCGTAGAGTATTCTGTTGTTCAGGAGAAGGACAACTACACCGCTTCTACCTACCTTGGTAAAGGTAAGGTGGAAGAGATCAGGGTGTTATGCGAAGAGGTGGAGGCGACACTTGTTGTTGTAAATGACGAACTGACCGGTTCTCAGATCAATAATCTCGAGAAGATGCTGAACGTCAGGGTTATTGATCGGACCATGCTGATACTGGATATTTTCGCTCTTAGAGCTAAAACAAAAGAAAGCAAGCTGCAGGTCGAGCTGGCTCAGTTGAAATACACCATGCCAAGGCTTAAAGGCAAGGGTATTGAGATGTCAAAGCTTGGTGGTGGGATCGGTACACGAGGTCCCGGCGAAAAAAAGCTTGAGACAGATAGAAGACATATAGAAAACAATATCCACGAGATAGAGAAACAACTGAAGAAGGCCAAGACTGTCAGGGAAGTGAACCGAAAAAGCAGGCTCAAGAACAATGTGCCCGTCATAGCGGTAGTCGGATATACAAACGCCGGTAAATCCACCCTGATAAACAGTCTCCTTAATCTATACGGCGTTGAGAAAGATAAAGAAGTGTTTGTTTATGACATGCTGTTTGCAACGCTGACCACGGAGAACCGCAAGCTTAGAATTCTAGACAAGTACGAAGCTGTCATTACTGATACTGTAGGGTTTATCAGCAAATTGCCAACAAAATTGGTCGAGTCATTTAAAAGCACACTTGAAGAGATCAATTATTCTGATATAATAATACATCTTATGGATGTCACCAACAAAGATCTGAATGTGCAGAAGGACACAACAGACGAAATCCTGAAAGAAATCAAAGCAACTGATATACCGGTGATTGAGGTATACAATAAAATTGACAAAACAGATATCAGTTTTGATGACTCTCAGGGCATATACATATCCGCAAAGACAGGTCTCAATATAGGGAAGCTGGTGGAAAGGATATTGCTGCTGCTATATGGAGCGTCAAAGACTTACACCGCAAGATTAAGCTATTCAGACCATGCCAAATTAAGTTTTCTGGAGAACAACACCAATATCATTGAAAGAGAATATCTGGAAGCTGGTATAAATGTCGTGTTTGAAACCAGGGAAAAAATGTATGAAAAATTATAAAACAGTTTTAAAAAATGGCCAGAAAGAGGTTAACATCAACAAATCTAGATTTATTGGATATTGTGCCCGTGTCCTCAATGACGAGGAAGCGAACAATTTTATACAGGGAATAAAAGACATCAATAGGGATGCGACCCATAATGTTTATGCTTATGTAATCGGTCTGGAGAGTGAGATACAAAGATACTCTGACGACAGAGAACCGAATGGCACAGCAGGAATTCCAATCATCAATTATCTTAAGAATGCAGGATTGACCAATATCGCAGTAGTAGTAACGCGCTACTTTGGAGGGATTAAGCTCGGCACCGGAGGACTCGCGAGAGCTTATTCGGGGACAGCCAGAGAGGCGATTGGGAAAGGGAAAATTGTCGAAGCGAAGCAATTTATCCAAACACAGCTGGTATTTGATTATGGCTTGATTGGAAAGATTGAAAACACACTTATCCATCAGAATATTGTGATAGCTGACAAGGTGTATAAGGAGAAGGTTGTATTTAATATATTGGTCGAGCAAAAAGACTCTGATGAGATTTCAGAGAGTCTAGTCAATCTGACAGCCGGCCAGATAACCATCACTGAGCTGGGAAGCCGATACTATCTGCAGGATGGCGCTCAGTTACATGAAATATAATCAATAATATAGGTTTAAACAGGAGGAATCAAAATGTCTGGACATTCAAAATGGGCTAATACCAAACATAGAAAAGGCAGACAGGATGCCAAAAAAGCAAAAATATTCACCAAACTGACAAGAGCGATTACTGTCGCCGCAAGAGAGGGTGGGGGTGATCCTTCTTACAATACTGCGCTGGCCAATGCCATCGACAATGCCAAAGCGGAGAACATGCCAAACGACAATATTGACAGAGCTATCAAAAAAGGTTCCAGCAACGAAGCCATGGAACGATTTGAGAGTATAACATACGAGGGTTATGGGCCCAATGGCACGGCGTTTATTGTCAATTGTCTGACTGACAACAAGAATAGAACAGCTGCGGATGTGAGGCATTATTTCTCAAAGTACGACGGTAATCTGGGATCGTCCAATTGTGTGTCTTATCTATTCGACAGGGTTGGGATTATAGCTATCGAAAAGATAGAGGTAGCAGATGAGGATGAGCTTACCATGTATGTTCTGGAAGCAGGTGCAGAAGACCTTAAAGTGAGTGACGAGATCTACGAAATCATTACCTCACTGGAAAACCATTTTGAGGTGCTTAAATCCGTTAGAGAGAAATACACTGTTCTGGGATCAGAAATCAGCATGATACCACAGATTGAAGTTGAAATAACCGACGAGCCTGTTGCCAGAAAAATTCTGAAGCTTATAGATGCACTGGAAGACAATGATGATGTTCAGGAGATTTTCCATAACTGCAATCTGCCTGAAAATGTAGAGCTGTGAGGTCTCATAATGAAGGATTACAATGAATATTTAAAAATTAGCAACCTGGTACAAGAAGCGCTTGACAACAACCAACCAATTGTTGCACTTGAATCAACCATCATAGCCCATGGCATGCCCTATCCGGATAATATTGAGACTGCCTTGGAGGTTGAAAGGATTATAGCCTCATATGGAGTCATACCGGCAACCATTGGAATCATAAACGGCAAAATAGTGGTGGGGCTTGACAGAGATGAAATTGAATACCTGGGAAAGAGCAAAAATGTTTTGAAAGCCAGTAGGAGAGATTTGCCAGTCATATTATCAAAGGGATATGATGCTGCCACAACGGTATCAGCAACCATGATCTGTGCTGAATTGGCTGGGATTAAGATATTCGTCACTGGAGGAATCGGTGGGGTTCATAGGGGTGGTGAAGACACGCTGGATGTGTCAGCCGACCTGACGGAGCTTGCACAAACCAATGTAGCTGTGGTATGTGCTGGAGCTAAATCCATATTGGACATTGGTCTGACTTTGGAAAAACTTGAAACTTTGGGAGTGCCTGTTCTGGGTTACAAAACAATCAACTTTCCTGCATTTTACAATAAAAACAGTGGTTTCAGATGCGATTACGAAATGGATACTACTGAGGAGATAGCTAAGGCTATGATTGTTAAGTGGAATCTAGGGCTAAAGGGAGGTATCGTGATTGCGAATCCGATTCCCAATGAACATGAAATCGACTCAGATTACATCAACGAAGCTATAAAAACCGCGCTGCTGGAAGCCAGCAAATTAAATATTAAGGGAAAAGAAACTACACCTTATCTGCTTGGAAAAATCAAATCGATTACAGGAAACAGAAGTCTTGTAGCCAATATCGAGCTTGTCTACAACAATGCGAGGATAGGGGCTGAGATCTCGCGAGACTATAACAGGCTCCGCTAATCATTATGGATTCTGTTTCTTTTATTGATTAAAGGTTCCATTTAGAATATACTAAACCTAAAGTGTCCAGGAAACTGGAGGTAATGATGAAAATAATCGGAATAGATCCCGGCTATGCCATATCGGGATTTGGTGTGATAGACTATATCGGCAATAGCTTCAAGACAATCGATTATGGTGTTGTCAGAACACCCAGTCAGATGGACATGCCAAACAGATTGAAGATTTTATATGATTCCTACATGGAAATATTTGCCATGCATAAACCGGATGCGGTTGCAATTGAAGAGCTGTTCTTCAACACAAACAGCAAAACGATCATCACTGTGGGACAGGCAAGGGGTATTCACATCCTGGCAGCTGTCAATCAGCAGCTGGAGATCTATGAATATACACCGTTGCAGGTCAAGCAAGGTATTGTCGGTTATGGAAGGGCAGACAAAAATCAGATGCAGGAAATGGTGAAGGTTATCCTTAATCTTGAAAAAATTCCAAAACCGGATGATGCGGCTGACGCACTGGCTGTAGCGATATGTCATGCACATTCGTCCAAATTCAAAGAATCATTTAGGCTTTAGGAGGCTATATGTATAGTTATATCAAAGGTATCGTCAAATCCATCAGGGAAAATCATCTGATTGTCGACAATAACAATATCGGCTATAGCGTCAACACTTCCGCCAATACGCTGAAGGATTGCTCCATCAATGATGAGGTGACAATCTATACATACCTTTACGTTCGTGAAGATATCATCAGTCTATATGGATTCGGTTCACCGGAAGAGTTGGTGCTTTATGAGAAACTGATCAGGATAAGCGGGGTAGGGCCAAAAGCCGCCCTGTCAATTCTGTCTCTTGCGGATGTCAGTACGCTTAAGTATTCGATTTTCACCGGCGATCACAAATTTATATCCAAGGCATCAGGTATCGGGAAAAGAACTGCAGAGAAAATAATATTGGAACTAAAGGATAAGATAAAGGATGAATTTGCCGGTATTACCATGGATAATGGTCTTACAGACGCTATCACCAGTTATGATACCGTGACAGATGCTTTGGTATCATTGGGTTTTGCATTGGGTGAGGCTAGAAACGTTTTGAAAAACATAGATAAGACCGACAAGACAGAGGATGAGATTATCAGGCTGGCTCTGAAAAAAATTGGGAATTAGGGTGAATGATGATAGAAAGAGAAAACGAGATAATAAAATCCAGCATCCTAAAGGGTGAAGAGGAAGCTGAAAAAACACTTAGACCTGAAACGCTTGATCAATACATCGGGCAGGAAAGGGTTAAAGAGCAATTAAACATCTTTATTCAGGCTGCCAAAATGAGAGATGAACCTTTGGACCATGTTCTTTTATATGGTCCTCCGGGTCTGGGGAAAACGACCTTATCCACAATCATTTCACATGAAATGAATGTCAACATTCGCATCACCTCCGGTCCTGCCATTGAAAGACCGGGGGATCTTGCAGCTATTCTGACCAATCTCAATCCCAATGATGTTCTATTTATCGATGAGATCCATCGCTTGAATAGAAGTGTAGAAGAGATACTCTATCCTGCGATGGAAGATTATGCCCTCGATATTATAATTGGAAAGGGACCATCTGCTAGATCCATCAGACTTGAATTGTCCAAGTTCACTCTTATCGGTGCCACTACCCGGGCAGGTTCGTTGACATCGCCTTTGAGAGATCGATTTGGCGTTGTCTGCAAGCTCGACTATTATTCAGATAAGGAGCTGATTGACATTATCAAGCGATCCGCTGATATACTTAAAATCCAGATCAATCAGGAAGGTGCGGAAGAGATATCCAAACGATCAAGGGGAACACCAAGGATAGCCAATAGGATACTGAAAAGGGTACGGGATTATGCTCTGGTGAAAGCTGATGGCATCATAGACAGCTCTGTAGCCCATTATGCCCTTGAAATGCTGGAAATAGATCAAAACGGATTGGATCAGGTAGACAGAAAACTATTGAAAACCATCATTGATTTCTACAATGGGGGACCTGTAGGAGTAGATACTTTAGCGGCCTCCATTGGTGAGGAAAGCATCACAATTGAGGATGTCTGCGAACCCTATCTGATGCAAAAGGGGTTTCTGAGTAGAACCCCAAGGGGAAGAGTAGCAACTGAAAAAGCCTATCGTTACTTCAATCTGGCATTTAATAAAAGCAAACAAATATCATTTAATGGTGAGGAATAATATGAGAAGAACAATAAAAACCATCCTATTGACTTTAACAATATTGTCCATATTTACCCTTACGTCTTTCGCTGATGAGATCAGGGTGCGCATAAGATCTCCAAGACAAGAAAATGAATATTTTAGCCTATCCGCAGATGAGGAACTCGAACTGTATTATAATATAGATGGGGAGGATCAAAAGCTATTTTCTTTAGATTCTAATTTTTTACAAGCTCGAATCAATGGATACTATAGTAGCCACGAGAATTATAGATTTTATGACTCATCGCAGCTTTCGACAGATGTGGGTCCTTATTCTATGAGGTTAATTGATTATAGTGCTAGGCAATACGATGATATTTTAACAATTAGAAACGATCTGAATAGCCAATACAACATCAAATCCTATATCTACACCGATGGAATCAATTATCAGCTTTGGACTGGTCAGTACCTAAGCCAGGTTGACGCGCACAACGCCCGTGACAAATTAAAATCCGATTACAATATCAATGCCAGCTTGAATGACTTGGATCACTTCATCTACCTTTATGACAAAAGCAATCGGATTATCGTCTGTCTTTCAAACGACTATCGATTTTTCACCTACAATTCGAGCAACGAAAAAAATTATGTAAACATAGATGGAAAACCCTATAGAGGTTCAGTTGGATTTTATGTGATAGAAGGCAATAAACTATTGTCCATCAATAAGGCAGATGTGGAGGACTATTTAAAGGGTGTTGTTCCTAGTGAGATGCCTGCTTCTTGGCCATTGGAAGCGTTAAAGGTGCAAGCCCTAGCTGCCAGGTCCTATGCTGTTTCTTATATAGACGTAAGCTACAAGACCCCATATGATGTGGTGGACAATCAAAACAGTCAGGTCCATAGTGGGATATCAGGTGAAAGAGAGTCAACCAACAGGGCAGTAGAAGAAACCAGTGGTCAGATGATTTATTACAATAATAGTGTAATAACGGCATTCTATCACTCCACATCTGGTGGTTCGACGGACAACTCAGAGAATGTCTGGCGTTATGCGTTGCCTTATCTAAGAGGTGTAGATGACCCCTATTCTAATATATCACCATATACAGACTGGAATATCACGTTAACAGAACAGGAATTGATCCTTTCACTAAACAATAGTGGATATAATGTGAAGACAATTTATGATATTTATGTGAAGCGTATCTCAGAATTCAACAGAGTTCTTGAACTATCCATACTGACAGACATAGGAGAAATCATTCTTGAAAAAGAAGAGACAAGGACTGTCATCGGATACGGCAAACTTAGAAGCACTTGGTATACGTTCGAGGGAAATAACATGGCACAAGTACTGACGGCCGATGGACTGACAAGCTCAAACATCGGTGGAATGAAAGTAAAAAGTGCCAGTCAACAAAATGTCATTCTCTACAAATCCAACAGTGAAGTGTTAACATCAACTGGCAGATACTCGATTCCCACATCAGCTGATTCGTATCTGGTGGTAGGAAGGGGATTTGGTCATAGTCTTGGAATGAGCCAGTATGGTGCAAAAGGTATGGCAGAGGCAGGATTTAACTACGTCGATATAATCAAATATTATTACACAGGAGTAGAAGTGAAGTGACTAAAAGCCAATTGACAACAAAAGATTTCGATTTTTTTCTACCGGAGGAGCAGATAGCGCAAAAGCCAATCAAAGACCGTGAAAAATCTCGACTCATGGTATTGAGCAAAGAAAAGAGATCCATCACACATCAATATTTCTATAACATACTGGACTATTTGGAAGCGGGCGATTGCTTGGTTCTAAATGATACCAGAGTCATACCGGCAAGACTTTTCGGCAAGAAAAAAACAGGTGCAATCATTGAACTGTTGCTGCTAAAAAGATTATCAATCAACAGATGGGAATGCCTTGTAAAGCCTGGGAAAAGAGCTAGAATGGGTACGGTGATAGATTTTGGCGATAGATTAAAGGCAGCGGTAACCGAAGACTTGGAAGATGGTTTGAAGATTCTCGAATTTACCTATGATGGGCTATTTGAGGCTATTCTGGATGAACTGGGCGAGATGCCTTTACCACCATACATCAAGGAAAAACTTCAGGAAAAAGACAGATATCAAACAGTTTACGCTAGACAGAACGGATCATCGGCTGCACCAACAGCGGGACTGCACTTTACCCCTGACCTGCTTCAATCCATTCGGGATAAAGGGGTGCATATTGCGTTTCTAACACTGCATGTCGGGTTAGGGACATTCCGCCCAGTAAAGGTTGATAAAATAGACGACCATATCATGCACTCTGAATATTATGAACTTACAGAAGAAAATGCCGGTCTTATCAACCGGGTTCGAGAAAACAAAGGTAGAATCATTTCAGTTGGAACAACTTCAACCAGAACACTGGAATCCATCTTCAAAAAGCACGGTCAGGTTATCGAGGACAGTGGATGGACTGATATTTTCATCTATCCGGGATATGAATTCCAGGTAATAGATGGACTAATCACCAATTTTCATCTTCCTGAGTCCACTTTATTGATGTTGGTCAGTGCTTTTTCTGACAGAGAGCTGATCCTGGATTCTTACAAAGAGGCAATACTAAACGGGTATCGTTTCTTCAGCTTTGGGGATGCGATGTACATATACTAAGGAGAGCTTATGGCATTAGGATTTAAACTGTTATATGAGTCAAAGGAATGCAAAGCTAGGTTGGGAGAGATTATAACCCCTCATGGCGTCATAGAGACACCGATTTTTATGCCTGTTGGCACCAAAGCAACCGTTAAGACAATGACACCCGAAGAGCTAAAAGATATCAATACTCAGATAATCCTAAGCAATACCTATCATTTGTATTTAAGACCGGGGCATGATATCATCAGAGAAGCTGGTGGATTGCATAAATTCATGAACTGGGACAGACCTATCCTCACTGATAGCGGTGGTTTTCAGGTCTTTAGCCTTGGAAATCTGAGGAAAATAACCGAGGAAGGGGTCCGGTTCAAATCCTACATAGATGGATCAGATCACTTCATATCACCAGAAAAAGCGATTGAAATCCAGAATGATCTGGGTTCGGATATTATTATGGCATTTGATGAATGCACACCATATCCTTCGACCTATGAGTATGCCAAAAATTCTATGGAAAGAACAACCAGGTGGGCACAGAGATGCAAAGAAGCCCACAACAACACAGACAACCAGGCTCTTTTCGGGATTGTTCAAGGTAGCATGTTTAAGGATCTCAGGATGGAAAGCCTGAAACAATTAATCGATTTGGATTTACCGGGCTATGCCTTAGGCGGCCTTAGTGTTGGTGAACCGGCGGAGATCATGAATGATGTGCTGGATTACACCGTAGAGGCTATGCCAAGGAATAAACCAAGATACCTGATGGGTGTTGGGAGTCCTGATTATATCTTTGAAGCAGTGACCAGAGGCATAGACATGGCGGACTGTGTATTGCCGACCAGAATGGCTAGAAATGGTGGTTTTCTAACCAGCCAAGGCAGGTTGACCATCAAGAATGCAGTCCATCGAAATGACTTTTCTCCAATCGATCCGGAATGTGGGTGCTACACCTGTAAAAACTATTCCAGAGCCTACATCCGTCATCTTTTCAATGAAAACGAGATATTAGGAGGCCGGCTGGCAACGATTCATAATCTTTTTTTCTTGATAAATCTAATGAAAAATATTAGAATAGCAATTAGGGAAGAAAACTTTCTTCAATTCAAGAGGGAGTTTTATAAAAAATACGGTTATCTTACAGATAATCCAACGGAGGTTTAAATGGGAACACTAGCAAGTATGAACATACTATTGGCAGGTGGACAAGGCAGTTCCAGTTTAATATTTATGGTAGCTATGTTTGCGATATTCTATTTTATGCTGATCAGACCTCAGCGTAAAAAAGACAAGCAAGTAAGGGATATGAGAGCTTCTCTTAAAAGAGGAGATGAAATTATCACCATCGGCGGTCTCCATGGAAAAATTGTCAAAATAACAGATGATTTTATTGTCATTGAAATGGAGCATGCGAAGCAAAGAATAAAAATACAAAAATGGGCAGTTCATAGCGTGATTAATCCATCTGACTACGTTGAGGAAACAGTCGAATTAACAAAAGAGACACCTGAAGAACCTGAAATAGTTGAAGTGGTAGAAGATGAAGGTGATGAATCAAAATAGAAAAGGCCGAAAGGCTTTTTTTATTTGCAAAATTTTCTTTGATTTTAATTATTGTTATGCTATAATATTTAAGCAATAATAAGACAGGAGGGTTCGATGAAACACATAAAAAGCATCAATAAAAAAAGTCTTTCAAGCAACCTGGCTTCAAGGGGTTGTGGAGAATGTCAAACTTCATGTCAGTCAGCATGCAAAACTTCATGTACTGTAGGAAATCAAAAATGCGAAAAGTAAAACAGTAGTGGATAGCCACTGCTTTTTTATTGAAGGAGTAACAATGGTTCATCTTTTTGAATTGGACAACAAGAAATTTGCCGTAGACGTCAACAGTGGTATTATCCATGAGCTGGACGATGTGGCGTATGATCTGCTGGGTATGGATTATTACAAGGGAAAAGACAATCTGGAAATACTCTTGACAAAATACCCCAAAAGCATTATCGATGAAGTTGATGCTGAGCTTGAAGAACTTGAAAAGCAGGGTGTCCTCTATTCAATGGATAATGATATAGCACTCAAAATAAAGCCCACACTCAAGGCGATATGTCTCAATGTAGCCCACGACTGCAATTTGACATGTCGGTATTGCTTCGCTTCACAGGGAGATTACAAAGCAAAACGATCTCTGATGTCTTTTGATATAGGGAAGAAAGCCTTGGATTTTTTGCTACAAAACTCTGGGACTAGAAATAATCTGGAAGTCGATTTTTTTGGAGGCGAGCCTTTGATGAATTTTGATGTGGTCAGAGATCTTGTGCATTACGGAAGACAAGAAGAAATAAAGTACGGCAAGAACTTCCGATTCACCATCACAACAAATGGTGTTTTATTGAACGAAGAGAAGATGGCATTTATCAACAGTCATTTTGATAATATCGTCCTAAGTCTGGACGGTAGAAAAACGGTCAACGACAAGATTAGAAAGACCCTGAATGGAAAAGGTAGCTATGATCTGATCATACCAAAAATGAAGCAAGCTGTGGAAAGCAGAAAAGACAAGTCCTATTTCATCAGAGGCACATTCACAGGTGAGAATCTTGACTTCACCGAAGATGTGGCTCATATGAGAGAGCTTGGTTTTACAAAACTATCAATGGAGCCGGTAGTGACCGAACCGGGTAATCCTCTAGAAATCAAGGCAATAGATCTGGAAACAGTAAAAAAGGAATATGAGAATCTGTATTATTTCTACAAAAACAGCATGGGAAGCGATAAGGAATTCAATTTTTTCCATTTCGAGATGGACCTGGAAAACGGGCCTTGTCTCTATAAAAGAATATCGGGGTGTGGTGCGGGAAACGAGTATGTTGCCATCACTCCTGAAGGACAAATCTACCCCTGCCATCAATTTGTAGGGGATAAAGATTTTATATTGGGAGATTTGGAGACAGGAATACTGCGAAAGGATATCCAGAATATGTTCTATAGCAGTAATGTTATGGAGAAAGAGGACTGCAGACAATGCTGGGCAAAATATTTTTGTAGTGGTGGATGTCACGCGAATGCCTATAATTTCAACAAAGATTTTCTTAAACCATATAAAATCGGTTGTGAAATGGAAAAAAAAAGAATTGAATGCGCTATTAGATTAAAAAGTGAAAGGATTGAAAGAGATGATAGTCAAAATTGACGGATTTGAAACCAAGATTCATGAAGAGACAAAAATAATGGAAACCGCTGTTGTGATAGGCAGCGTTGAAATGAAAAGAAAATCCAGCGTCTGGTTCAACGCTGTTGTGAGGGGAGACAGGGACAAGATAGTAATTGGTGAATACTCAATTATTCAGGATTGCAGTGTTGTCCATACGGCTATAGGCTATCCAACAATAGTAGGGGATTATGTGCTTGTCGGTCATAATGCAAATCTGCACGGCTGCACTGTAGGCAATAATTGCATGATTGGCATCGGTGCCATACTGCTGGATGGATGTACCATTGGTGATAACTGCATCATATCAGCAGGTGCGTTGATACCCCCAGGAAAGGTAGTACCTGATCATTCAATGGTGATAGGCAATCCCTATCGCATCGTCAGAAAAGTGACCGATGAAGAGCTTGAGGATATAAAAAGAACCGCTATACGTTATTTTGAATTAGTTGCACAATATTATTGATTTAATCACACTATAAAGGTATAATTTTTTCTAGAGTAAAATTAGGAGGAAAGTATGAAGAATAGAAACAGAATCATATTTGCAATCATAGTCCTATTAGTTATTATGTCGGCTTATCTGGCTGCTTTTGGACTTGACTTAGATAGATACATAATCAGTCCCTATAGAGATGAAATAAAGCTTGGTCTTGATCTTTCGGGAGGTGTCTATGTGGTCTTAGAGGCAGTGACCGACTTGACAGGAGCAGAGCTTGATGAAAAGATATCCCAAGCCAAAGCTATCATAGAGCAAAGAGTAGATGGATTGGGCGTTGCAGAGCCTAACATAACAGTAGAAAACGGAAACAGAATCAGGATTGAACTGGCAGGGCTTACCAATCCACAGGATGCTATCGAGTTAATTGGAAAAACAGCATTGCTTCAATTCAGAGAACTGAAGGACGGAACCATCATCTTGACAGGAAAAAATGTACAGGATTCACAGGTGACTTATAATGAGAGAAATGAAATCGGTGTGTCCTTGGAATTTGACGGCGAAGGGGCAGCTGCATTTGCAGAAGCAACCGGAAGACTTCTAAAAGAGCCAGAAGAAATCGACAGAATTATTGAGATTGTACTGGATGGAGATGTCATTTCAGCACCGATTGTATCAGCGGAAATCAGGGACGGGAAAAGCTTCATTTCAGGAGGATTTACCATTGAATCAGCCAGCAATCTTGCCAATCTGATAAAGGCAGGTGCATTACCTATTGAAATGAGAGAAGTGGAGGTATCTGCCATTGGTCCGACCTTGGGACTTGAATCACTGGAAAAAAGTATTTTTGCGGGAATCATCGGTTTAGCCGCAATATTTGTGTTTATGATTCTATTCTATAAAATACCAGGCTTGGTAGCTGATGTGGCTCTAACTATCTATATTTTGATAGTCCTGGGTATTATTATTCAACTTAAAGCGAATCTGACTCTACCCGGTATCGCTGGTCTGATTCTATCCATTGGTATGGCAGTTGACTCCAACGTTGTCATATTTGAAAGGATCAAAGAAGAATTGCGAGTAGGAAAGACGGTCAGAACAGCAGTGGACGCAGGCTTCAAGAAAGGTATGACAACAATAGTAGATGCCAATGTTACGACGTTGATTGCCGGTGCGGTGTTATTCTACTTTGGAACAGGAACCATCAAAGGATTTGCAGTTACATTGCTTATTGGTTTGTTCACCTCACTGTTTACAGCTATTGTCATTACTAGAATATTACTTAAGATTGCAGTTAAAATGGAAATTACCAAAGATCCAAAAATGTTTGGCTTAACGGGGGTGAATAAATGAGTATCAAAGTGATCAGCAAACGAAATATCTATTTTATCATATCACTTGCATTCATCCTGATTGGGCTTATATTGATCCCTATTAGAGGATTGAATGTAGGAATCGATTTTTCAGGCGGTACACTTCTTCAGATAGAATTGGGCCGCAATGTGGAAGTCAGTGAGATCAGAGAACTGACAGACAGCTTTGACACTGGAGCCAGTATAGTACATGCTGGAGAAGATAAAACCCAGGTCATTATAAGAACGACAAGAGACTTGACCAATCAAGAAAGATACGAAGTTTTTTCGACATTCCAGGAAAAATACGATCTGTCAGATGATGACTTCATCTATCAACAGAAGTTTGAACCATCAATCGGAAGTGAGATACAAAGCAAAGCTGTCTTATCAGTCATCATAGCCTCTATAGGAATATTGATTTATATCACATTCAGATTCGAGCTACTGTTTGGTATAGCAGCTGTTGCAGCACTGATGCATGATGTTCTGATTGGTGTATCTGTTTATTCGAT
>LGGM01000128.1 GCA_001509345.1 Clostridiales bacterium 38_11
CTAGATTCTCTTATAATTCTTTCAGGTATTGGATGGTCCATTTTCCATACAATTTGAATGGGTTTACTACCTTTATGTGATACATATCTGGCGTTGCCTAAGAAAACATAAGGTGATGACTTGCCAAACTCTTGTTTTGATTCTCTAACAAAAAACAACACTTTGTGACTATCTGATCTATCGTGAATATATCGTTGTCCTGTGGGTGAGTTGATACTTGTTGTACTTTGGGATTCCCAATTGAAGAGCTCATTGTTAATAGCATAATCATTGTACATAGTTGAAGGCAGATAATCTTCTTCGTTTTTATTAATCGTTACGAAAAACAAATCTGTATTTTTATCTTCAGCATATAAGACCCCTTGGCGCATAGGGTATTCATGGTTTTCAGTAGTTTTGCCAAACGCGACCATAACTTGTTGTATTGTATACGAGGCATAAATGTCTAAAGGAATGGAATTATCTTCATATGGTATTTCAATAGATTTTAAATTCCTTTTATTGTAATTTATAATATCTAAAGCTTCTTTGACAATATCTGTATTATCTTGCTTCAACCGATGTATGGAACCATCATAGTTGTATGACTTTGATCCCCATATCGTATAATGAATCATACCCAGCATTAATTTTTCTTGTTTAGTCAGTTCTGATAAATCTAGATCATTTTCAAGCAATTTCTCTGCAAAAGCTAATAATCTTTTTGAATTAATTCTCGAAAATCGCCTTAAAGATTCTTTTAGTTCTTTTTGATCTTTAACTTCATATCCATCTTTTAGGCTGGTTTCAAACATTAGCTTATAAAATGAATTGTTAGAATAAAATTGATCTTTCTTTATGCCATAACTGCTTAAATAATTATCAAGGGTAAGTTCGAAATCGAAGTTAAGCGAAAAATTACTCATCATTCTCCTCAAATCATTCGCTCTGAGAGTGGTTGTTTGAATGTTATTCAGTATATACTCTTTGGCTATTCGTTCCAATTGAATATGACATCCCGCTGGCATATTTGGAAAATCATCATTTATTTCTTCTTTAATACTTCTTCTGGTTTTTCCAATAAGCGCTCTTAATTTAAAACTAAAATCATAGTTGGCATGAGCTTGTCCAACGAAATCTAGTACTGTCAATGCATCTTTGTTTTCAGATATTCTAAGCCCTCTGCCTAATTGTTGTATAAACACAGTTATAGATTCTGTAGGCCTTAAAAACAAAACAGTATCTATATCTGGAATATCTACCCCTTCATTAAATAGATCTACTGTAAATATACAATTTATTTCTCCATTTTGTAATTTTTGTTTCGCTTCATTTCTGCTTTTTTCATCCGAACCCGAATGCAAAGAAATGGACTTAATACCAACCTTGTTAAATGAATTTTGCATAAAGTCCGCATGCTTTATACTGACACAAAATCCTATTGCTTTAAATGTCTCCATGTCCTTCAAATATTTATTCAGAGCATTAATAATTATCTGAACACGTTGCTTAGACTTAGTATAAATATTTTCCAATTCACTTATTTCATAGCCACCTCTTGACCATTTTAAATGATTAAGGTGTTCTGTATCCGTTCTGTAATCTTTATGGAATTATCTTTTATTTTTTTGCCTTCGTTCAAAATCCTTGTCGATGTCATCCTTCCAGTCTTTCGATATTGGTCTGCTCGCTCTCAAATTACTAACAATATTGCTAACTGCTTCAAAGTTCAATCTTGTACCTTCTCCATCGGCGTGGTAGTTGGCAGACCTGTCATGTGCGATTCCGAATCTCTCAGCTGTGAGGACCGCGTCAATGTTAGCACCTAGGAATATAAACTCCCAACCGTACTTTTCCTTTTGATGCTCAACCATTTTTTTGATTCTACCATAAGAGTACTCACGACTTGCGTTTTCCATACCGTCAGTAGTGATGACAAAAAGGACTTGATTCGCTTTCTGATCGTCAGAAGTATGTTTCTGGACATTGATGATTTTCTGGATTGACTTACCCATGGCATCCAATAAAGCTGTCGACCCTCCCACGAAGTATTCCTTTTCTGTGATGGGTTTGATCCAGTTGATGTTGAACCTGTCATGGAGCAGTTGGTACTCGTCATCGAAAAGCACTGTTGTGACGATGGCCTCTCCATTTTCTTCCTGTTGTCTCTTTAGCATGGCATTGTAGCCACCTATTGTATCGCTTTCCAATCCTGACATGGAACCGCTTCTGTCCAGTATAAAAACTATTTCTATTAGGTTTCTGTTCATCTTTGTTACCTCCATCTATTTGATATTTAGAGGATAACATTTATGACATGTCTATTGGTCGTTTCTAAAGCGACAATTAAGCACCGAGTAAAATCTGATCATATACAAACAAGGCCTCATTGATTTCATGAATATTATAGTTGCTGTTCTCAATAAAATAGGCGATGATAAGATCAAATTTGTGGCTGTTTGACAAGGAGTACCCAGCCTTATTCAACAGGTCACGGGTCTCATCCAGATTTAATTCAAGGGCAATTGCAAAGGCTAATGCGGTTGCTTTACTGGGATTATAGTCCTCCTTGCCGCGTATCTTGGAAAAGAGCCTGCGGTCTACATTGGCCCGTTTGTAGGTCTCAACGTCAGTCATGCCTTTTTCATCAATCAATCTCAGCAACATCTGGGAAAACGTCTCGTCTAATTGACCTACAATATCCTTGAGACTTCTTTTTTTCGTTTTTTTGATGTCAGGAGCAGGAGAGTATGAAGCCTCCCTGACTTCACTCATTTTTTGAAACTCGTAATTCTCTATGTTTCTTTGACTGTTCATTATACGTATATCATCAACATAGTTGTCGTCTATATACTTTCCGATTGAATCAAACAGCTTTTCGCTTAGCATAAAAGCCTTTTTATCAAATACCACCAGGTATACTTTCATTTCATGTTGCAGTAAAAATTCGCTTATTGATGAAATGGCTATCTGCAGTGCCTGCTCCTTGGGGTAGCCATAGATTCCTGATGATATCAAGGGAAAAGCAATTGACTTACATTTATGTTCTAATGCAAGATGTAGTGAGTTTAGATAGGCGTTTCTGAGGTGGAGAGCTTCTCCATGGTTTCCACCCTGCCAGATTGGTCCGACAGCATGGATCACATATTTTGCATACAGCTTGTATCCTTTTGTGATGACAGCCTCCCCTACAGAACATTCCCCGATCTGATCGCATTCTGCCTGAAGATTCTCCGATCCCGCTGCTGCAAATATGGCACCACAAACTCCTCCCCCTATTTTCAGTTTGTTGTTGGCTGCGTTGACAATAGCATCAACTCTCATTTTTGTGATGTCGTTTCTGATGATTTCCAATGGCATAGCT
>LGGM01000129.1 GCA_001509345.1 Clostridiales bacterium 38_11
ATCGGCCTTCTCTGAATATCATTATAGATGAACTTGCTCAGGTCATCTCGGATGGCATTCTTGATAGGTGCCCAGTCTTTTATCTTGTTTTTAAAGCACTTTTCAACGGAAGCCTTAACGATCAGCTTTGCCTCAACAATCATATCTTCATTATCTCTCACATAGACAAATCCTCTTGAAACGATATCCGGACCTGATAGAATGGTGCCTGTAGCTCTGTCCACTGTAACAACTGCTATGATCAGACCATCCTCAGAAAGTATTTTTCTGTCTCTCAAAACGATATTGCCAACATCTCCAACACCCAATCCATCAACCATAATGTTGCCGTACTGGACTTTGGAATCTGATTTCAGTTCTGTTTTAGTCAGTTCTATCACATCTCCAGTGCTTGCAACCAGGATGTTTTTGGATTTGATTCCTAAGTTTTCAGCCAACTCAGCGTGCTTGACAAGGTGTCTTCTTTCTCCATGGACCGGTATAAAAAACTTAGGATGCAACAATGTCAGCATCAGTTTCAGGTCTTCCTGCTTGGCATGTCCTGAAACGTGGATATCCTGCATTTTGTCATAGACTACTTCAACATTTTTTTCATACAATTGATTGATGACCTTGTTGATTGTTTTTTCATTGCCCGGTATAGCGCTGGCAGATATGATGACCGTATCGCCTTCTTTCAGCTCGATCTTTCTATGGTCGCTGGCAGCCATTCTTGACAGTGCAGCCATAGGCTCTCCCTGGCTTCCCGTGGAGATGATAACCAGTTCCTTATCTTTATACTTGTTGATATCATTGACATTGATAATCAGATCAGGTGATATGGTCAGATATCCCAGATCCGTTGCAACCTGTACCACATTGACCATGCTCCTGCCTGAAATGACAATTTTTCTCTTAAAAACCTTTGCCGCATCTACAATCTGTTGGATTCTGTAGACATTGGATGCGAACGTCGCCACCACAATCCTCTTTTTAGCCTTCTTGAATATGTCGGTGAAGTTGTTGGTCAATGACCCTTCCGACATTGATGATCCAGGGCTTTCTACATTTGTGCTGTCCGACATGGCCAGCAGTACGCCTTTCTTACCATATTCCGCGATACTCTGCAGGTCTATGGGCAATCCACCGACTGGCGTGTAGTCAATCTTAAAATCGCCTGTATGGAATACAACTCCGATAGGGGTTGTAATGGCTAGACAGGATGCATCCGGTATACTGTGGTTGCTTCTGATGAATTGCACGCTAAAACAGCCCAGTTCCACTCTGTCTCCATGGCTGACGTTGTGGAGCTGAGGTGTCTTCACTTGATGCTCCAGCAATTTTTTCTCAATAAGCCCAATAGAAAACCGTGTTCCATAGATTGGAACATCCAGTTTTCTTAGCAGGTATGGAATGGATCCGATATGGTCTTCGTGACCGTGAGTGATGACGATACCTCTGATTTTTTCTTTGTTGTTGACGAGGTATGTGATATCCGGTATGACTATATCGATCCCTAACATCTCATCTTCCGGAAAGCCCATTCCACAGTCAATGATCATAATATCATCTCCGAACTCAAGAACTGTGATATTCTTTCCGATCTCTCCCAATCCGCCAAGTGGGATTATTCTTAACTTTCTGTCGTTTCCATTTTGCATTTGTTCCTCCTTTTTTTGCAGTCGCTACATAAACCATAGAATTTCAACGTATGGTTTTGAATGTCGAAGCTATATTCTTTCTCGACAAAGCTCTCCAGTGCCTGTAACGAATCTATCTTAACCTCTAAAATTTTCCCGCACTCAATACATACCAAATGATGATGCCTGTGTGATTCGTCGTCTAGATGACTCATTTCGAATCGACTACAGCCATCATTGAAATTGAGCCTATAGATGATTCCGATTTTTTCAAAAAGCTTTAACGTTCTATATACTGTTGCCAATCCTATTTCAGGATGATCTATCTTCACAATATCGTATATCTCTTCGGGGCTGAAGTGTTTGCCTTCGTTTGCACCGATGACCTCGAATACGACTCTTCTCTGGGTAGTAAGCTTGTAACCTGCTTCGTTTAATTTTTGTTTGAATATTTCATAAAATTTCATTTTAACACCACTCTTATTTGATTTTTATTATCAACAAGAGTTTATTATTAAATAAGGATTTTGTCAATTAAATAATTTCGTCCGCCATGCCTTCGTATATCTCGATCACTTCATTGAGCTCATCATCATCCTCAATCATCATGAACAGTGGCATGTCATTTGCATCCCTTTCTATCCTATAGATCATCCCTTCATCTGCATCAGGATAACGCAATACTGCATATTCGATATCATCCAGATGGAAAGATGCCAAAACTTCCAATTTCTCTTTTTTTCCTTCATCATTGATTAGTTCGATAAATTCATTCATTGTTTTTTCCTTTCTCCAAAAATGTGGTTAATATATTGACAGCGGCTAATTTGTCAATGACTTCTTTTCTCTTGGCCCTGCTGACATTCCCTTGTATGAGCATCCTTTCCGCCATGGTGGTGGTGAGTCGCTCGTCTTGATAAATGATTTCCTGCTTGAAGTTGTAGCACATCTTTTTGACATACTGTTTCACCTTCTCAGCCTGTCTGCCCAGGGTCCCGTCCATCTTTCGAGGTAGTCCCACAACAATCACCGTCACATTGAACTCGTCTATGATGCGGTTCAAATCCTCGAAATCCTTTTTATAGCTTACTCTTTGTATGGTTTTGATGCCTTGGGCTGTGATGTTCAAGGGGTCGCTGACTGCGACGCCTATTGTGTTGTCGCCTATATCTAGTGCCATGTATCTTTCCATATAACTCCTTTATTAACAAATGATTGTTTATCTTCTAAAGAAAATTCAATAATTACGAGTCGTGACTTGGAGACATGTCTTTTTACATCATAAATTATAAAAGACATGATCGACGGAACAGCGAGTATTTATTGTATTTTCTAAAAGTGTGCAACTATCATGACATGAACATCAACATGAAACGCACTCAGACACACTGATTGTATGAGCTCAGCGCATTGTTACTAAACAAACCACAAGAAAATCGCAATAATTATGAGTCGTGACTTGGAGACATGTCTTTTTACCTCATTAATCCTAAAAGACATGATCGACGGAACAGCGAATACTTATTGGATTTTCTTGAATCACAGACACTTGATAAATCTTAACATCAGTCACTTGCGCTCCTAATCTGAATAGACTCGTCAAAGTTTCATTTTTTGATGTATCATATCATTCACAGTCGCTGACGACCCATCAAAATAATATAAAGAATTGTAGGTCACAGGTAACCTTACAAGAAAATTGCAATTATTGTGAGTTT
>LGGM01000130.1 GCA_001509345.1 Clostridiales bacterium 38_11
CAAGAATGCATTGGAACTAAGTTTGGGCAACAAAATCCATGCAGCAAAGATTTTAAAAATCAGTAGAACAAGTCTATATGAAAAAATTAATCGCTATCAATTGGAAGTTTAGAATTAAAAGAGGAAATCCATATGTACGAAAAAATGACACTGTACGAAAAAATGACACTTCGGACAGTATCGATTGTAATCTTTAAACCGTTGAAACTCAAATAATTATTAATTTTTTGTAAAGAAATATTTACGCGAGTGTTCAGAAAAATGACACTTGAGAAGATTAGTGATTCGAATATAAATTCAAAAAAAATATTCAAAGCAATAAAATGTTGATAAATACACATTTTATTGCTTTTTCTTTTGCAACAACAAAAATGGCATGGAAATTGCTACGTATGTAGGTAACGTTTGCAAACCGTTATTATAAAAAGGAGGCTATTATATATGGCAGTTAAGTTTTTAAGTGCTGAAGAAGCGGTCAAATTAATTAAATCAGGCAGTACAGTTGCTACTGGAGGATTTGTTGGCAATGCAGTTCCTGAAGAGTTGGAAATAGAGCTTGAGAAAAGATTTCTAGCAACAGGCGAACCAACTAATCTCACGCTTTTTTATGCTGCAGGGCAAGGTGATGGCAAGGAAAGAGGATTGAACCACCTAGGGCATGAAGGCTTATTGAAAAGAGTTGTTGGTGGTCATTGGGGATTGGTTCCAAAGGTACAGAAATTAGCTTTGGACAATAAAATAGAAGCATATAATTTTCCACAAGGTGTTATATCTCATATGTTCCGAGACATTGCCGCCAAAAAACCGGGAACTATTACAAAAGTTGGTCTAAAAACTTTTGTAGATCCAAGAGTAGAAGGCGGAAAATTGAATACTTTTACAAAGGCGGATTTGGTAGATCTCATTCATCTGGATGGAAATGAGTATTTATTTTATAAGTCTTTTCCTATTGATGTTGCATTGATTAGAGGGACTTATTCCGATGAATTAGGAAATGTGACTATGGAAAAAGAAGCTGGTTCTCTTGAGGTTCTTTCAATGGCACAAGCATGTAAAAACTCTGGTGGTAAAGTTATCGTACAGGTAGAGAAAATTGTAAAAGCAGGAACATTAGACCCAAGATTGGTGAAAATCCCTGGCATTTATGTTGATACGATTGTAGAGACTGAAAACATGGTCAATCATATGCAGACTTTTGCTGAACAATACAATGCAAGCTATGCAGGTATCACAAAAGTACCGGTAAGTTCAGTTAAACCTCTTGCTCTCGATGAGAGAAAGGTGATAGCAAGAAGATCGGCTATGGAACTTGTGCCCAATGCTATTGTCAATTTAGGAATTGGCATGCCTGAAGGTGTTGCGATGGTGGCCAATGAAGAAGGCATAGGCGGCCAAATGACTATTACAGTAGAACCGGGACCAATCGGCGGTATCCCAGCCGGTGGATTAAGCTTTGGCGCATCGACAAACCCTCAAGCGATAATCGATCAGCCTTATCAATTCGATTTTTATGATGGCGGAGGATTGGATGTTGCATTCCTTGGACTTGCACAATGCGATATAAAAGGTAACATCAATGTCAGTAAATTCGGACCTAAAATTGCGGGTGCCGGTGGATTTATCAATATAACTCAAAATGCTAAAAAAGTTATTTATTGTGGCACATTTACAGCTGGCGGACTTAATGTTGAGGCAAAAGACGGAAAACTGATCATTCATCAGGAAGGGAAAGCTAAAAAATTCATACCACAAGTTGAACAAATAACATTTAGTGGAGAATATGCTCAGGAAGTAGGACAACCGGTACTTTACATTACAGAGAGATGTGTGTTTGAATTAAAAGATGAGGGGGTGACCTTGATAGAAATCGCACCGGGTGTCGATCTGCAAAAAGATGTTCTTGATCAGATGGATTTCACACCTGTTATAAGCCCAGATCTCAAACTAATGGATGAAGCTATTTTCAGACCGGAAAAAATAGGCATCAAAATCTGAAATACTAAAAAAAAAGAAATTTGGAGGAGAAATTATGTTAGGTATTATCATTGGTTTAGCGTTACTGATGTTCCTTGCTTACAGAGGAATGTCGATTATATGGGTCGCTCCTATATGTGCGATGGTTGTCGCAGTATTTGGTGGTCTTGAATTATTGCCTGCTTATACAGATTCTTATATGTCAGGATTTGTAGGGTTTGCAAAGGCGTGGTTCCCGGTATTCATGCTGGGTGCTGTGTTTGGTAAGGTTATGGATGACTCCGGTGCCGCAAAGGCTGTAGCGCATGGGGTTACCAATCTTATTGGAAGCAAATTTGCCATATTGGCAGTTGTACTGGCTTGTGCTGTATTGACCTATGGTGGCATATCATTGTTCGTTGTTGTTTTCGCTATCTATCCTTTGGCACTTGCTCTTTTCAGAGAGGCTAACATTACACGTAAACTGATTCCCGGCGCTATAGCTCTTGGAGCTTTTACATTCACAATGACAGCTATGCCTGGAACACCTCAGATTCAGAACCTGATTCCAATCCAGTATTTTGGTACAACACCAACTGCAGCTCCGATAATGGGTATTGTTGGCGCTATCATCATGCTTGGTGGTGGGATGGCTTGGTTGACTTATCGAGAGAAGAAATACGCAACTGCAGGTGTTCAATTTGTTGAACTGGAAAATAAAGGCGTAGAAGTGGATGTTGCAAGTCTTCCAAATGCTTGGTTATCAGCAGTGCCATTGGTAGCTGTAATTGCAACATTGAATCTGTTCAAATTGAACATCATTGTAGCCCTATTGATAGGTATCATTTTGGCCATAGTGTTGAACTTCAAAAGACTACCGGAGCTTGTTAAAACCATGAATGCCGGCGCAGCCGGTTCTGTTATCGCAATCATCAATACAAGTGCGGCTGTTGGATTTGGTACAGTTGTTCGTGCTGTACCTGGATTTCAGACATTGACGGATCTTGTACTTGGAATAAAAGGAAATCCGTTGATTTCTGAAGCAGTTGCCGTTAATATACTAGCCGGAGCAACCGGTTCAGCATCAGGCGGGATGGGTATTGCCCTTGCAGCTCTTGGTGAAAAATATGTTGAGCTTTCCGCATCTTCAGGAATTCCATTAGAGGCATTCCATAGAATAGCATCATTGTCCAGTGGTGGTCTTGATACATTGCCACATAACGGAGCTGTTCTAACATTACTAGCAGTAACACTTATGACACATAAAGATTCTTACAAAGACATATTCATGGTAGCAACGCTTATTCCGGTTATAGCAGTAATTGCCGGTATTATTCTTGCTTCAATAGGGTTATACTAATTTAAATTATACAAA
>LGGM01000039.1 GCA_001509345.1 Clostridiales bacterium 38_11
GATCACACCGATTGCCATGGAAGAGGGATTGAGATTTGCGATTAGAGAGGGTGGCAGAACAGTAGGTGCCGGAGTAGTCGCTAAAATTATAAAATAAACATTCCACTACTTGAAAAATGCAAATTTTCTTGACATTTGGATTTATTCGTGTATAATCATTATGCAATATAAAATCCAATAAAAAATAGCAAGCATGAATAACAAAATATATGCTTGCTATTATTTTTGCAGAAGAAATTATTAAATATTTGTAATATATTGATATTTATGTTGATTTTAGAATGCAAATTAGGTAAAATGTTTCAGTGTGCCGCATGCGAAGAAGTGAGAGGTTGCTGGCAATAGCCGGGTAATTTTTGCGGAGTATGTCTTGCTATAAGCGAGGCGAATAGGGATTTCCATTAAAAAAAACATAAAGTACACCAGGCAAAGTGTACATGGAGATTGCCTAACGTATGTAAGGTTAAAATACGAAAAAGGGAGGTAACACAATGGTAAACAGTCAAAAAATTAGAATCAGATTAAAAGCTTATGATCATCAATTACTTGATCAGTCAGCAAAGAAAATTGTTGAAACTGCCAAATCATCAGGAGCTGATGTTGCAGGGCCAATTCCTCTGCCAACAGAAAAGCAAATCATCACAATCTTGAGAGCGGTTCATAAGTATAAGGATTCTAGAGAACAATTTGAACAAAGAACACACAAAAGATTGATTGATATTTCCAATCCAACGCCAAAAACTGTAGATTCTTTGATGAAATTGAATTTGCCGGCAGGTGTGGATATTGAAATCAAACTGTAAAAGTAGAGAATTTAGATAGACACTCTGCTTAGTATGATTGCATGCAATGTAATCCGCTGTAAGAAAATAGGAGGTGTAAACAAATGAAAGCAATTATTGGAAAAAAGCTTGGAATGACCCAAATATTTAGAGAAGATGGAACTTTAGTGCCTGTAACTGTTGTTGAATCTGATGGAATGGTAGTGGTTCAGAAGAAAACAGTTGAGAAAGATGGCTACAATGCTGTACAAGTCGGTTTTGGGAAAGCTAAGGAAAGAAATGTCAACAAACCTAAAAAAGGTCATTTTGCAAAATCAAATGTGGAAGTGAAAAGACTGCTGAGAGAATTCAGAGTTGAAAATCCTGATGAATACGAAGTTGGTCAACTGATTACAGTAGAGGCTTTTGCAGAAGGTGAAAAAGTTGATGCTACGGGGACATCAAAAGGTAAAGGGACGGCTGGTGTCATCAAAAGACATGGCCATTCAAGAGGACCGGAAACACACGGTTCAAAATCACATAGAGTAACCGGTTCACTGGGTTCATCAGCATACCCGGCGAGAGTCATCAAAGGTATGAAAGCCGCTGGAAGAATGGGTAACGAAAAAGTCACAGTGCAAAATCTTGAAGTAATAAGAGTGGATACCGCGAAAAACCTTATTCTTATCAAAGGCGCAATACCGGGACCGAAAAAGGGATATATAACAATCAAAGAAACAGTTAAATAAGCAAGTCTTAGTGAAAGGAGGAGTACACATGCCTAAAGTAGCTCTTTATAACGTGTCGGGCGAACAAATTGGAGATATCGAGTTAAGTGATGATATATTCGGAATTGAAGTTAATACACATGTTATGTATGAAGCAGTGAAAGCTTACTTGGCTAATCAAAGACAAGGAACGCAGTCTGCAAAAACAAGAAGTGAAGTAAGAGGTGGGGGAAGAAAACCCTGGAGACAAAAAGGAACTGGTCGTGCTAGACAAGGGAGCATCAGATCACCTCAATGGAAAGGCGGCGGAGTAGTTTTTGCTCCAAAACCAAGAGATTACAGCATAAGATTACCGAAGAAAGTAAGAAGACTGGCATTAAAATCAGCATTCAGCTCAAAAGTTGAAAGCAATGAGATCATTGTATTGGATGAACTGAATATGACATCACCAAAAACCAAAGATATGATAAAAGTCCTTGAAAACCTGAAAGTGGGTAAAAAAACCCTGATTGTCATCCCAGGGAAAGATGAAAACATTTATAAATCAGCAAGGAATATTCCAGGTGTTAAAACTTCAGCAGTTAACACACTTAACGTTTACGACATATTGAATCATAATAGTTTCGTAATTACAAAAGATGCAATTAGCAAGGTTGAGGAGGTGTATTATTAATGCGCAGCCCACATGATATCATTATCAAACCAATCGTGACAGAGGCCAGTATGGATGCTATGTCCGAAAAGAAATACACATTTAGAGTTGACAAAAGAGCAAACAAAACAGAAATAAAAAATGCTATCGAACAGATTTTTGGTGTGAAGGTAGAAAAAGTCAATACCATGAATATGCTTGGCAAGAAGAAAAGAATGGGTGCAAATGTCGGTAGAAGATCCAGCTGGAAAAAAGCTATTGTCAAACTGACTGAAGACAGCAATACTATTGAATTCTTCGAGGGAATGTAATAATAACGTAAAGGAGGAACGAAAATGGGTATAAAAAAATTCAAACCTACTTCTCCGGCTTTAAGGCAAATGACAGTATCAACTTTTGAAGAAATCACAACAAACGAACCTGAAAAATCACTGTTGGAACCTCTTAAGAAACATGCAGGAAGAAATGTCAGAGGAAAGATAACAGTAAGACATAAAGGTGGCGGCAACAAGAGAAAGTTCAGAATAATTGATTTCAAAAGAGATAAAGATGGAGTGCCGGGAAAAGTAGCGACCATAGAGTACGATCCAAATAGAAGTGCCAATATCGCACTGATTCATTATGTTGACGGGGAAAAAAGATACATAATCGCACCCCACAAGATAAAAGTTGGAGATATGATAGTTTCAGGTTCTGAAGCTGATATCAAGATTGGGAATGCACTTAAGTTGAAAGACATACCTGTAGGTAGCATCATTCATAACATTGAATTGAAGGCTGGAAAAGGAGCGCAATTGGTCAGATCTGCCGGTAACTCAGCTCAGCTGATGGCAAAAGAAAATGACTATGCGCAAGTGAGACTTCCATCCGGTGAAGTAAGAATGATCAGAGTTGAATGTAAAGCAACAATTGGACAAGTCGGAAATATCGATCACGAAAACATAACAATCGGTAAAGCCGGTAGAAAGAGACACATGGGAATCAGACCTACAGTAAGAGGTTCTGTAATGAATCCCAATGATCACCCTCACGGCGGTGGAGAAGGTAGAGCACCAATTGGAAGACCATCACCTGTCACACCATGGGGTAAACCAACTTTAGGATTCAAAACAAGAAAGAAAAACAAGAAATCTGACAAGTACATTGTTAAGAAAAGAAAGTAAAGGTATTCGGTGAAAGGAGGAACTTCTAATGGGTAGATCGCTAAAAAAAGGTCCTTATTGCGAACCAAGCCTACTTAAAAAAATCGTTGATATGAATAGTAAAAACGAGAAAAAAGTAGTAAAGACTTGGTCAAGAAGGTCGACAATATTCCCAGAGATGATAGGTTTTACATTAGCAATTCATGATGGTAGAAAACATGTTCCCGTATATATTACTGAAGATATGGTTGGACATAAATTGGGAGAATTTGCTCCTACAAGGACTTATAGAGGACATGCCAAATCAGAAAAGTCTTCGAGAGTCAAGTAAATGAAGGGAGGTAGCTTAAGTGGAAGCTAATGCAACTGCTAAATATATAAGAATTTCTCATAGAAAAATGAGATTCATATGTGACATGGTAAGAGGTAAAGATTTAGATGAAGCACTGGCAATATTGAAATTCACTCCCAAAAAAGGCGCACGTGAATTGGAGAAAGTCGTTCAGTCAGCTGCAGCAAATGCAGAACACAATTTTGATCTTAATAGAGATAAGCTCTATGTAAGCAAAGTTAGCGCTGATCAAGGACCCACTCTGAAGAGATGGAGACCTAGAGCAAAGGGAGCGGCATACAAGATACTGAAAAGATCAAGTCATATTAATGTAACGGTTAAAGAACGAGAATAGTAAAGGAGGTAAAATATGGGTCAAAAGGTTAATCCTCATGGACTTAGAGTTGGTATCAATAAAGACTGGGACTCAAGATGGTACGCGGACAAGAAACATTTTGCGGACAATCTGATTGAAGATTATCATA
This sequence comes from Clostridiales bacterium 38_11, assembly GCA_001509345.1. GTDB lineage: Bacteria > Bacillota > Clostridia > Tissierellales > Dethiosulfatibacteraceae > 38-11. Next base: position 4,100 of record LGGM01000039.1, read on the forward strand.
TCAGGAAATACATTAAAAAAGAGCTTTTCCTGGCAGGCATTTCCAATACTGAAATTGAAAGATTTGCCAACAGAATCAAAGTCAATATTTTTACAGCCAAACCGGGTATGGTTATCGGTAAAGGTGGTAGCGGAGTTGAAATAGTAAGAAACAACATAGAAAAGATGACTAACAAGACTGTTATTATCAATGTTGAAGAGATCAAACATCCTGACCTGAATGCACAGTTGGTAGCGGAGAGCATAGCTAGTCAGATAGAAAGACGTGTTTCTTTTAGAAGAGCAATGAAGCAAGCTATGCAAAGAAGCATGAGAACTGGTGCAAAAGGTATCAAGACTTTAGTTTCAGGCAGACTTAATGGAGCTGATATGGCAAGATCTGAAGGATACAGCGAAGGAACAATTCCTCTCCAGACTTTAAGAGCAGACATCAGTTATGGTTTTGCAGAAGCAGATACGACTTATGGTAAAATTGGTGTTAAGGTATGGATTTGTAGAGATGAGATTTTAAGGCAAAAACAGAGACCTGAGCAGGATAAAGATAAAAGGAATAGAAGACCAAAAAAACCCTACAATAAATAACATTAATCCCGCAGGAAGGAGGATGTAGAATTATGTTAATGCCTAAAAGAGTAAAACGCAGAAAAGTGCACAGAGGAAGAATGAGTGGAGTAGCTACAAAAGGTAATACATTGACTTACGGTGAATATGGCATTCAAGCTTTAGAACCGGCGTGGATTACTTCAAATCAAATAGAAGCCGCAAGAAGGGCTATGACTAGATCCGTAAAAAGAGGCGGAAAGGTCTGGATCAAAATATTTCCAGACAAGCCAGTCACACAAAAGCCTGCAGAAACAAGAATGGGTAAAGGTAAAGGATCCCCTGAGTATTGGGTGGCGGTAGTAAAACCTGGCAGAGTTCTTTTTGAAATGTCGGGAGTTACTGAAGAAGTAGCAAAAGAAGCTATGAGACTTGCAATGCATAAATTACCTATAAAATGCAAATTTGTTTCTAAAGCTGAGCAGGGAGAAAAGGAAGGTGAAGCTAATGAAAGCTAATGAACTAAAAGAAAAAACTGTTAGCGAATTAAATTCAATGTTAGTGGATCTTAAAACAGAATTGTTCAACCTAAGATTTCAGTTGGTTACAGGGCAACTTGGCAATACATCTAGAATCAAAATCGTCAAAAAAGATATAGCGAGAGTTAAAACGGTTTTAAGAGAACACGAACTAAAAGTAAGTATGTAGCGGTCTGAGAAAGGAGGGCTATTTAGTGGAAAGAAGTAATAGAAAAGTTAGAATTGGAAAAGTGGTTTCAGATAAGATGGACAAAACTATTGTCGTCTCGATTGAATCATATACATCACATCCTTTATATAACAAAAAGGTTAAGAGAACTAAGAAACTAAAAGCACATGATGAACTCAACCAATGTGGCATCGGTGACAAAGTAAAAGTGATGGAAACCAGACCTTTGTCAAAAGATAAAAGATGGCGTTTGGTTGAAATAATGGAGAAAGCTAAATAAACCTTACGATTACCGAAGGGAGGTTAAATAATGGTACAGAATGAGTCAAGACTTAAAGTAGCTGATAACTCAGGGGCTAAAGAAATTTTGGTCATCAGGGTTCTGGGCGGTTCCAATAGGAAATATGGTAATATAGGAGACATTGTTGTTGCAACTGTTAAAAGTGCAACACCAGGTGGAGTTGTTAAAAAAGGTGATGTAATAAAAGCAGTTATAGTCAGGACGACAAAAGGTGTTGGAAGAGATGACGGCACCTATATAAAGTTCGACGAAAACGCAGCTGTTATAATAAAAGAAGATAAAACACCAGTGGGAACCCGTATTTTCGGACCGATCACAAGAGAGTTAAGGGCTGGTAAGTTTATGAAAATTATATCTTTGGCACCTGAAGTACTTTAATGGGAGGTGTAAGTATGCACGTAAAAAAAGGCGAAAAAGTAGTCGTTATTTCCGGTATGGATAAAGGAAAAAAAGGCAAGATTCTGAATTGCATGCCTAAAGAAGAACGCGTAATTATTGAAGGCGTCAATATGTTGACAAAACATAAAAAAGGCGATAAAAAGATGCAGCAGGCAGGAATAATCCATCAAGAAGGTTCAGTAGACGTTTCAAATGTTATGACTTATTGTGAAAAATGTAAAAAAGGCGTTAGAACCAAAGCTAAATACTTGGAAGATGGCAAAAAAGTAAAGCAATGTGTCAAATGCGGTGAGGTATTTGAATAATTCGTTGAAGGGAGGTACAGACAATGGCTCCACGTTTGAAAGAAAAGTACATAAATGAAGTAGTGCCGGCTTTAATGGATAAATTTGGTTACGATAACGTTATGCAGGCACCAAAAATTGAAAAAGTAGTTTTGAATATGGGAGTAGGAGAAGCTAGAGACAATCCAAAAGCTTTGGAAAGTGCGGTTAGTGAAATGATTACTATATCAGGACAAAAACCTGTAATCACCAAAGCAAAAAAGTCAGTTTCCAACTTTAAGCTAAGAGAAGGCATGAGTGTTGGTTGTAAGGTAACTTTAAGAGGAACAAAGATGTATTTTTTCCTTGATAAGCTGATGAATATTGCATTACCACGTGTTAGAGACTTTAGGGGTGTTCAGAACAAATCATTTGATGGCAGAGGAAACTTCGCTCTTGGCATAAAAGAACAATTGATTTTTCCCGAGATCGATTATGATAAAGTTGATAAGATAAGAGGTATGGATGTTATCATAACTACAACCGCCAATACGGATGAAGAAGCTCGAGAATTGCTTAAACTAATGGGAATGCCTTTTACCAAGTAGAAGGAGGTAGATAGAATGGCTAAGAAATCATTAAAAATAAAGCAACAACGAAAACAAAAATTTAGCACTAGAGAATACTCCAGGTGTAGAATATGCGGTAGACCACATGCATACTTGAGAAAATTTGGAGTTTGTCGTATATGTTTCAGAGAATTGGCTTACAAAGGTCAGATTCCTGGCGTTAGAAAAGCAAGTTGGTAATTAAAAGTATTGATGGAAGGAGGTTACATAGATGGTAATGACTGATCCAATTGCTGATATGTTAACTAGAATCAGAAATGGTAACCATGCGAAACATGAATCTGTTGATATACCGGCATCAAATATAAAGAAAGAAATAGCAGGCGTATTGTTGGCTGAAGGGTATATTAAAGGATTTGATGTAATTGAAGATGGCAAGCAAGGCATCATGAGAGTACAGTTAAAATATTCAGAAGATAAAAGCAGAGTAATAACAGGAATAAAAAGAATTTCAAAACCAGGACTAAGAGTATACGTTAGAAGGGACGAGGTCCCAAGAGTGCTCGGTGGATTGGGTATAGCTATAATATCTACTTCAAAAGGAATACAGACAGGTAAAACTGCTAAACAGCAAGGAGTAGGTGGAGAAGTAATTTGCTACGTATGGTAATTTACAAGAGGAGGTGCTAATATGTCGAGAATAGGATTGAAACCTATAACTATTCCTGCAGGTGTGGAAGTGATGATTGACGAGAACAATTACGCTGAAGTGAAAGGCCCAAAAGGATCTTTAGCGGAGCAGCTTCCCAAAGATATGCAGGTTGAAATCAATGACAATACGATAGAAGTAAAAAGACCAACAGAGAATAAAAAACATAAATCTTTACACGGACTGACCAGAACTCTTGTCAATAACATGATAGTTGGCGTTACTGATGGCTACTCTAAAAAACTTGAAATAGTCGGTGTAGGATATAGAGCGAAAAAAGAAGGCAAAAAATTAATACTGAATTTAGGCTTTTCCCATCCGGTTGAAATGGATGATCCTGATGGAATAGAAACAACAATAGAGGGAAACAATAAGATTATTGTCTCAGGAATCAATAAACAACGAGTAGGAAATTACGCGGCTATCATAAGAGATTGGAGAAAACCGGAGCCTTATAAAGGTAAAGGGATTAAGTATGATTATGAGATTGTTAGACGTAAAGCTGGCAAGACAGGTAAATAAGTAGAAAGGAGTGAGTCCGGATGATTAAAAAAATTAATAGAAATAAGAATCGTCAGAAAAGACATTACAAAATGAGAAATAAAATCCAAGGAACTCCTGAGAGGCCGAGATTGAATGTTTTCAGAAGCTCATCCAATATATTTGTTCAAGTAATCGATGACACAAAAGGTGTAACAATTGCTGCGGCATCAACGCTTGACAATGACATTAAAGGTAAGGTGAGTGGTCTTAATAAAACAGAAGCCGCAAAGATTGTTGGACAGGAAATAGCTAAGAAATCAATAGACAAAGGCATTGAAGCAGTTGTATTTGATAGAGGTGGATATCTTTATCATGGCAGAGTTAAATCTTTAGCAGATGGTGCAAGAGAAAGCGGATTAAAGTTTTAGTAAAGGAGGTAATTAAATTTAATGGAACGTAGCCGAATAGATGCTAGTCAATTTGACTTAAAAGAAAAGGTAGTAAACATCAGTAGGGTAACAAAAGTTGTAAAAGGTGGTAGAAACTTTAGATTTAGTGTACTTGTTGTTGTTGGTGATGAAAATGGACATGTAGGAGTGGGTATCGGTAAAGCTATAGAGATACCTGAAGCAATTAAGAAAGCTATACAATCAGCAAAAAAATCTATGATCGAAGTTCCTTTGGAAGGTACAACCATACCTCATGAGATAATAGGTGATTTTGGTGCTGGAAAAGTGTTGATAAAACCAGCAGCGCCAGGAACAGGTGTTATTGCAGGCGGTCCGGTGCGTGCTGTACTGGAACTGGCAGGAGTCAGAGACATCAGAACTAAATCATTAGGTTCAAACAACCCCAAAAACATGGTTAACGCTACTATGTCAGCTTTAAGAAATCTTAAGCAACCTGCAGCAGTAGCTAAACTTAGAGGAATGACCTTAGAGGAAATCCTATAATTGAAGGAGGAAGAACCTTGGCAGCAATAAAAGTAAAACTAGTAAGAAGTAAAATAGGAAAAACACCAAATCAGAGAAGAACAATCGAAGCATTGGGCTTAAGAAAGATTGGTCAAGTAGTTGAAAAAGAAGATACACCTCAGATCAGAGGGATGATTAATGTCGTTAGTCATATGGTCGAAGTACAAGAATAAGAACCAAAGGAGGTGCAAAATGAAACTGCATGAACTAAAGCCAAATCCAGGCACGACAAAAAACAGGAAAAGACTCGGGAGAGGAACTGCAACAGGACAAGGTAAAACTGCCGGAAGAGGTCAGGATGGTCAAAATTCAAGATCTGGTGGAGGAACAAGACCAGGGTTTGAAGGTGGTCAGATGCCTCTGTACAGAAGAGTTCCTAAGAGAGGATTCACCAATATATTCACCACTAGATATTCAGAGATAAACATAGATACTTTGAACAGATTCGAAGAAGGTACTGAAGTCAGCCCGGAAATGCTTAAAGAACTGGGAATTGTCAAAAAACAATACGATGGAGTTAAAGTACTGGGTAGAGGAGAGCTTGAAAAGAAACTAACTGTGAAAGCCCACAAATTCAGCAAAAGCGCAATCGAAAAAATCGAGGCAGCTGGTGGAAAGGTAGAGGTGATCTAATTGATTGAAACCTTAAGAAACGCTTGGAAAATACCAGACTTAAGAAAGAAGATACTGTTTACCTTTGCAATGATAGTGGTTTATAGGTTAGGCGCTCAAATACCGGTCCCCGGAATTGATAGAACGGTTATTGACCAAATGTTTCAAGGTAATGCGGGAATACTGGACTTTTTTGACCTTATGTCGGGAGGCGCATTTCAGAGCTTCACCATTTTTGCGCTCAGTATATATCCATATATTACCGCATCCATTATCTTTCAGTTATTGACGATTGCCATCCCAAAGCTTGAAGAAATTGCAAAAAGAGAAGATGGTAAAGAAAAAATAGCGCAATACACAAGATATCTGACAGTTGTATTGGCATTGGTACAAGCCATTGCCTATACAGTGGGATTCTTCAATTCCGCACTGATTTCAACGGACATGTTGTCAATCGTAACCGTCGTTTTGACTCTGACCGCAGGCACCGCATTCCTGATGTGGCTGGGTGAAGAGATTACTGAAAAGGGAATCGGAAATGGAATTTCAATCATTATCTTTGCAGGTATCGTTTCAAGAATACCAGCTGGAATAGGAACCACAATGGGATTATTCTTTGCAGGTACTGTCAACATACTTGAACTACTGTTGTTTGTAGTGTTTGCAATGACAATCATAGTGGGTATCATTGCCGTTCAGCAGGGTGAAAGAAAAATCAACGTCCAATATGCAAAAAGAGTCGTCGGAAGAAAAATGTATGGTGGACAAAGCACACATATCCCAATCAAAGTTTTGATGGCTGGTGTTATTCCCGTAATCTTTGCCTCATCATTGCTGGCTTTTCCACAGACACTAGCGTTCTTTTTTGAAGGAAACTTTGTCAATTGGGTGGAAAAGTGGTTATCACCTGGTGGTAATCCAGGCGTATGGATTTACTCGACATTGAATATTGTTTTGATTATATTCTTCACGTATTTTTATACAGCGGTTCAATTCAATCCGTTTGAATATGCAAACAATCTCAAACAGTATGGTGGATTCATTCCAGGGATAAGACCCGGCAAGCCTACAGCAGAATATTTAAACAAAGTGTTAACTAGAATAACACTGGTAGGAGCAGTAGCATTAGCATTCATTGCATCAATTCCAACTATCATATTCTCGTTTACAAATCTGAACATCAACTTTGGAGGAACAGCACTATTGATCGTAGTAGGGGTTGCTTTAGAAACAATGAAACAGATTGAATCACAGATGTTAATGAGACATTACAAAGGATTTTTGAAATAATAGATTTGGGAGATGATGAAATGAGATTATTGTTATTAGGCCCTCCGGGTGCAGGAAAAGGAACTCAGGCTGAAAGAATTTCCAGAGAGTTTGATATTCCACATATATCCACCGGAGACATTTTTAGAGAGAACATCAAACAGGAGACTGAACTTGGCAGAAAAGCACAAGGCTATATGAATCAAGGACTATTGGTCCCTGATGAGTTGGTAGTCGATCTGGTTAAAGACAGACTCTTGAAAGAAGACTGCATAAAAGGATTTTTGCTGGATGGATTTCCAAGAACCATTTTCCAGGCAGATGCACTGGATGCAGAACTCTCAAAGATGGAAAGCAAATTAGACAGAGCAATCAATATTCAGGTCAAAAAAGAAGTTCTTATTGAGAGAGCGGTTGGCAGGAGAGTCTGTAAATCATGTGGGGCTGCTTTTCACATCAAGTTCAAACCTTCAGAAATAGAAGGCATTTGTGACAGATGTGGAGGAGAATTGCACCAGAGAAAGGATGACCTGGAAGAGACAGTTATTAAAAGAATAGAGGTTTATCTGGAACAAACAGAACCATTGATAGAATACTACTCCCAAAAGGGAATATTGGCAAACATTGATGGGGAACAGGAAATACAGACTGTATTTGAAGATATCATTGAAGAGCTGAGAGGCCGATAAAATGATTATTATCAAGACAGACAGAGAGATTCAATTGATGAGAGAAGCTGGTAGGATAAATGCCCAGGCACACGAATTGGTCAAAAATCTGATTAGACCGGGGGTTACTACCAAAGAACTGGATAAGGCAGTTGAAGATTTCATAAGGTCAAAAGATGCAATTCCAGCATTCAAAGGATATCACGGATTTCCAGCATCTATATGCGCGTCTGTAAACGAAGAAGTGGTTCATGGCATACCTGGAGACAGAGTGTTGGAAGATGGCGACATAGTCAGTATAGACATTGGTACCATATTTCGAGACTATGTAGGTGATAGTGCAAAGACTTATCCGGTGGGAACCATAGACTATCAAGCGCAAAAGCTCATAGAAGTCACAAAGAAGAGCTTTTATGAAGGTATTGAATTTGCCAAGGAAGGTTACAGATTATCAGATATATCTCATGCTGTACAGAAATGTGTAGAAAAAGAAGGATTTTCAGTGGTTAGAGATTTTGTAGGACATGGCATAGGGGTAAATATGCACGAGGATCCTCAAATTCCAAACTTCGGGAACCCCGGCAGAGGTCCAAGACTTCAGAAAGGTATGGTACTTGCTATAGAGCCGATGGTTAATCAGGGTGCGTACAATGTATGGTTATTGGAAAATGATTGGACAGTTGTGACGCGAGATGGTAAGCTTTCAGCACATTACGAGCACACTGTAGCTATAACAGATGGAGAGCCGGTCATATTGACATCCCTATAAGAGGTGATAAAATGGAAATTACAGATGACTTGAGAATAGGTCAGGTTGTAAAATCTAAAGCTGGAAGAGATAAAGGACGAATCTTCATAATTGTCGAGATTATTGATGACAAATATGTTAGAATATGTGATGGTGAGCTTAGAAAAGTAAGTAAGCCAAAACTGAAAAAAGTAAAGCATTTGATTATCTACAATCGGGTTTTTGAAGAGATAGAAGCCCGGATAGGTAAGGGCGACAAGCTCAACAATGCATATATACGAAGGCTATTGGAGCCTTACAATATCCAAATATAACACAGAATGGGGGTTAAAAAATAATGTCCAAAAAAGATGTAATAGAATTAGAAGGTAAAGTAGTGGAAGTTCTACCAAATGCCACGTTCAAAGTGAAATTGGAGAATGGACACGAAATTTTGGCTCACATTTCTGGAAAGCTGAGAATGCATTATATTAGAATTCTCCAAGGAGATCATGTTACTGTAGAGTTGTCACCTTATGACTTGACAAAGGGCAGAATCACCTGGAGAAAAAAGTAGTAAGGAGGGATTACATTGAAAGTAAGACCATCAGTAAAACCTATGTGCGAAAAGTGTAAAATCATAAAAAGAAAAGGTAAAGTAATGGTAATTTGTGATAACCCTAAGCATAAGCAAAAACAGGGTTAAAATATATACCACAGTTTAAAAACTATTAGGAGGTGCTGTTGTAAATGGCCAGAATAGCTGGTGTTGACCTACCAAGAGATAAAAGAGCAGAAATTGGTTTGACTTATATATTTGGTATAGGAAAATCAACTTCTCAAAAAATCCTGACGAACGCCGGTATCAGTTTCGATACCAGAATAAAGGATTTAACAGAGGAAGAAGTAAGCAAGTTAAGAGTTGAAATAGACAAGATACCTGTGGAAGGTGACCTTAGAAGAGATGTGGCGATGAATATCAAGAGATTGAAAGAAATCAATTGCTACAGAGGACTAAGACACAAAAGAGGACTACCTGTTAGAGGACAAAACACCAAGAATAACTCAAGAACTAGAAAAGGTCCTAAAAGAATATCAGGTAAAAAGAAATAGTTAGGAGGGACTTAAGTGGCTAAGAAAGTACAAAAAAAAGCTACCAGAGTTAAAAAAAGAGAACGTAAAAATATTGAAAGAGGTCAGGCTCATATTCATTCCACTTTTAATAATACGATCGTTACTTTAACTGATGTGCGTGGCAATTCAATATCATGGTCCAGTGCTGGACAAATGGGCTTCAAGGGTTCAAGAAAGTCAACTCCTTTTGCCGCATCACTGGTTGCAGAAGAAGCTGCAAAAAAAGCAATGGAACACGGTTTAAAAACTGTAGAAGTATATGTAAAAGGTCCGGGCGCGGGTAGAGAAGCAGCAATAAGATCCCTACAGGCGACAGGACTGGAAGTAAGTCTTATAAAAGACGTTACGCCAATTCCACATAACGGTTGTAGACCACCGAAACGTAGAAGAGTTTAATAGAACAGGAGGTGTTATAATGGCAAGATATACCGGACCCGTATGCAGATTATGCAGAAGAGAAGGAACCAAGCTATATCTTAAAGGAGATAGATGCTACACAGATAAATGTGCATTGAACAGAAGAAATTACGCTCCAGGACAACATGGGCAAAGCAGGTCGAAATTGACCAACCATGGTGTTCAATTAAGAGAAAAGCAAAAAGTAAGAAGATATTATGGTGTTTTGGAAGGACAGTTCAAGCAATACTATGAAATGGCTTCAAAACAACCTGGAGTTACAGGTGAGAATTTCTTGAAACTGCTGGAAAGCAGAATTGACAATGTTGTTTACAGATTAGGATTGGCAACTTCACGTGCAGAAGCTAGACAACTTGTAGTACATGGCCATTTTTCAATTAATGGTAAGAGAGTCAATGTGCCATCAATATTAATCAGTGTTGGTGATGTTATTGAAATCATTGAAAAAAGCAGAAGCTCAGCAAAGTTTAAAGAGTTGGTTGAAAATCACAAATCTTCAGTACCTCAATGGTTATCAGTCGATCCTGAGAATATGCAAGGAAGAGTCATAGCTGAACCTAGTAGAGAAGATATCGAGCTACCGATAGAAGAGCACTTAATCGTAGAGTGGTATTCTAAGTAATATGACCACCCTTAACATAAAAAAATTCAAGGGAGGGTTTCTAAGATGATAGAAATTGAAAAACCGAGCATCACCTTAATTGAGAAAAAAGAAAATGGTAAATATGGCAAGATAGTATTAGAACCTCTTGAAAGAGGGTTTGCTACAACATTAGGAAACTCATTACGAAGAATTCTATTATCATCATTGCCAGGAGCAGCAATTACATCGATTAACATTCAAGGCGTGCTGCACGAATTTTCGACGATGCCAAAGATTAAAGAAGATCTGACAGAAATAATCCTAAACATTAAAAGTATAGCTGCAGTCATGCATACTGAAGAACCTGTACAACTTTTAATTGATGCGAGAGGTCCAAGAGAACTTAAAGCAGGAGATATTATAACAGGTGGAGAAGTAGATATAATCAACAAGGATCTTCATATAGCGACTTTAGAAGAAGGGGCAGAGTTCATTGTTGAGCTTGAAATGGAAAAAGGTAGAGGATATGTAGGTGCTGATAGAAACAAAAAAGATTCCCATTCTATAGGTGTTATTCCAATCGATTCTATATACACACCGGTTAATAAGGTTAATTTTTTGGTCGAAAATACAAGAGTCGGTAACAGGACAGACTATGACAAACTCACGCTTGAGGTCTGGACAAATGGAACAATAGAACCTGAAGAAGCAGTGTCATTGGGAGCTAAAATTTTAAACGAGCATCTGAATCTGTTCATATCATTGACTAACCACATTGGTGATGTTGAGATAATGGTTGAGAAAGAGGAAGATGAAAAAGAAAAGGTATTGGAAATGACTATTGAAGAACTAGATTTGTCTGTCAGATCATACAACTGTCTCAAAAGAGCGGGAATCAATTCTGTAGAAGAGTTAACACTTAAAACTGAAGATGATATGATGAAGGTTAGAAATCTAGGGAAGAAGTCTTTAGAGGAAGTACAGAAAAAGTTAGCTGAATTGGGACAATCTTTAAAGGCATCAGATAATTAATCTGTGAAAAAGGAGGGTTAAGTATGGGTAAGCATAGAAAGTTAGGTCGTCAATCTGATCATAGAGTAGCTATGTTGAGAAATATGACAACAAGTATAATTGCACATGGTAGAATCGAAACCACTGAGACAAGAGCAAAAGAACTTAGAAAACTAGCAGATAAAATGATAACGCTTGGCAAAAGAGGCGATCT
>LGGM01000001.1 GCA_001509345.1 Clostridiales bacterium 38_11
GGTTGAATTCATCTTTAACCACGAACAATAAAAAATAAAGTTAGAGGAATATTCTGATAAGCTATTTGATTATTCCTATAACTGAATTATACAAGGAGGTTAAAATGGGTAAGAATTTGGTGGCATCAGGCTCAACTGATGCCAAGAAAGAAACACAAAAGACAATTATCACTGTTGCCTTGACTGGAGCTACCGGAAGCAAGGCATCGAATCCTGCAACACCTATTACACCAGAAGAAATTGCAGACGACGCATATGCTTGTTATAGAGCAGGTGCCGCCATGGTACATCTACATATGAAAAAAGACGATGGTGAGTCTCCTTCGATGGAGGTAGAGAAATTCAAAAAAACACAGGAACTGATCAAACAGAAATGTGATGTTATCATCAATATGACAACATCTGGCGAAGTGACAACGATAGAGGATTGTGTCGTAATCGGAAGTTTTAAGAAAGATGACAAGCAAAGAACTGATTTATTAAATCTGAAACCTGAGGTGGCATCATATGATATTCCAACCATGAATTTCGGTAGATCAGTTGTTCTGTTCTCTATACCTCATTTAGAGGTTATGGGTTTAAAAATGATTGAACTTGGAGTCAAACCAGAAATTGAGGTTTTTGACATAGGAGATATCCGCACCGCTATATCATTGATAAAGAGTGGACATTTAGAGTACCCTGGTCATTTTCAATTTTGCCTTGGTGTTGCAGGTGGGGCAGGTGCTACAGTTGAAAATTTAGCTTATATGAGCCGCCTAATACCTAAAGGAGCAACTTGGTCTGCTTTTGGTCTGGGACCTGCCCATTTACCAACTATTTTCACTACACTGGCATTAGGTGGCCATATCAGAGTAGGCTTGGAAGACAATCTTTATTACGAAAAAGGCGTACTTGCATCAAATGTTATGCTGACAAAAAGAGCAGCTGATATTATCAAAATGTTCGGTAATGAGGTAGCAACCCCCGATGAAGCTAGGGAAATTTTAGGACTTGTTTAGGGAGATTTATTATGAAAAGAATTGCGATAATGGGAGCGGGTGCTTTAGGAACGATACTTGGAGCATATATTGCTCAAAGCGGCAGAGATGTGTTGCTTATTGACACCTATAAAGAGCATGTTGATGCTTTGAATAATCACGGTGCTAAAGTTGTCGGTGAGGATAGTTTAATAGTGCCGGTAAAGCCAAGAGACTATGTCAAAACTATTCATAAATATGCAGAATAATTGATGAATTAAACACCTGAAAATGGTATAATAATAGCAAGCAAAGCTAGTGAAATCAAGGCTCTAGACAACTTTTCAGAAAGGAATACTTACTATGGATTTTATACAAGGTGAAGCGCGAAAACAATACAATATGTTCCCAGATTTATTGGATGATTACATTACAGAAGATAATCCGACAAGAGTTATTGATGCATATGTAGAACATTTGGACTTAGATGATTTAGGATTTACAAAAGCTGTACCAAATGATACAGGAAGACCTATGTACTGCACTAAAGACATGTTAAAACTATATGTATATGGCTACATGAATCGTACGCGTTCATCAAGAAGACTTGAGGTTGAAACAAAGAAGAATGTAGAAGTGATGTGGCTACTTTGTAAGCTTTCACCGGACCATAAAACGATATCCAGATTCAGAAAAGATAATAAGAAAGCCTTGAAGAATGTATTTAGAGATTTTTCAAAGTTGTGTTTAGACCTTAACCTATATGATAGGGAGCTAATAGCAGTTGATGGCAGCCGTTTTCAAGCGGTGAACTCAAAAGAGAATAACTTTAACTTTGATAAAATTAAAGATAGACTCAAACGCATAAACAATAAAATTAACAATTATCTTTATGAACTAGATACTTATGATGAAGAAGAAAATAATGCTGAATCCAAAGAATCAAAAGCCAAAATCAATCAGATTATTGAAGATTTAGAAGCAAGGAAAGAAAAGTACAAAGAGCTTAGGACTGAAATGAGAGAAGCAGGTGTTAAGCAAAAATCCTTAACGGATCCTGATTCCAGAAGAATGACAACAGCTCATGGTGGAAGTATGATGGCCTATAATATTCAAAGTGCTATAGATAATAAACATAATCTTATAGCAGAGTTTGAAGTGACCAATGCAGGAAATGATAAAGGACAATTAAGTGACGTGACGAAGATGGCAATGGAAGTACTTGAAGTAGATCATATCACATCGATAGCGGATACAGGTTATAATGATTAAATCCGTATAATGGTGTAAAAAGGAAATTCAAATAAAATGAGCCAAGTGCTCATCCTCGGTTATAATAAATGTAGCATCAAATACCTAACTGAGGAGAAAACAACATGGCTCAATTAAATATTACACTGGATACAGAACTTTTGCACGGACTTTTCACAAAAGATTCCAAGGATGAAGCATTTTCTAAACTTATGGAAGCAATCCTGAATCAGGTGCTTCTTGCTCAATCAACTGAGCAACTGGGTGCAGAACCTTACGAGCGTTCCGACGATCGAACGGCCTATCGCAATGGCTTTAGAGACAAGCCACTTACAACCAGAATTGGTTCGATTATACTAAGAAGACCACGCCATCGAAACGGAAAGTTCAGCACTGATATGTATGAACGTTATCAGCGGAGTGAACAGGCGTTGATGCTGTCCATGATTGAAATGGTCATCAACGGCGTATCCACTCGCAAAATTGAAAAGGTGACGGAAGAACTTTGCGGCAAATCCTTCTCAAAATCGATGGTATCGGATCTTTGCAAGAAACTCGACCCGATTGTAGAAGCCTTTAAAAAGCGACCGTTAGAAGCCGATTATCCGTTCGTCATGGTGGATGCCATTTACATCAAGGTCCGTGAAAACGGCCGTGTTCAATCAAGAGGTCTCTTGATTGCCGTTGGCATCAATGATGATGGACAACGTGAAGTCATTGGCTTCGGACTGGCAAACAGTGAATCCGAAACCAGCTGGAGTGAATTTTTCATCGAGCTTAAAGCCAGAGGCTTGAAAGCGCCTCGTTTAATCACCTCAGACAACCATCTGGGTCTTGTTGCCGCCATACGCAAACATTTTCAGGGTGCAAGCTGGCAGCACTGTCAAACACACTTTTCCAGGAACCTGCTGGATCAGACGCCGAAATCGGTGCAGCCGAAGCTGAAGGAAGAAATCCGCAGCGTCTACGAAGCGACTGATCCGGAAAGCACAAAAGTAGCAAAAAACCAACTCATGGATAAATACGAATCAACAGCTCCAAAAGCAATGAATTTGCTTGATGAGGCTTTTGATGACATCACAGCTGTGCTATGTCTCCCTCTTAAATACCGCAAGCGCCTGGGGACAACGAATGGCGTTGAAAGGCTTAATGAGGAAATCCGTCGAAGAGAAGGCGCTATCAGAATATTCCCGAATGAGGCATCAGCGTTAAGGCTCATGGGTGCATTGCTAATGGAGCAGGGTGAAAAGTGGTCTACAGGTCGAAAATATTTCGATATGGACGTCTCTCACCAAGAGAAGCAAGCGGAAGAAGCCGTAGAGGATGCTGCATCATATAGCGTTCAAAGTAACCCAAGGTAATTTACACACAAATATGGACTTGACTATTGTAGGTCAAGGACAGCTTGCTGTGCAGTTTATCTTTGACCTGCCGCGACGGTGAATCAGGCTTCTGGTGGTCAATCAGCAGGTGACATTTTGTCGCGTTAATTAATCTGCTAAAAAGTGACATTTTCACAAGTTATTGACAGGGCGGGATTGTAGATGGTACATTTGCGCTTGATAATGCCGTGTCAATTGAAGCGGCACATCATAAGGGAATAACTGGCGAAGTCGCCGGCAGAGCAGATATATTGATAGCACCAAATCTGCAGGTAGGTAATGTTATTCACAAATCAATTACTTACTTCGCATGTAAAGATTTGGCTTCTGCAATTGTAGGTGTAGGAGCGCCTGTCATCATAACATCACGAACGGATTCCGTGAGGACAAAGGTATTAACCATTGCACTAGCCTGCTACACAGCAAAAGCTTCTGTTTGAAATAGAGATTGATAAGCAATTCATATAGTAATATAATGAGGCTATTAGCGAGTACATTCAATTTGATAGATGTTGGAGGTATCTTATGCAAGGAATAGCCGCATCACCCGGTATAGCTATCGGTAGGGTTTATTTATTTAAGAAAGAAAAATTGGAAATAGATTTAAAATCTATTGAAGAAGACCAGATTAATAGTGAAATTAATAGATTTGAAGTGGCAAAAAATAAGACCAGAGATCAGCTTGAGGCTATACAAAAAAAAATATTGGAAACCTTAAGTGAAGAAGAGGTCGGCATTTTTACCGCTCATCTAATGATGGTATCGGATCCTACTCTATCCTATTCCGTTGAAAGATATATAGCAGTCAACAAAATGCGTGCTGAAGCGGCAATTGACAAATCAATCAACGAAATCTGGGAAATGTTCCAGAGCCTTGATGACGAGTATTTGAAAGAACGTGCCATGGATATCAGAGATGTGGGCACAAAGATGCTATATAATCTGGCAGGTAAGAAGATGGTCTCACTAAAAAAACTGGATCATGAGGTTATAGTGGTAACAACTGACCTGACGCCATCAGACACCGCTCAGATGGATTCAGATAAAGTCCTTGGGTTTGTCACTGATGCGGGTGGGGAAAACTCCCATACGGCGATTATGGCTAGATCACTGGAGATACCGGCGGTAGTTGGCTTGCGTGATGCTACTTCATCATTAAAATGTGGAGAAATGGCGATAGTAGACGGAAATAAAGGCATTGTAATCCTTAATCCAACTAATGACCAGCTTGAATATTATAAACTGCTTAAAGAGAAATACCAGCTAAGAAAAAAAGAATTACAGGAATTATGTGATTTACCTGCTATCACTCTTGATGGCAGGAAAGTGGAGATAGCCGCCAACATAGGAATGACAAAGGAGGTCAAAGCCGCATTGAAGAATGGTGCTGAAGGGATAGGCCTTTTCAGGACTGAGTTTCTATTTATGAACAGAACAACTTTCCCATCTGAAGATGAGCAATTCAGAGTTTACAGGAAGGTTGCCGAACAAATGACAGGTCATCCGGTTATGATAAGGACTTTAGATATAGGAGGCGATAAAAATCTTGGTTATATGGATTTTCCCTATGAACTAAATCCGTTTTTAGGATGGCGTGCTATCAGAATGTGCCTTGATAGACCGGATATACTTAAAACACAGTTGACTGCTATCCTCAAAGCCAGCCATTATGGTTGTATACGTATCATGTATCCGATGATTATCTCACTTGATGAGATAAGGAAAGCCAATCTAATATTGGATGAAGCAAAAAGTGAATTGAAAAAAAATGACATCCCTTTTGACAACAGTATTCAGGTCGGTATCATGGTGGAAACACCCGCAGCGGCTTTGATAGCAGATAGATTGATTGAAGCGGTAGATTTTTTTAGTATAGGGACCAATGATTTGACTCAATATACATTAGCTGTTGACAGAGGTAACGAGACCATTGCACATCTTTATCAACCAATGCACCCAGCTGTTTTGAAACTGATCAAGATGGTCATTGATGCCTCACATAAAGACGGAAAATGGACGGGAATGTGTGGCGAGTTAGCTGGCGAAGAGGGTGCGGTGGTAGTTTTACTAGGGATGGGACTGGATGAGTTCAGCATGAGCTCAGGGACTATACCTATTATAAAGAAAATAATACGCAACATATCTTATGGGGATGCTAAGAAGATTGCAGAAAAAGTGCTACTAATGTCCAGTTCAGACGAAATAACAGAATATTTGGATAATTCTAATTAACCTTTCTAATCATTGAAAGGGTTTTTAGTTGAAGAAATTTTTCTAAAAGTGAATAAATACACTTAAAAAGTGGTATAATCTTAATAAAGAAGCATTATTTCATAATCTACCAAAAGCTCAAAATCATATTCCCAGATGAAAGGACTATTCGCATATGTATAGCGTATCAAAACAAGCTATAAAAAACAGCACAATTTTTAGTCTGTTATTGACAGTTGTGATTTTTAGTTTTATGGTTTCTTGCTCTGAAGACAAGCCGGGAGAGGCTATATTCCGAAATCTTCTAGAAGGAAAAGAGGTATCGGATATCGTTCTTTATCAAGGATACATTTATGCTAGCGGAATGGAGGGCGTATATAGGATAAACCCGGACACACTAGAAGTGGAAACACTGGATTTTGGCAATATATTTCTGGCAAAAGACATGGTCGTGGATGGTGAGATTCTTTACATAGGACATGATGGTGGAATTGTGATGTTTGATGGTGAAAAATACTCCAGTATCTTGGATGAAGCATCCAATGTTCCGGATTTTCGAGTCAATGGGTTGATGATTGATGAATCAGAAACAATATGGGCTGGAACTTATGGTGGTGTTTTAAAACTTGTGGACGGTGTTTGGCAAAGCATCACGGTAAAAGACGGACTCTTGTTTGATACAGTCTTTTTGATTATGGAGGATGGCTATGGTGGTATCATTTTTGGACATTATGGTTCCTCAAAAGAGGGCATCAGTTATTTAAAGAATGGACAATGGTCTTATTTCACGGTTGAGACAGGACTACCCCATAACTACATTACAGATGGGCTGAGAATTGGGGATTTCATCTATGTAACAACAGGATTTTACGAGGTAGGAGGGATTGCTGTTTTTGAGACATCTCCCGTGGGTATAAAATTGGTTGACACAATAGTTGAGCAATGGGGAGAGTATGGTAGTAAAGCCAGAAGTATCAATAATGATAATGAGTACTTTTGGATTGGGACAGAATATAACGGACTGTGTATTATGAAGGGGGATATATTTGTAAGAATAGATACTGATGATGGATTAGTAAACAATGAAGTAAAATCTATACTTTTTGACAACAATGGAAGAGTATGGCTGGCTACAAGGAAAGGTGTATCTGTTACATCAAAACAAGAGCTTTATGATCTGTTTAACAGCAGAAAATGAAAGGAGGTACTTTATGAGATTAGACAAGGCTATAAAAGAATTTCAGACATTAAAAAAGAAAAAAGATGACGGCAAGTTGAATGACAAAAAGTTTGAAAAGGCGGTAGATAAAATCAAGGCTGTTTCAGACGAAGGTGTTGAGTGGAAAGTTGACAAAGAAGGCAATTGGTACAGAAAAGAAAATGATCAGTGGGTTAAAGATAAAATCAAACCCAAGCAGACACCGAGGGGTCCTCAGACATTGTTACAACTGGTCATTATGATTATTAAAAGTCTTTTCACCAGTCTCCCTAAAAAGCTTTTGTTTTTTTTGATAATAGGTCTTATCACATTTTTGGTTCATACCTATTTGGTCATCTATCCAAATGGTGGGTTTTGGCCTGGAACAAATCCTACATTGGATAAAGTTCTCGCACTTATCGGGAACAGGGGGAGAGGAACTGCATTTTGGACGATTGTAGCTTATCTGATAACATCATTGTTGAGAAAAATGATGAGTATCGGACCAAAAAAAATCATTGGTGGCATATTTACGGGACCTACAAGGGTTGTAAAGTCAGCCTTCAATAGAACAGGAAGTTTTTTGACATTCTTTTTGTTGAGTACAGTTGTATTCTTACTGCTTGGACAATTCCTGATTAAGAACACAGCCATAGCCTATACCTTTGCTATTGGAGCTATTATCGCTATCATTACTTTTAGGGCTGATCTCAGTTATCTGGTATTAAGATTGGGATATCAGGATTTTACTAGACTATTTAAGAGGAAAGCAAAATTCAATGATATTTATTTTGACGCCTATCAATTGGCTATTATAGTGGCTATGATACTCTTTGTTTTTCTTAACGGGAAACCACTTTTTATTTATCTGTTTTGTGGATTATCAGTTGCTTTGGTTGTTTTTTCCAAATTTAGAAAATCCAACAAAATTGCTGCCAATCTTTTTCTGATTGGCATGGTAGGTTTAAATCTATCCCTTTACTACTTGATAAAAGTCTATGCAGATGATGGAGGAGTAGCAGAGGCTGGCGGTTTTGGACCATGGATAAAAAGTCAAGGAGCAGGAACTGCGGTAGGAATCGGACTTCCCCCAAGTATAGGATCTGGTATAGGTGGACTAATTGGTATTGTAACCGGGGCCGGAGATTTTGTAGGTACATTTGTGGATGAAGTGGATTCAGACGAAATCGATTATACAGAGGCTGAAGGGGAAGATATTCCTGAAGAAGAATTTGAAGAGTCACCGGAAGAAACCGAAGAAGGAACCATGGAAGAGGAAGAGTCTGAGGAAGAGGAAGAGGAAGAGTCTGAGGATGAAGAAGAGGAAGAGTCTGAGGATGAAGAAGAGGAAGAGTCTGAGGATGAAGAAGGTTACGATGAGGAAGATGTTGAGGATTACATAGAGGATCTGATTAATATTGTTATGGGAGACCCAGATGATCAACTTGAAAGCATGATCAATCTTGGTCAACTGGCTGCAATCTTGCCGGGAGAGATAGGAGATCTAATCAATTCCGGTCAGGATTTTGTCCTCACATCCAGTGCTATGGATGCCATATTTGGAGCCTATGATTGGGTTGTTCCTGAGTGGGTAACAGATGGAGCCGAAAAAACAGCAAATGAATCCTGGGATTATATGGGTGTTGTTAAAGATATACTTGATTTAAATGGCAATATACCAGAAGGAAATCCAATCGCAGAATTGATGGATTGGGCAGGAATAACGAAGGATGCTTTAGACAATATCGGCATGGGTGATAACATTGTGTATGCAGGTATTAAATCCTTTTTGTCTAACAAAATCAAGAGTGCGATTTTTGACAAAAACACCAATCCAGGTTTGATTGTCATGGATATGCTGACGACTATCTTTGCAGGTGGAACCCAAGCAGGCGATATCATCAGTCCGGGCAAGACGATTCAGGGTGGCGCAAACTTTATTATCGATAAACTTACAGATTTGTACAATGGTACCGATGACGTTTCAACAAGAGTCAAAGATGGAAAGTACGGCGGTGTCTGGAAAGTAGCGGATGATACCACTGATCTGATAGCTGAAGGTGTTTATAATCCTGATGAATTCAAGAAAGACTTTGAGAATGTCGTTACCTCTGATGATTTTTATGAAGGCATGTATAAGACAAACGACGAGCTGTGGAAACCTGCTGAAGACTCTTGGGCAATCAAAAGGGCAGGTTGTTATGTTGGACACAAGACAACTGAAGGACTAATCAAAGTAGCGGATGGTGTTAAGCAATTAAGTTCCTGGCTTGGCAGCTGGATGTAGGGAGGTAGAATATGGCTTTGTTGATTTTAAGAAAAGATGAATTGGAAGTGCTTTCGTTGATTAATGGAAATCAAATAAATTCTTTTTCTGTTTTGAATGGAATGGACGGGTTTGACAGGGAAAGCTTTATAGAAAAAAGAGAAACACACAAGGAAGTGATAGAATCATTCGTGAATGATGGTGCCATTTGGAAGGATAAGGCTGGACGACCCTATTTGATCAGAGAGCTTCAGGGTGTATTTAACATTATCAATAGTCCGGAAAAGACAATAAGAATTAAGGCCGCTTCCAAAAAGGATTTGGTGGCTTATTACACCTATGTTGGTGATATGGGTGTCATTTTCTCCATTGGAAAGAATGAGGAATTCTATACTGTAGCTTATACTTTCAACCGACAGCTTCTATCTACCTGGTTTTATGACGAATTTATAGGAGATTTAGGGGTAGACAATAAAAGTGAAAGTGATATCAATACCAATTGGGAGCTTAGCGGAGATGAATTTGACCTGCTGACGGTGATGATTATATTCAAAAATCACCTTAAACAAATGGATGGTGGGAGACAGTTGACTCTGGAATCGATGGGAGATTCGGATGTATTGTCTTACATCAATGAAAATAATTATTTCAATCTAAACGCGGAGCATATGCAGAAAATACTGGATAAGGATAATCTGGAATTGATGTTGCAAAGTCTGTCAGATAAAGGTATTTTGAAGATGAACGATCAAGTCATCGATATCCATGAGGTTTTGCACAAAGGTTTTGAAAAGGTTAATTTACGAGATATTGTAGAGATTAGTGAGATGACACCATTTATGCGTGGTAAAAATCTGTATATTACCAATCTCGGGTATATGATATTTGAACCAGTGATGGTTAACCCCATGAAATGGAGGATTAGTATTTTGGGTTTGAAAGTTTATCCCTTCAAGCTTCTTGGGGAATTGATGGAATTCGGTCCTGTACAGGCCAGTGAATTGTTGAAGAAGCAATTTAAAGAAAAACTCTAAACAGAATCTGAAATCCCTGGCACTTCACCTGTCGGGGATTTTTATATTTTATTGATATAATAGCTTTAAAACTGATATAATGGTTCTAGTTTTTAAATCAGTTTAAATGATAATGGAAGAGGAAGGCAGGCTTATTCTGGTGCCTTCCATTCATTCTTTGTCAAGGCTTTACATCGAGCCGACTTCAACCTGCAATCTCAACTGTGTTACCTGCATTAGAAACAACTGGCATGAAGGCAGTTCCAATGAAAAAGACTGCCTAAAAAATGAGTTTCCAGCTTGTGGGGGTTGCTTATGGGCTCAAGGTGTTATTCAGTGTCCTTGATCAAGCTGAAAACCAGCGTAAAATTCTCGTTATTTTTTCAATAATCTTGCTTCATTTAACACTATACATGATATAATTAAATATGCGAGCTAATCGTGTAAAATTATGAAGGAGGTTTTTTGATGAAAAGCAGAAGATTTATTGTTTTAATTGTTACAGTTGTTTTACTGACAAGCATGATGATGTTACCGGCATTAGCAGCGACATACGAGGTCCAAAGCGGTGACATGCTCTACAAAATCGCTCAGAAATATGGTGTGACAGTTCAACAGATAGTAGATGCAAATGACATTAAAAACCCCGACCTGATTTATCCGGGGGACAAACTGCTGATACCAGATGGTACAATGGAAAAGGAAACTGTGGAGATCACTATTCTCCATACCAATGATGTTCACTCAAGAGTATCATTCAGTGAATATGACGGCATGGGGTATGAAAAGCTCTCAACTATTGTCAAAGAGATACGTGCAAAGAATCCTAACACATTGGTTATGGATGCAGGAGATGCTTTTCACGGGCAGACTATTTCAACCCTCAATAAAGGCGAGAGTATTGTACAGATAATGAATACCGTCGGTTATGATCTGATGACTGTTGGAAATCATGATTTCAATTATGGTCAGGACAGATTGCTGGAGTTAGCTGAAATGGCAGATTTTGAAATCATATCATCAAGTATTTTGAAGGCGGATTATAGCGCATTTTTACCATCATATGTCATCAAGGAATTTGACGGTGTAAAGGTGGCTGTATTTGCATTGAACACACCGGATACAACATTTACCACCCATCCAAACAATGTGGTTGGTCTTCATTTTTTTGATCCTGTCATTGTTGGAAGACTGATGGTAGCGCAGTTAGAAGACAAGGCGGATATAATCGTGTGTCTTGCACATTTGGGTCTTGGTTCAAGCGGCGATTATTCAAGTGAAAAGGTTGCCATGTATGTGGATGGCATAGATGTTATAGTTGACGGTCACAGCCATACGCCATTACCGGAAGGCAAACTTGTCAACAATACCTTGATTGTACAAACAGGAGATTACATCAAAAATGTTGGTGTTGTAGAATTGAAATTGTCAGATGGAGTCCTTACTAAAACAGCAAAACACATTACTAAAGCTGAAGGTGAGACTATGGAATCTGATCAGGCGATAGTAGATCTGATAGCTGAGATACAAGCAGATAACACGGTTATTACATCTGAAGTAATTGGAACTACAGCTATTAAGCTTGTTGGAGAAAGAGAACTGGTAAGAACAGGGGAAACCAATTTAGGGAACCTGATAACAGACGCCATGCTTTATGAAACAGGGGCGCAGATAGCATTTACAAATGGTGGCGGTATCAGATCCTCAATAGAGATTGGTGATATAACTGTTGGTGATGTCATTACAGTGCTACCTTTTGGGAACTATGTGGTTACCAAAGAGATGACTGGATCCCAGATTGTAGCCGCATTGGAACTGGGCATGGATACATATCCAGCTCAAAAAGGATCTTTCCCACACATAGCTGGTATGAAGGTAGTTTTCGATCCAGCTAAAGCCGCAGGAGAAAGAATTGTTTCAGTCACCGTTGGTGGAGAGGCTATCGTTCTTGACAACAAGTATACTGTTGCTACCAATGATTTTATAGCAGCAGGTGGAGACGGCTATACTATGTTCAAAGGTGCACCGCTTTTTGGGGAATATCTTGGATTGGATGAAGTATTGATAAACTATATTCATGAATTTGGAGTAGAGGATTCTGAGGTTGAAGGTAGAATCATGACAGTGGAAGATGTGTCTTACCTGTATTTTAACCTAGTTGCATAAAAGCATCATTCCATAAAAATGGATCTAGAAAGGAAGAGATCTCTGGTCTCTTTCTTTTTCATGGTTGACTTTACTGCAAAATTTGGTTTATTATGTTTCGTAATGGAGGTAGCTTGATATGAAATATAGCGTAGACAAATATGTATTTGATAAAAATCCAGGTGTGAGATTTGGGATTATAATAGGCAAAGAGATTGAGAACTCTGAAACAACTGATGAAGACGCAACAATATTGGAAGAGGCTGAACAACTACTGCGAAACAGGATAGAACCGGGCAATCTGAAAAACCATAAGGATATAGAAATCTACAGAAATGCCCTGTTATCAGTAGGTATCAATCCCAACAAATTCATGAATTCTGTTGAGGCGATGAGTAAAAGGGTCATCAAAGGGGGTTCACTGCCACGAATCAATGCATTGGTTGACAGGTGCAATGCCATTGCATTGACTGAAGTTATTTCTCTTGGTGGTCATGACCTAAGAGAGATTGATGAGGATCTTGAGGTGCGTATGACCACGGATAAAGATATATTCCTGCCATTTGGAGAAACGGAGTTTGAGCAGGTGAAAGCGGGAGAGCTTGTTTTTACCAGTGGTCAAAAAATCCAGACAAGACAATGGCTTTGGAGACAAAGTGAGCTTGGCAAGGTTAGATTGGATAGCACCGATGTGCTTTTTCAACTGGTAGGTTTTGATGGTGAGCACAGCGAAAAATTCGACAGGGCAATGAGAGCTCTTGCTAATCTGGTTGCAGATAGATTTGGAGGAAATTGTGAGACATTTGAAGTAAATAGAAACAATCGCAGCATTCAATTTTAAAGGCAGGGAGAGCTATCCCAGCCTTTTTAAAAATCACTGCTATTGGTTATCTATCAATGGCTCAAAACCAGTACCTTTGCCCCATACAGATGAGACAGGCAATACATCTATGAATGCTTCCTGATCGACTGAGGAGATGAAATGCTTGATCATGATGGATTCTCGTGGTGTACAAATGGTTGTCAGAACTGTTTTTTCCATTTTGGTGTATCCTCCGGTGATTTTATATTTGGATACGCCTCTAATCACGGTATTCAGTATATAATTCTCGATTTCGTCAATCTTTTCAGTAATAATCTCAAGCTTGACTTTCTTGGCGCTGAATCCATAGATGACAGACTCCATGCTTTTGACAAAAACAACCAATGTAACGATAGCGTATAAAGCGGTATTGACATTATACTTGATGATAGAAAGCATTATGATAAGAACATCAATCATCAACAATAGCTTGCTGATGCCTACAAAAGGGAACAGTCTGTTGTGCAATATTTTGGCTATTGTATCCGTGCCACCTGAAGCGAATCCACTGCTTACTACCAAACCAAATCCACCACCAGCAATTAATCCATAAAATATAGCTGCCAAAAACATATCATTTAGGTACAGTCTGAAATGAAGACTTTCAAATAAAATCAGTATCAATGGGAAAAGAATACTGTAAACAATTATTTTTTTAACTTCTTTTTTGCCGAGAGTCAGAAAAGTTGCAATAAGAACAATCAAAGCGAGAACATAGTAATATATTGTATAGGGAATTCCAAGAAATCCACCTAATAATATGCTGATTCCCGTTATTCCACCGGTTATCAGTTCGTTTGGTCTTAATATCGCGGTGATTGAAAAAGCTATCAGTGCACTTCCTAATATCAGCAAAGCATAGTCAACATAAGATTTCTGCTGAACTGAATCCTTTTTTTTCTTCATTTTTTTACACCTCTTTCTAAATATCAGACCATATTATAGACAAATCACTAGAATATGTCCAGTATTATTTAATTGAAGTCCAGATTCAAGTCCAGATTCAACTTGACAAGAACTGTACTAATATTTATAATACAGATATACTGTATGAATACTACTAATACAGTAGAAAGGAGGACGGGTGATGATCAGCTTTGACCAAAACAGTTCAAAACCGATATATGAACAAATTTATGAGCAATTCGTCAAACTTATAAGCAATAAGGTTCTTAAGACCGATGAACAGTTGCCATCCGTCAGAGATTTGGCATCTTCTATCAGGATTAACCCTAATACTATACAAAGGGCCTACAAATTGTTGGAGAGCAAAAACTATATTTATTCTGTACCAGGCAAGGGGAACTTTGTATCGAAAGCGGAAGATTTGATTTCTGCCGAGATGAAAAGGGCTGAAAACCAGTTTATTAGAAATATAAAAGATATGAAAATATTAGGTATAACTGATGAAAGGGTTATAGAATTGACCCAGATGACTTTGAAGGGAGTTGAAAGCGATGCTTCAAGTAAGTTTGCTGAATAAAAGCTTTAGAAAATTTCATGTGTTAAAAGATATTAATATCAATGCAGAGCCTGGTCAGATATACGGTTTGGTCGGATCGAATGGATGTGGAAAGACAACTCTTCTTAAACATATTATTCAGGTTTATAGACAAGACAGTGGGGAGATTCACTATAACAACAATCTGATAACAGAAAAATCAGAAGAGATCAAAGATTTCTATTATGTTCAGGATGATTTGTACTTTCCCCAAAACAGCACCTTAAAGAGCCTATATGATTTTGAAAAGCTCTTGTATACTGACATGTCTTTGGAGAAATTCGACAAATTGGTCAAATATTTCAAAATTGATACCAACAAAAGGCTGAATACCATGTCCAAGGGACAAAAAAGACAAGCAGCTTTTGTTTTGGCCATGTCAGCCAATCCAAAAGTGTTGCTGTTGGATGAGATCGTTGACGGTCTGGATGCGGTTATCAGAAGGAAGTTCTGGAATGTATTGATCAAAGAGGTCATAGAGAACAACATAACAGTTATTATTTCATCGCATGCATTAAAAGAATTAGACAACATATGCGACAAGGTTGGTATTATGCATGAGGGAGCGATAATCAAGGAAGAAGAGATGGAATCTTTGAAGGAGAACCTGAAAAGAGTTCAATTTGCCATAGAGGGAGAGTATGAGGATATAATAGATGAATCCTTTACGATGCTAAAGTTCATCAAGGTAGGCAGTGTTT
The DNA here is from genome assembly GCA_001509345.1 of Clostridiales bacterium 38_11. Taxonomy (GTDB): domain Bacteria; phylum Bacillota; class Clostridia; order Tissierellales; family Dethiosulfatibacteraceae; genus 38-11. The sequence goes on from LGGM01000001.1 coordinate 15,490, forward strand.
ATTTCGCTACACTAAGAGGGGATGTGGAAGCATTCAGAAAATCCCTTGAGAATCGATACAAGCTATTGATATTTGATGAACTGGCAATCAATCTGGAAGAAATCTTCATTACTGAGTTAGGAGGCGCTGGATATGGAATGGAAGAACTCGATTCATAAGAATACAGGAAGGTTGGTAATCAATGGACTGAAAGAGAAAAGAAGCTGGTTTCTTGTTTCCTTCCTGATTCTATTCATAACGGTTATTATCATCCCGATTATAACAGGATCCAGAATACAAGATGGTCATATAGTGGTTGGTATGGTTGAAATATTTTTCCTGGTGTTCATCAACAGCATGATTGACTTCAGTTATATGCATGACGGGAGGAAACTTGCCTACAGCATATCCAAACCTATTACAGATCTCCAGAAAATAAATGTGACCATCATCACCAATGTTGTTTTCACGGCAGTGTTGGTGGCTGTTTTGTTTGTAACGAGCATGTTTATTAAGACCAGCTATATGGATATTAATGAGATTTTCATTCTCACAGTGCCTTGGCTGATAACAGGAATTTTAACGGCTGCAATATCCGGAATCTTGACGGGAAATAGCATTGCAGCATCACTTGCTACCATTATCAATTTTACGCTGCCTTTATCTTTTTTGGCGATCATCAACTATTTCTTTAGAATAATAGAAGACATAGCCATAGGATTCAATTCCAGCATACTGTTCAACACCTTTATTGAAAACTACTATAGGATAGACATATTGTACTTTGTCAAGTACATCGAAGATGGTTTTGATTTTACGTACTTCATTGTGCTGGCTACAGTGCTTGTTATACTATACGGTTTGGTATATGTTTTGGCGAAGAGGCGAAAGCATGAGAGGGCAGGGGAATTGGTTGTGTCAGATGGATACAAGAGCTTTATTTCCATCATTATAGCATCCTTGGTACCGATTGGATTTTCTAGCATTTTCTATAATGTTGGATTTTCAGGTAGGATTGTTACATTCATCATCCTGTTTGCACTGGCTTACTATCTGATCAATGCTATATTGGAGAAATCTTTCAGATTGAGCAGATTGGCAATCAAGCTATTCGCAGGGTTTATGATATTCTTTGCCTTGTTTATTATCATAGCGGATTTTGCTACTAATCAATTTGAGGGCAGATTGCCGGTGGCTTCAGAGATAAGCTCCGTCTATATCGGCTCCAACACCTGGATCTATGCGCAGGAAACCGATGAAGGTGAATTTGACAGCAGACAAATCTACAGTGCGACAGAAGAATTTATGAAAAAGGCAGACAATGTGATTCTTTATGAAGACCAAAAGACTATTCAAGCTATCATTGATGTGCATCGTGAGGTTATCAAGAATCAAGATTACTACTATAATATGAGCTTTGTCATTGCTTATTACTACAACGATGGTGAAGTCCTCTACCGATACTACAATTTGCTGGAAAAATCAGATTATGATGGACAGAAGGATACCTTTGTTAAAGAATTGATGAATACGGATGATTTCAAATTGAAACGAATGCCATTTGTTTATGATGACCATTATCTGACGGGTTTGGAGAAGCCAACCGTCAGCATTAATTATGAGGGAGAGAATTCAAAATTTATCCCTCAAAACACTACTGACGAGCTTGATATCGAAATCTTCAGAGCAAATTTAAAAAAAGACTTTGACCAATATCTGATGGAAAGCGATAAAAGTCTTAACTTCCTGATTCAGTCACCTAATGATTATTATTTCATGGAGCCATATGGTAGAGATAAAGCAATAATGACAGAACCGTATGTTATGGAGGAAGCCTATTACGTGGAGCTTAGTTTTAATGAAGAGAGTATGAAATCAAAAAATTATTTCTCTTTGAGGGTTACTAAGGCTTTTCCGGAAACATTCGAGTACATTGCAAGCTTGATGGATTAAACGCAGAAAGCTATACAGGATAAGCACCTTCGATTGGAAGGTGCTTATCTCTTTATGATGGGAACCATTTTCCGTCCGGTATAGGCAGCAGCAGTGACTTTGAAAAGGTCTCCCGGTAGGAATATCAACACAGCAGGTTTCAGAAGCCCTTGAAATGTCACTGAGACACCAGAGACCTTTGTCAATACAAGATAAAGATATGGATATCCGATAACATAGATGACAGCTGTACCCAAAAGACAGGAAAGAAATATCTTTAAAAAGCCTGGTCTTTTGTCATTTTCCAAAAGCTTTCCAACTATAAAAGCAGCAGCAACAAATCCCAAGACATAACCGAATGAAGGCGAAAAAATATAGGAAAATCCACCTGCTCCACCTGCAAATACTGGCAGACCCACAAGACCCATGAGAATGTAAATAATTTGCGATAAGGCCCCATATTTGGAACCGAGAAAAATACCTGACATAACAGTAAATAGAAGTTGAAAGGTAATAGGTACGGGACCGACAGGGATGACAATATAAGCACCAATAGCTGTCAAAGCTGCAAAAAGACCTGTCAGAATCATGTTTTTTGTTTTACTTTTCATAGAAACTCCTCTTGTTATCACATCCATATAAGTGCTAAAATAGATTGTAAACCAGAACTAAATAATCATGTTTACAATATTATATCAGAGTGCTTTAATTGTCAACCATCAAAATAATTAAGTTTACAATAGAGGTGTTTATGAAAAAAGAAATTATCAGATTGTTAGAGAAAAAGAATGATTTCATATCCGGAGAGGAGATCAGCAATCACCTAGGAGTCAGTCGAGCAGCAATATGGAAGCATATCAAGTCGTTGAAAGAAGAGGGATACGAGATAGAATCATTTTCCAGAAAGGGTTACAGACTCATTCGATCACCGGATTTGCTGACTCAAAACGAAATCTCGAAATATCTTGATACTTCGATTATTGCCCGGGAAATAATCCACTTCGATACAATTGCTTCAACCAATACAAAATCTAAGGAAATAGCCGATAAAGGTGCCGTTGAAGGTTCTGTGATTATCAGCGAGGAACAGTCAGGTGGAAGAGGCCGACTTGGCAGACAGTGGACCTCTCCAAAGCATAAGGGTATCTGGATGTCCGTCATTCTAAGACCTCAGGTCAATCCGATTGAGATATCCATAGTGACACAGGTGGCTGCCGCTGCTGTTGTGAAAGCAGGCCGTCAAATGGGTTACGACTTTTATGTCAAATGGCCAAATGATATTATGATGAATGATAAAAAAGTATGTGGTATCTTGACTGAAATGAGCGCTGAATTGAATCATATCAACTATGTGGTTATAGGCATCGGAGTAAATGTTAATTTGGGAATCGTTGATTTTCCTGATGATTTGAGAGAAAAAGCGTCATCCATCAAGATTGAGTCGGGTATACAGGTAAACAGACAGGAGCTATGCGCTTACATACTGAATCATTTTGAAAGGCTTTATGGTAGCTTTGTTAGGGATACGAAAGGGTTTGAAGCTATCGACATTTGCAGAGAAAAGTCTATTCTGATTGGAAAGGATGTCAGTGTCATAAGGGGTAATGAAGTCTTTGATGCATTTGTACTGGATCTTAATCCTGCTGGAGAACTGGTAATCAGAAAAAAAGATGGCACAGAGGAAAGGCTTTTTTCAGGTGAGGTTTCTGTGAGAGGAATGAGAGGGTATGCCATATGAATGAATATTTTATGACTGAAGCGTTAAAAGAAGCTCAAAAGGCATTTGATATGGATGAGGTCCCAATTGGGGCAGTCATTGTCAAGGATAGTACAATAATTGGAAGAGGATTTAACCGAAAAGAAGCTTCCTGCAACGCAACGGCACATGCGGAGATAATCGCAATAAAGGAAGCCAGTGAGATGCTTCAAGCATGGAGATTAACTGGATGCACCATGTATGTGACGCTGGAACCATGCGCCATGTGTGCGGGAGCTTTGGTTAATGCAAGGATTGATAGGCTGGTAGTTGGAGTATCGGATCCAAAGACCGGTGCATGTGGGTCGGTGTTTAACATTACACAGGACAAAAGACTCAATCATCAGATTGAGCTGGAAATAGGAATACTCGAAGAGAAATGTTCGACAATAATGAAATCATTTTTTGAAAAACTGAGGGAAGAGACTAGAATTGATTAATTGTAGCATTAATATGAATCAAGGTTGAATCGGTTTATTTCGTTTTAATAAATCTCGAAGGCCCTTTTCTTGACCAGTTTTAAGGCGACTTATATTTTCTCTATGCCTATAAATTATAACAAAATACATCATAATCAGTAACAGAATTATTGTAGTGTCCTCTCTAATAAAGATGTTGTATAAGGGATAGACTCCTGTTGATATCATTGCCGCTATTGAGATATAATTGGTCACCACAGTAATGATGATGCAGAAAAAGATAAAAACAATTCCCAGTCTCCAGTTCATTGAAAGAACCAGACCGGCGTAAGAGGCGAAGCCTTTGCCTCCCTTGAATTGCATATAAAATGGGAAGATGTGTCCGAGGATACTAGATAAACCGGCAATATATTTCAATAGGTGATCTTCGGGAAAAATAAAACTGATGAGGGTGACAGCCAATATGGTCTTACAGATATCAACTAAGGCAATCACCAAACCAAACTTCCACCCGAAAACAATGGCGGCATTAGATGCCCCTGCATTGGATGTTCCGTGTTTTCTTATATCTGTTTTTTTCAGAAATTTGACCAGTAGGTATGATGTCTGAAAACAACCAAAAAGATAACCAGTCAAAGCAGATATTAGATATACCATATGACTCTCCATTTATATTTACTAATGTTATTATACTATAGATGTCCTATCAATAAAAATAAAAAATTCAACATAACTACTGATAATGTTTGAAACGACGTTTTAAAAATCTTGAAATTTCTTTTTATTTGTTGTATCATATCCCAAAGAGTATTGAAAAGAGGAGGTAGACAATGAGAACCACAAATGATATTATCGCAAAGACCAAAAAATTTGGTGCGAATAATTACAATCCAATAGAAGTTGTGTTCGAAGAGGCCAATGGTGTGTGGGTAATTGATCCTGAGGGAAACAAATATATGGATATGCTGAGTGCCTATTCAGCCGTAAGCCACGGACATAGACACCCAAGAATAATCGCAGCGGCTAAGAAACAGATGGATAAAGTCACATTGACATCCAGAGCTTTTCATAATTCAGTACTATGTGATTTTTATGAATTGTTGTCCGGGTTAACCAATAAGAATATGATTCTTCCTATGAATACAGGAGCTGAAGCAGTTGAAACCGCTATCAAGTGCGCTAGAAGATGGGCAGTAGACGTTAAAGGGGTAGTAGATGGTGAACAGGAAATCATAGCCTGTAGTGGGAATTTTCACGGAAGGACAATCGCAATCATATCCATGAGCTCCGAGCCATCTTACAAACGTGGATATGGACCATTAACACCGGGTTTTAAATTGATTGAATATGGCGATATTGACCAATTGAAAAATGCCATCACACCAAATACCGCTGCTTTTATCATGGAACCTATCCAAGGCGAAGGTGGGATTATTGTGCCCCGTACCGGATTTATGAAGGAAGCTAAGGCGCTTTGCGAGGAGAATAATGTACTACTGATAGCGGATGAAGTGCAAACCGGATTTGCCCGAACCGGGAAGATGTTTGCCAGTATGTGGGAGGGTGTAGAACCCGATATATATGTTCTTGGAAAAGCGCTGGGAGGCGGTGTTTTTCCTGTATCTGCTGTTGCTGCTGACAAATCGGTACTAGGCGTTTTCACGCCTGGATCTCACGGCTCGACTTTTGGGGGAAATCCTTTAGGATGTGCAATAGCAATAGAAGCGATGAAAGTTATGTTGGAAGACGATTATGTCGGAATGGCACTCGAGAAGGGTGAGTATTTCATGAACAGGCTAAAAGAAATAAAGAATCCGCATATTGTCGAGGTAAGGGGTAAAGGATTGTTGATTGGACTGGTGTTTGACCATAAGGCAGGACCATATTGTGATGCATTGAAGGAAGAAGGCGTTCTTGCATATGAGACCCATGAGACCGTCATAAGATTCGCTCCTCCTATCATTATCACCAAGGAAGAGATAGACTGGGCGATTGAAAAAATAAGAAAAATACTGGACAATAAATAAAACAAAATGTTCAAATAAAATAGACATAATTTGTGGATAACCCATGGACATCCATTGATTTTTGTGGATAACCCTGTGGAAATACCGATAATCATGTTGATAAAGCACTGTTTCCTGTTGAAATAGTGCTTTTGTTCTAGCGAGATTAAAAAACATCGTATTATATGATATAATGATTAAAAACTAGTAGAGGTGAATTATGCCAAAGCGATATCCCAGACTAATAGTCAACATGAATAAAATGAGAAATAATGCCAAGGTGATCCATGATTTATGCAAGGGTAACGAAATAGAGCTGGCTTGTGTCATAAAAGGTTTCAATGGTATACCTGAAATTGCTGAAGAAATGGTCAAATCCGGTTGCAGGCAATTAGGTAGCTCAAGAATGGAGCAACTGAAAGAGATTAAACTTAGAGGACTGGGAATAGATACGCTTTTATTGAGGATTCCTATGATTTCAGAGGCTGAATTGGTTATAAAGTACGCGGATATAAGCCTGAATTCCCAGAAAGAAGTGCTGGATACATTAAATGATCTCGCCTTGGAATATGGTGTCAGACATAGGATTATTCTCATGAGAGATCTGGGAGATTTGAGAGAGGGATTGTTTGATAGAGAGTCATTGACTGAGATGGCCATATACGTGGAGAATGAATTGACAGGTATCATCCTTGAAGGAATTGGAACAAATCTGAGCTGTTACGGATCTATCATGCCATCAGAGGACAATCTGAATGAACTGGTAGCCAATGCAATGGAAATAGAAAAGATCATTGGGAGGGAATTGAGGTACATATCAGGTGGAGCGACAACAACATTACCACTTTTGTATAAGGGAAAACTACCAGAACGAATCAATCATCTGAGGGTGGGAGAAGGTATAATCTGCGCTTTGGACCTACCACTTTATTGGGATACTGAAATAGACGGTCTTGAAACAGGTGTTTTTAGAATCGAGGCGGAGGTGATTGAGGTAGGGAAGAAGCCGACTTACCCAATTGGTATGAAATGCGTCAATGCCTTTGGAGAAACACCAGAATACAATGATCGTGGCGTAAGGGCTAGGGCATTGTTGGCTATCGGTAATAAAGATGTGGGAAGCTATACGGCATTACTTCCCGTATTAGAGGGTGTTGAATTGATAGGTGCTAGCTCCGATCATCTGATCATAGATATTGAAAATGCAAAAACGGAGGTTAAGGTTGGTGATATTCTGGAATTTGATCTTTTCTATCAGGGAGTGCTATTTGCCTCAGACAGATGCTATATGAATATCGAATTGAAATACTAGTAAGGAGGGGTTTTATTGCTATGATGATTGAAATCAATCCGGTATTGCTGAAAGGCTCTAATGTTTCAAGTCCTATGGAAGTCAGGCTAGATCAACCGACAACGGTAGATGAACTGATGATAAGGATAGGACTGATCAATAAAGATTATGGAGTGTATTTTGTTAATGATAAGATTGTAGACAGAAAACATGTCGTGGATAATGATGATCGAATGATTGTGCTTCCCATATTCGGGGGCGGTTAATATTGGAGATATGTGGATGGAATTTAAACTTAAATATAATACTGAAGAAATAAGTGTTTGTGTCCCTGAAAAAAACTACCTTGCAACGCTTATGCCAAATGAGGTAAATATAGATCTGATTGATGAAGAAGAAGTTAAAAGGGCAATGGATAACCCTATTGGAAGTAGAAGACTTAAAGACATTGTTTTTCCAGGAGACAGGGTTGCTATCGTTACGAGTGATATCAGCAGACCTATGCCAAGCTACAAAGTACTGCCAACAGTTATTGAAGAATTAAAATCAGCTGGTGTTGAAGAGAAAGACATTACGATAATTCTTGCTCTTGGGATTCATAGAAAGCATTCTGAAGAAGAAAGGAGACGACTTGTTGGAGAGGATGTGTATCGTTCAAACATCACTATAATCGATAGTGACAAGGAGAAATGTGTGCGTATCGGCTGCTGCAAAAACGGGACACCTGTCGACATATTCGATCTTGTATTGAACGCCGATAAAAGAATAGCCTTAGGAAACATAGAGTTCCATTATTTTGCCGGATACTCAGGAGGCAATAAAGCTTTGATGCCAGGTGTATCGAGTTATGATGCCATACAGGCCAATCATTTAAATATGCTTAATCCGAACGCAGTTGTCGGGAACATTGATTCAAATCCAATACGCCAAGATATAGAGGAAATAACAGATTTCTTACCGATACATTTTATCGTCAATGTAGTCTTGAACGACAGAAAACAAATCATTAAGGCAGTAGCCGGTGATCACGTAAAAGCACATAGAGAAGGCTGCAGGTTCCTGGATATGCTGAATAAAGTCAGTATTAAGGAAAAGGCTGACATTGTCATTGTAAGCCCAGGGGGTTACCCCAAAGATATTAATTTATACCAGGCACAAAAAGGACTTGATAATTCAAAACATGCCATTAAGGATGGTGGAATAATCATATGGTGTGCCTCTGCGGCAGAGGGTTTTGGAGAGGCGACTTTCGAAGAATGGATGATTGAAAAATCACCCGATGAGATGATAGAAGAATTAAAAAGAAAATTTGTATTAGGAGCCCATAAGGCAACTTTTATAGCAATGATACTTCAAAAAGCGCAGATCTACCTGGTATCGGAGTTGGGGCCGGAGCTGGTCAGAAAAATCAATATGACACCTTTCAAATCGGTGCAGGAAGCACTGGATGTTGCTATAGAAAAGCTCGGTGGAAACTCAAAAGTAATTATAATGCCTGAAGCGGGGTCAACTCTGCCTATTATTGACTAGATCACGAATAAACAATATGTGTGATCATGGATTCAGCAATTGCTGTATCCAAGAAAGGTGTCATATGCTTAACTAACTTATAATCAATGAAGATGATATAATGAATTTTTTGTGAAAGAACCATCGGTAGTCAAATTAAGGGAGGTATTTGAATGAATTACGGATTTTCAGGGAAAATATTAGAGGTGGATTTGACTGGACATAAAACAAGCACCATAACTGTATCTGAGAAAATGATGAGAAAGTATATGGGTGGGAAAGGGCTCATAGGTTATTTTATGCGACAGGATAATCTAAAGTCTGTGGATCCTCTGTCCGAGAAGAATGTGTTCTATTATATGACTGGTGTTATGTCGGGAATACCCAATGCAGGAACCTCAAGAATTATCATGGGGAGCAAATCTCCTATAACAAAAGGATTTGGCATGTCTGAATCTGGTGGCTTTGTTGCGGCTGAGCTTAAAAAAGCCGGCTGGGATGGAATCATAATCAGAGGTAAGTCAGAAAAGCCAGTTTATCTGTGGATCAAAGACGGCGAGGTTACTATAAAGGACGCTACCCACCTTTGGGGAAAGGGTAATGGAGAGGTCCATGATTCAATCAAACGGGAATTAGGAGATAAGAACATACGTATATCTCAGATTGGTCCCGCAGGGGAAAATATGGTTCAATATGCATGTGTCATGAATGATCTGAAGCACTCTTGCGGTAGAAACGGACTGGGAGCTGTCATGGGCAGCAAAAACCTGAAAGCCATAGCCATTAAGGGTACAGTAGGGATAGATTTCAAAGATAGGAAAAAAATATTGGAAATCAGTAAATGGTATTCGGACTATTTCAAGGAGAATCCATTATCTTATGGATTGCACATGTATGGCACCGCAGTGGGACTTGAAAGTTCTAACTTGTCAGGAATACTCCCGACGAGGAATTTCAGGGACGGATTCTTCGAGCAAGCCGAAAATCTCACTGGTCAAAGGATGGCTGACACCATTCTAATCAGACGAGATGGCTGCTTTGCATGTCCTGTAAGATGCAAGAGGACTGTTGAAGTCAAAGGAGAAAATTTTCAGGTCGATCCCAAATTTGGCGGACCTGAATACGAGACCATCGGTGCCTTCGGATCTCTATGCGGCATAGGAAATCTGGAAATGATAGCGAAAGCCAATGAAAGATGCAATGATCTTGGACTTGACACCATATCAGCTGGCGTTTCAATCGCCTTTGCCATGGAGTGCTATGAGAAAAAAATAATTGATAATGAAACAACATTTGGATTGGACCTCAAATTTGGGAATGAAGATGCCGTATTGCAACTCGTCGAGGACATTGCTTATAAAAGAGATTTGGGAGCCCTGTTAGCAAAAGGCGTAATGGCAATGTCAGAAATATTCGGAAATGAAACTAAGGATTTTGCAATGCATGTGAAGGGTCAGGAACTGCCGATGCATGATCCGAGAGGAAAGACTGGGGTGGGGCTTGGGTATTCCCTTTCTCCAACGGGCGCGGATCATATGCAGGCAGCTCATGATACAATGATGGCAGCTGAGGGACCAGTCTTAGAAGCTGCGAAAATACTGGGATTGACAAAACCGGTAGATGTTTACGGATATGGACAAGATAAGGCGATATTTTATTCCCTACTGGAAAAATGGTGGAGTTTCTTAAATATGGTGGGTGTATGTTTCTTCATACCACAACCGAGGGGATCTTTCCCGATTGATAAGTTTCTGGATCTGTTGAACCTGGCGACTGGCTGGGATGTTGGTATAAAAGAGGCAATGGAAATTGGCGAGAGAGGTATCAATCTTGCCAGAGCTATTAATTATGAATTGGGTGTGGATGAAAGTGCTGAAGAGTTGCCAGAAAGACTTTACCAACCACTGGAAAATGGAGCGAGCAAGGGAAGATCACTTAATAGGGAGGCGTTTATCAATATGAAAAAATCCTATTACAGGTTGATGGGATGGGATGAATCCGGGAAGCCAACAGAAGAAACTCTGAAGAATCTAGGATTATTCGATGACTAACAGTGCTAAGACTCCCACTTTAATAAGTGGGAGATAAGCACTGTGGAGTCCCTGGATAACGGTTTAGAACCCTGTTGATAATGACAAACGCCTCCGTTCAATTAACCGGAGGCGTTATTGTAAATGGTGGTTAATGGGCTCCAAGTTCCACTAGTACACAGGAGAGTACCACATTAATCTTGTTCTCAGCTGCTTTCTGGATAATGTCGGGTCCTCTTGTTCCAGGTTGGAGGAAAATGTTTTCGATTCCTACTTCGATCACTTCATCTAAAACAGACATTCCAATCTGAGGATTGACAACAAAATCCACTACATCAACTTTTTCAGGCAGATCTTTTAAAGATTTATAGGTTTTGACACCGTCTATTTCGTCATATTTTGGAGAAACGGCATACACATTGTAATTGTTATCCTGTAATGTTTTGAATATCTTGTAACCAAAAGAATCCTGGTTTGGGGTAGCACCTACTACAGCCCAATTTTTCAAGCTCAGCATATCTTTAGCTTTCATCATATCATCCTTTCATAAGCTATTTGATCTATAAGAGAGCATCAACTTCTAGTATTTACATTATATTACTAATATGTCTTTGAGTTCAAGTGATTTATTGATATAATGATATGATTAATGATAAGGAGTATGAAATGAGTGACTTAGATATAGCAAAAACAACATTAAAGACAGAAAAACTGTCTCTGGTAATTGTAAAAAATGGACAAATAATCTATAAAAGCGATAAAAGAGGCATCTATCCGCTGTATATGGCGGTGAAGGAAAACGGATCTCGATTAGAAGGCGCTACGGCTGCAGATAAGGTCATTGGCAGAGGTGCCGCGCAGTTATATCGATTTGCGAAGGTCAAATCAATCTATGCTTATATGATATCAGAAGGAACAAAAGAAGTGTTTGATGAGAGCCGCATAACTTATGAGACTGAAATAACGGTTCCGTTTATCAAGAATAGAGAGGGGACCGGCATGTGCCCAGTCGAAACACTGTCATATGAGGCAAAGACTTTTGAGGAACTGATTTTGAGCATGGAAGGTTTTCTGAAAAGAATAAATCTATTATAGAATTGGAGGATTAGGATGAAGATTAAGGATTTTGGCGTCGAAATATGGATGAATCTATACGAAGATCGTTGTGATTACAATCTTGCTGAGACCTGTGTAGAATCTTTGACTGTAGAGCAGGTATTGGATTATTCAGGTGAAAAAGAGGAAGTAATTGACGATATCAGAAAGATGAAGCTTACATATGGTGATATTGAAGGATCTGTGAGGCTCAGAAATAGCATTGCAAACCTGTATGCTGATAAAGATTTGGAAAATATATCTGTGTCGCATGGTGCTATCGGCGCCAATGCATTGACCATCATGACCCTGGTGGAAAGGGGTGATAAGGTGGTTTCCGTACTACCCACTTATCAACAGCTTTACTCTATACCGGAATCGATAGGAGCGGAAGTCAGTATACTCAAATTGAAACCTGAAAACAAATTTTTACCTGATTTGGATGAGCTGAGAAAATTAGTCAGTGAGGAAACTAAGCTAATCTGCATCAATAATCCAAACAATCCAACCGGTGCAGTGATGGATGAAAAAATGCTCCAAGAGATTGTGGACATAGCACGAGAAGCTGATGCCTATATTTTATCCGATGAGGTTTACCGAGGTTTGAATCATTCGGGAAATAGCTTTTCACCATCCATAGCAGATCTTTATGAAAAGGGAATCAGCACTGGTAGTATGTCTAAAACCTACTCGATGGCAGGTATCAGACTAGGGTGGGCTTGTGGACCTAAAGTGTTTGTAAAGGCGGTCAGCAGGCAAAGAGACTATCACGTTATAAGCTGTGGTATGATTGATGACAAACTGGCTACAATAGCCCTTGAGAATAAGGATAAGATAATTGAAAGAAATCTAGATATTGTAAGGACCAATATCCATATTTTGGACGAATGGATCAATCAAGAGCCTCTGATATCTTATGTCAAGCCGGAGGGTGGGACGACAGCATTTCTGAAATATGACATTCCTATTGGATCTGAGGAGCTGTGTTTCAGGTTGCTTCAGGAAAAAAGTGTTATGCTGTTGCCCGGCAAAGCCATGGACATGGAAGGTTATTTGAGGATTGGTTTCGCGAACTCAACATCTATACTAACTGCAGGATTGGATAAATTTTCAGAATTTCTAAAACAATACCGTTAAATATCATTGCTAAAGAACTGTCGAACGGGTATAATAATAAAGGACAAGAAGTCTAGATAAGGAAGAATCCTTAACTATTAATAAAAAGCTGAAGCTGAACATATGTCTGAGGACATTTGTTCAGCTTTTTTGTTCATTTGGAGGTTATTATGAAAAAAACAAAATCAAGGGAAATTGTATTATCAGGATTGTTCATAGCGCTCGGGTTATTGGTTCCTATGGTATTCCATGCGATTGGTGCTACTGGACCCGTTTTTCTACCCATGCATCTGCCAGTATTGATAGGGGGGTTTATTTTGTCACCGATCTATGCATTTATGGTTGGCGTATTGACTCCGCTCCTAAGTAGTGTTCTTACAGGAATGCCTGTTCTGATGCCAATGGCATTCATCATGATGGTTGAATTGGGAATCTATGGCCTCGTTGTTTCTTTATTGAAAGAAAAGGATGTCAATTATATTATCACACTTTTAAGTGCTATGATACTGGGAAGAATCTCAGCAGGAATAATGGTTGCAATACTCGTCAGCTTTGTTGGAATCAGATTTGCACCACCAGTCACCTTTCTGATAGGTGCGGTAACAACAGGTATACCGGGTATTATGATTCAATTGATTTTTATACCTATACTATTGGTTGCAGTAAAAAAAGCGGTCCCGGATCTAATTCCCGGGAAAAATAGATAATCTGAGATAGTATAAGAGAAAAACGACACAAAATGAAACCAGCCCTCTTGAACTTCTTAAGAGAACTGGTTTCTATGATTCTGTTTTCATGCTTACTCCTTTTTGGTGGAATCACACCCTTATGTATTTTAGTAATATTCTGTAGGTCAGAATATATACTTAAAACATCTACCCTATCCTATCATTTTCTCGCAACGTATCAGATTGGTTATCTTAAACTTAATTTGGTTTTTTCTTGCAACATTCACAAGATATCAAACCCTTTTCCTCTTCATCTACATTACTTTATAGACAAAATAGAATATCTGTTGTACCTATATTATAACCAATATACTTAATTTATTCAAGAGGTTTAATAAGAAACAACTTTTTTTTATTAAAACAAAATCTTTCTGATGATTCTATACAGTATATATGATATAATATGCTGTATACAAAATGCTTTTTGACAATATTGAATTTGAGCATGTATTTTTTCATTACTATAACTATATTTGAGGGATTTTATGAACATACAAAAAAGCCAAAAACTATATTCTTTTGCCAAAATAAATCTATTTTTTAACATTGTATCAAAAAGACAAGACAACTACCATCAGATAGAAACTATTATGCAAACAATAGATTTAAAAGATGAGATAATGATTAAAAATACAAATAAAAGCATAATAATAAAATGTAATAATTCATCAATCCCCTTGGATAACCGTAACACGGTTTATAGAGCAGCTGAATTGATGATCAATAGATACCATTTGGATGAGGGATATGAAATAGAAATCAAAAAAGGAATTCCACAGGGAGCTGGACTTGCTGGAGGAAGTGGAAATGCAGCGGCAGTCATTCTCGGAATTAGAGATCTTAAGGGTTTGAATATTTCAGATGAAGAACTGGTGGATTTAGGCAAAGCTATTGGGGCAGATGTTCCTTTTTGCATATTTGGAGGCACTTGCTTAGCACAAGGAGCCGGGGAGAAACTGACTCGTCTGAAAGATTTCTATTGGCAGAATATCCTGGTAGTGAAACCTCAATTTGGCATAGCAACCAAAGATATCTATGGCTTGATCACACCGGAAATGTTCAATCGGTATGATATCAATATACTTATTGATAAAATTAATGAAGGCAAAGATGATGAGGTTATCCTGGAATGCAAAAGCGCTTTGGAGGATATTGTTATTGAAATATATCCTGAAATCAAATCAATTAAGAATCATATATTGAAAACGGGGGGTATCAGTGCGCAAATGACAGGAACCGGATCGGCTGTAATAGGGTTTTATCCAGACAGTTTGACATTAAATCAGGCGGCCACATATTTCAGACAACAATACAAGGAAATCTATATCACAAGAACCACAAGGGAGGGAATAGAGAATGGAGAGAAAGCTAGATGTTATTAACATCAATGAATACAAGCCTTTAAGGGATATTGTATTTGAGACTTTGAAGGATGCGATATTGAAGGGGAAGTTGGAACCTAAAGAAAGACTGATGGAGATCCAGTTGGCTGATCAATTGGGTGTCAGCAGAACACCTGTCAGAGAGGCTATCAGAAAACTGGAGTTGGAGGGGCTTGTCATCATGGAACCAAGAAAAGGGGCTTATGTATCAGATATATCCTATGAAGATATCATTGATACACTTGAAGTTAGAGAAGCATTGGAAACCTACGCAGTAAAGCTGGCCATCGAAAAGAATGAGGCAGAGAAGATAGAAGAGTTGGAAAGTATCAACAACGAGTTCAAAAAGGCCTTTGAAGAGGATGACATCCAAAGGATGGTTTATCTGGACACGACAATCCACAATAATATTTTAGCGTTATCGGGCAACAAAAAACTGATTTCGTTTATGGACGCTCTCAATGAGATTATGCAGCGATTCAGACTGATCTATTTCAATGAATCATACAACCCGGAAAGTATAATTGTTGAGCATTTTGAGGTGTTTAAGGCTATTAAGGCAGGAGACAAAATTGGTGCTGTCAAGGCCATGGAAAACCACCTATCAAGCCTAAAAGATGATATCAAAAAGGTCTACAAGAAGGACTAGTAGGAATGGGGAGGAGTAGATGTTTAAACTAATTGCATGTGATTTGGATGACACTCTGCTAAAAAATGATTTCTCGGTGAGTGATAATAACAGGGAAGCGATTAACGAGGTAAAGAAACGAGGCATCAAGCTAATCATACTCACTGGAAGGGTTACTGCCGCAGTAAGACCTATTGTTGAGGGATTGGGATTAGATGAGCCTTTCGGAAGCTTCCAGGGAGCAACAATAATAGACCCGAAAACTGACGAAATCTTATACTCCTGTCAGCTTGAAAAAGATGGTATTATGGATATTTTAAAGTACGCTGAGAACCATGATATCCATGTTAATATCTATGACAACACAAAAATATATGTCAGACGTTTAAATAAGTGGACTGATTTTTATGAGAGCTTCGCTAGAAAAGTGGAGATAGTTGCGGTGGGCAGCCTCCAGGATTATACCTTTAATAAAACACCTAAGGTCGTCTTGATTGATGAAAATGAAAAGCTGAAAAGAGCATATGATGATATTTTGAAATTTAAATCAGCTGCAACAAACATGTTTTTTTCAAAAAAGAATTTTCTGGAATTCACCAGAAAAAAAGCTACAAAAGGCTACGCTTTAGAATTCCTTGCCCGTAAGTGGCATATACAAAGGCATGAGATTATGGCTATAGGTGATAATTTCAACGATCTGCCTATGATAGAATATGCAGGACTAGGCATCTGCATGGAGAATGGCGAAGAATATGTGAAGCAAAGCTCTGATTTTATTACTCTCTCCAATGAAAATGATGGTGTAGCTTATGCTCTAGACAAGTTGATATTAAAAACACAAAACCCCGCAATATGATTCTGCGGGGTTTTGCTGTTGAGTTTTTGAGGAGTAATTATAAATTTATAGACCGAAGCTTTTTACTTCTTCGGGTATAATCAGTTTTGCACCGGTTGCTGCCACGACATTTTCAATCGTCGTATCCGGGCCAATTTCTCTTAAGACCAATCCCTGAGGCGTAACTTCCATCACTGCCATTTCGGTGATAATCAGGTCCACTTGTTGTTTTGCTGTTAAAGGTAATGTGCATTCTTTCAGTATTTTTTGCGCGCCCTTCTGAGTATGCTGCATCGAAACAATTACTTTCTTTGCACCAACGGTCAGGTCCATAGCGCCACCCATACCAGGCACCATTTTACCAGGCACTTTCCAGTTTGCGAGGTTTCCTTTTCCGTCAACTTCCAGAGCACCAAGAACTGTGGCATCGACATGTCCACCTCTTATGATTCCAAACGATGTGGCACTGTCGAAATAACATCCACCCTTCAGCAAACTGACAGGTTGTCCACCAGCGTTTGTTATATGCCAGTCTTCCATGCCTTTTTCAGGGACAGGGCCTAATCCAATCAGCCCATTCTCAGATTGGAAATAAACTTCAATATCTTCCGGTATATAGTTAGCAACCAAAGTAGGCAATCCTATTCCAAGATTGACAAGGTCACCATCCTTCAGTTCTTTAGCGACTCTTTTAGCGATTACTTCTTTTATTTGGTTTTTATCCAAAGCCATTATTCTGCACCTCCAACGATATAGTCAATAAAGTTAAATGGAGTTGCTACGCAGTTTGGGTCCAATTCTCCAACCTCTACTATTTCTTCTGCTTCAACAATGACTGTTTCAGCCGCCATGGCCATCAGTGGATTAAAGTTTCTGGCTGTACCGTGATAATAGATATTACCTCTCTTATCAACTTTTGTGCCACAAATAAGCGCAATATCAGCTTTTAATGGCGTCTCTAAAAGATAGATCTGCCCATTGACCTTGATTCTTTCTTTTTCGTTCTCGACTTCTGTCCCAATACCTGTAGGTGTCAGAACACCTCCAAGTCCAAATCCACCGCACCTGATTCTTTCAGCTAAGGTGCCTTGAGGGACCAAATCAACCTCGGTTTCCCCTGCATTCATCTGTCTACCGGTCTCGGGGTTAGTTCCTATATGCGAAACAATTACTTTTTTGAATTGCTTATTGACCACCAATTGCCCAACTGTTTTATCAGGGAAAGAAGTGTCATTGCAGATTAGTGTCAAATCCTTGACACCACTTTCAGCTAAAGCAGCCAATATTTTTGGTGGGGATCCGATTCCCAGAAAGCCACCAACCATGATTGTCATACCGTCTTTTATTTTTGATGCGGCTTCTGTTGCGGTTATGAATTTATTCAATCTTTTACCTCCTTCGTGTATTATTACTTTCTTTCCACCAGAAGAGATGTTCCCATTCCACCACCAATGCATAATGTGGCTAAACCTTTCTTGCTATCTCGTTTTTTCATTTCATGCAATAATGTTACTAGAATTCTGGCTCCAGAACCACCTATTGGATGACCTAATGCAATCGCGCCACCATTGACATTAACTTTTTCGGTATTCAGTCCCAAATCTCTGACGACTGCGATTGATTGTGCGGCAAAAGCTTCATTTGCTTCAATCAAGTCCAGATCATCAATAGTCCAACCCAATTTCGCTAATGCTTTTTTAGTTGCTGGAACTGGTCCATAACCCATTATAGTAGGATCAACGCCGCTTGATGCGAAGCTTGCGATTGTTGCTAAAGGCTCAACACCTAATTTATCGGCAGTCTCTTTGCTCATTACTACCAACATTGATGCGCCGTCATTGATTCCAGATGCATTTGCAGCTGTTACTGTACCGTCTTTTTTGAAAGCTGGTTTCAATTTAGCAAATTTCTCTATAGTTGCTCCATGCTTTGGAAATTCATCCGTATCTACAATTATAGGGTCACCTTTTCTTTGTGGTATTTCCACAGGAACTATTTCATCCTTGAATCTACCGGATTTTTGAGCTGCTTCAGTCTTATTCTGGCTAGACACAGCAAAAAGATCTTGCTCTTCTTTTGTGATTTTCCATTGCTCTGCGATATTTTCTGCGGTGATACCCATGTGATAATTATTATATACATCTGTCAATCCATCGTATACCATTGAGTCAACTATTTTCCCGTCTCCCATTCTTTGTCCCCAACGATGGTTGTTTAAAACGTAAGGGGCCCTGCTCATGCTTTCAGTTCCACCACATAACACGATGTCGCAATCTCCATTTTGTATAAATTGAAAAGCCAAACTAACCGCTCTCAAACCTGATCCACAGACTTTGTTGATAGTGAAACCGGTTACTTCAACAGGTACTCCGGCACCTATCGCTACTTGTCTAGCCACGTTTTGTCCCAAACCTGCGCTCAAAACATTTCCCATGACATACTCATCAACCATATCAGGTGTTATTTTAGCTTGTTTCATGGCCTCTTTAGCGGCAAATACTCCCAACTGAACTGCTGATAAAGCTGCAAGACTTCCACCATATGAACCTATAGGTGTTCTAACTGCTGATGCTATTACTACTTCTCTTTTCATTATAAAATCCTCCTTAGAATTAATTTTATCGTTAGCTACTAACTAAATAGCAATTTCTATGCCAACTTCAATAATATTTTAACATAATACTCGAGATATTGCTATCACTTATTTCTTAAATTTATGAAAATGATTTATATTTATTATTATATGCAAAAATGCATATAATAATAATATAGTATTGCAAAAATGCACATGTGTCCTATATAATATGTTTGGAGGTGTCTTATGAAAAAAAATATTAGTGCACCAAATCTTGAATTGCTGTACTTTAGTTATGTCATAACCGATGAGAAATATAACATAAAGGAGTTTGATGATCACTTCTACCATTTCACCAAAGAAAACGAAGACATTAAAAACAAAAAACTAACATTACATTTTAACAATATACGTTATGATTATTTTGACAATTTTTATGAAGTCGAAAACAAATATGGTGATAAATTTTATCTGATGCTAAGAAAATTTGATTTGAACGATGATGAGTTGTTTCTGTTTCTGCTGACTGATTATAAAATTTACAAGGAACTGGAGAATCAGATTAGCTATCTGAACAAACAACAATACCTATACAATGAGTTATTCAATAAACTGGAGGATGGCATTTACATTACAGATGAATGGGGTAAAACACTATATGTAAATGATTCTTTTCTAAATCTTTCCGGTCTTGACAGGGATGACCTAATTGGACAAACAGTCTATGAACTGAGAGATGAACGTGTTTTGCCAAATTCCTGTTGCGCTAAAGTCATAGAGACAAGGGGCCCGGTATCAACTATCAACAACTATTATAAAGGCCAAAAATGCTTGGTGTCAGGATCACCGATTTATGATGAGAAGGGTCATCTAAAACGGACCATTGCCGTAATCAGAGACGTGTCTGAGTTGGATATGCTGATGAAAAAGATTGCCAAGGAAGAAACCTTGTCACTGATTTATACCAAAAAACTCAACTCCGTAGATACTAAATCAAGCGATAAGGATGTCGTCATATCCAATAATAAGAAGATGAAGTCCTTGTATTCCAAAGCGGATAGATTATCAAAGGTCGACAGCACTGTCTTGATTTTAGGCGAAACAGGTGTTGGCAAGGATTTTCTAGCTACTTACATCCACAGTAGCAGCGAAAGAGAAAATGATGGCAACATCATTAAAATCAACTGTGGCGCTATACCGGAGCATCTGATTGAGTCGGAATTATTTGGTTATGAGGAAGGAGCTTTTACCGGCGCACAAAAAGGGGGCAAAAAGGGGTTGTTCGAAGAGGCGGGAAAAGGAACTATTTTTCTTGATGAGATAGGAGATATGCCCTATATGCTTCAAATCAAGCTATTGAATGCGCTAAACGATAAGAAGTTTTATCGAATAGGTGGCAACAAAACGATTGCTTTCAATGCAAGAATAATAGCTGCAACCAATACAGACCTGAAAAAACTGGTAGACGAAAAAAAATTCAGGGCAGACTTATACTACCGACTTAATGTCATCATACTCAAGATTCCACCTTTGAGGGAGAGACAAGAGGATCTGTTGCCACTTGCCCAAAGCTTTCTTGAATATTACAACAACAAACACAGAAGAAATTGCTTTTTCTCCCCAGAGTGCCTCGAGCATCTGCTGGTTTATAATTGGCCAGGCAATATCAGAGAACTGAAAAATATAGTTGAAAGAATGGTTATCATTTCGGATGATGTTTGTTTGGAATCAAAACTATTTAGAGAACAAGTCAACGAGGAAGGGCATGAAATAGATATCACCAAGCTGATTCACTGGACAAAAGATAAACTAACGCTAAAGCAACAGCTGGAATATCAAGAAAAAATGATTATTGAAAGCACATTGGAGGCCTGCAAGAACATGAAAGAAGCATCGTCAAAACTAGGAATTGATATATCAACATTAGTCAGAAAAAAACAAAAGTACAATCTCTAATAAAAAAAGATAAAATGAAAGAAAATTTTCTTCCATTTTCAAAAAGTGTATGGTATACTTTACAAGTAGCCATAAGCACTTTTATAATCTCCTTTTTAGCCTTCACCAGTTATGTTTTGGTGAAGGTATTTTCATTTTCATAAACCAGTAGTAGTTGTTTTTCCGGCAACTATTTCGTAAGTATCTTCTGCAATAATCATTTCTTCATTTGCGTTGACTACAATTATTTTCACCTTGGAGTCATCGGTGCTGATTACACCTTCTCCAGACAGCATTTTATTTCTGTTCAAATCAAGTTTAACACCCATATATTCAAATCCAATACAGACTCTTTCTCTTATATACCATGAATTTTCACCCACACCACCTGAAAATATAAGAACATCCATCCCCGCCATCTCTGCGGCATAAGCTCCAATATATTTTCTGAACCTATGGCAAACTGCATCGATCGTGTCTGTAGCTCGTTGGTTGCCTTTATTGGATTCTTCCTGTATTTCCCTCATATCATTGCTCAGACCAGAGAGTCCAAGCCAGCCACTTTTTTTGTTGATGATATTGTCTGCCTCTTCAATGGAAATGTTCTCTTTCTTTATTAGGTACAACAAGGCTGCTGCATCCATATCACCGGAACGTGTGGATTGTATCAATCCTTCATGAGGTGTGAATCCTGTACTGACGTCAATGGATTTTCCATAATACACTGCATTAGCAGTTGTCCCACTACCCAGCATCATATTGACGATACGGTACTTAGCGGTATCTTCAGCCAAGAATTTTTGAGCTTGCTCCAGCATGCTTCTGAAAGCAATTCCGTGGAATCCATATCTCCTGATTTTGTATTTATTTGTCAGCTCCAATGGCAAGGCATATAGATAGGCGTGCCTTGGCAGTGTCATATGGAAGCCATTGTCAAATACGGCTATTTGTGGTATTCCAGGCAATAATTTCTGACACGCGTATATACCCGATAAATGATTCGGATTGTGAAGTGGTGCCAGATCCTTTATTGCCTCAATATAATCAATGACAGGTTGGGTTATCTGAAGTGATACATTATGTTTTTCCCCTCCCTGTACTACCCTATGTCCGATAGCAGCTATATCCGACATTGAGAAACCAAGAGAATTTTCTTTAGAAGTTAGCGTATGAAGAATCAAATCGATGCCTTGTTCATGATTATCTATTGCAAGTGACTCTTTAATGCTGTCATTATTTTTGATTTCAAATTTGAATTCCGAGTCGCTGTAACCTATTTTACCAATAGAACCTTTCACATAGACGTGGTAGCCTGGCATTTCGCAAACCTGAAATTTAATTGAAGAGCTCCCGCAGTTTAATACTAATATATACATTGAATGACCTCCATAAATCATATTAAATACATTATATATAAAAGACGTGTAAAAATAAACAAAAAAGCTTCAGAGCGTGATTTTTGTTCAACGTTGACAAAGATTGTACAGACGTTTATAATTTTTTTAAATCGAAGACACGATATTGGACTTTGATTAATCTCTTATAACACTTATTTTGGCTTTTTCGAAGTGATGAAGAAAGGATTATAATAAAATGAAAGAAGTTGCAGTTATTGCATTTAAACAAAGCTATGCTAATTACATTAAAGCAAGTATAGAGGTTTATTTTGGGAATAAGGTGAGTATAAAAGCTTATTCCGTAAGTGAAATCGATAGCAAAGATTTTATTGATGAAAAATATATTGTTCTTTCCGGATTTATAATTTTTAAAAGAGTGTATGAAAAAATAAAAGAGACTTCTGTTTTACAGGTCATACATTTTACATTGAGCCAACAGCAAGCAGATATGTTAAAAAATGTGCCGACCAATAACAGAATTCTGCTAGTTAACATTGATCATCGCATGTGCATGGAAGTAATCACTCAAATTTATGAAGCGGGCTACAAGAATCTAGATTTGGTGCCTTATTATGGTGATGAGAATAGCAGGGATAAAAGCATTGTGACAGCAATTACGCCTAATGAGATGCAAATCATGCCACCTGGCATCATGAATATTATTAACATTGGAGATAGGGTTTTGGATGTTAATAGCGTGGCAGATTTGGCCGCTAAAATGGGGATTGATGGCATTTTCAATACCGAGGAAGCTCAAAAAGCACGAAATAATGTGTTGTTGACTTCTGACGGTATAGAAAAGCTGCTTGGTGATAATGAGAATTTATCGGAACAGATTAAGGCACTTATTGAGTTGATGGATGATGGTATTGTTCTTACCAATCTGACAAACAATATATATTTGGCGAATCAAAAGGCTAAGGCTATTCTAAAAAACAGATCTGAAATTATTGAAGACTTTAATATTGCCGATATTCTTCCAGAACTGAAGATTGACATCACTGGGGATTCGAAAAAGCAAAAGACCATCGAGAAAATTATTTCAATTGATGGTGTGAATATCATCACGAGAGTTTCAACAATCTATTCAGATGATACGGGAAAATGCAATATCATCACACTCAGGAACTTTGATGAACTTGAAGAAAAGCAACATATGATCCGCTCAAAAATATCTGGTACCAAGCATGAAGCGAAATATATTTTCTCTGATATCAAGGGAGAAAGTGCAAAAATCAAAGAAACTATCATGAATGGCGTAAGAATGGCAAAGTCAGATTCATCCGTTCTTATAACCGGTGAAAGTGGAACCGGCAAGGAGGTGTTTGCGCAAAGCATACATAATCTATCCCCTAGAAATAAATTCAGCTTTGTCGCTTTGAATTGTTCCGCGATTCCTGAAAATTTGCTTGAAAGTGAAATGTTTGGCTATGAAGACGGTGCTTTCACTGGTGCAAAAAAAGGTGGAAAGATTGGTCTTTTTGAACTTGCACATATGGGAACCATCTTTTTAGATGAAATTTGTGAAATGCCATTGACATTGCAAAGTAAATTGCTACGTGTTTTGGAGGAAAAAAAAGTTGCAAGGATTGGTTCTTTAAAGCTGATTGATGTGAATATTAGAGTGATTGCAGCAACCAATAGAAATATAAAAGAGCTGATTAAGGAAAAAAAGTTTCGTGAGGATTTATATTACAGACTGAATGTGTTACCGTTGGAAATTCCTCCACTGAGAGAACGAAAAGGCGACATCCCAATCCTAATTGAGCACTTTATGAAGATGATGTCCAAAAAATGGAGAACTTCTCCAGCAGCTTTGCAAAAAATATGCAAATATAGTTGGCCAGGCAATGTCAGGGAGTTGCGCAACGTAGTTGAATTTATGTGTAACTTCGATAAAGACTATATCGAACTACTCGATTTGCCAAAAGACATACTCAATGAGAAAGCTTCAACAGAAGCGATTCGTATGGAGCATTCTATTGGTGATAACCATCAAAGCAATATCATGTTTTTGTTGCGAGAAGGAAAAAGATTCGAGTTATTCGAAGGCATTTTGAAAGTGTTGAGCTCAGAGGGGGACAACAATCAAAAATGGGGTCGCATTAAACTCGAAGAAACATTAAATGAACATGGCTATCTGTTTACTGAAACAGAAGTTCGATATGGCTTGAGGATACTGAATGAAATGGGTTATATCAAATCAACAAGGGGTAGAGGTGGAAGCCAGATTACTTCAACTGGTTTTGAACTGCTGGGGAATATTATCACGTTAAAGTCAGTTTCTAAATAGAGTAAGTGGTATCAAAACTTGGTTTTAATAGGCTTATATGGCTAATATAAAGCCATTTAATCCTGTTTTTTTGATTGGTGTTTGCTAATACAGCCATTTTGAAGTGGCATGATACTTGCAACCAATAATATTACGTCTAACATATTGAGGAGAGTTATGATGGCAAATTTATGGAGTGGACGATTTTCAAAGCAGATGGAGCATTATACGGCAGATTACAATGAGTCCATTAGCTTTGATTATAAATTATACAAATATAGCATAATGGGAAGTATTGCTCATGTAAAAATGCTAGAAAAGCAAGGCATTATTAGCGAGGCTATTCGAGATGAATTGCTCCGCGGACTTTCTATCGTTGAAAAAAAACTAGACCAAAATGAGGTGGAGTTAAATATCATTGATGAAGATATTATGATGATCATAGAGAAAGAGTTGATAAAAGAGATTGGAGATACCGGAAAGTATCTTCACACAGCACGAAGCCGAAATGACCAGAACGCTGTAGATGAGACCTTGTTTTTAAGAGAAGCGACGAAAAAGACAATTGCATGCCTGCAAGATTTGTTGGAGGTTATTGTGAAAAAAGCTGAGGAAGAAGCCCACAAAATTATGCCTGGCTTTACACATTTACAGCATGCACAGCCAATCACAGTTGGATTTTATTATATGGCGCATTTCCAAGGCTTGAAGAGAGATGTTGAAAGGTTCCAAGAATCTCTTAAAAGAATAAACGTCAATCCATTGGGGGCGTGCGCCTTGGCAGGTACGACGCTACCTACAGATCGTGCATTTATAACGGAACTTCTTGGCTTTGCTGAGACGTCAGAAAATGCTTTGGATACAATTGGTTCACGAGACAGCATCTCAGAGTATCTGTTTAATGCTGCAATGTGTATGATACATTTAAGTGGTTTTGCTGAAGAAATTATTGTATTTAATTCGCAAGAATTCAATTTTATCACCATCAATGATAGCTTCTGTACAGGTAGCAGTATTATGCCACAAAAGAAAAACCCTGATATTGCTGAGCTTGTAAGAGGAAAATCAGGTCGGGCAATTGGAAATCTTGTCACCATGTTGACTGTATTAAAAGGAACCTTTTTAACCCTAAATAAAGACTATCAAGAAGACAAAGAGGCGCTTTTTGATAGCATACATACATTAGATAGAACGCTGTTTATTTTTGCAAGGATGTTACAAAATATAACGTTTAACGAAGAAGTACTGAAAGAACACCTCAAAAAAGGGTTTATTGAGGCAACTGACATAGCAGAATATTTGGTCAAGAATCAAATACCATTCAGAGAGGCTCATGAAATAGTTGGTGTTCTTGTAAAGTATTGCGAAAAACACAACAAAAATTTTCCGGATATAACGAAATCAGATCTTAAAAAAGTTGATTTCCCAATTGAACTAGATGATTTAAGTCAATTTAGCATTGAAAACTGTATTACAAATAGAAACAGCTATGGAGGAACTTCATTTAGCGATGTAGACAGACAAATCAAAAATGGTAAAAATTTCATTGCAACATTGAAGGTTTGATTAGGTAGTTAAAGGGTTTTAACCATTAGAAATTTAAATTATCAGGAGGTTCTCTTATGATATTCGGCGTACTTAAAGATATAAAAGAAGGTGAAAACAGGGTCATATGTACACCTATAGAAGTTAAGAGCATCATATCTTCCGGACATACGGTACTGGCTCAAAAGAATTGTGGAAAAGGGGCTAATTTTACGGATAAAAACTATATTGAAGCTGGAGCAACAATTGTTGAGACAATGGAGGAAATCTACAGCCGTTGTGATATGGTCGCAAAGGTTAAAGAGTTTGAGCCATGTGAATACGGGTTAATTCGTGAAAATCAGATACTCCTTGGGTGTATTCATCCAGCAGGCCATCCTGATGAAGTTGATGCCATACTTAGGAGCGGTTGCATTGCATTTACCGCGGAAGATTCCCATCGCTACGGATCACCCAATTGTGAAGCTGC
>LGGM01000131.1 GCA_001509345.1 Clostridiales bacterium 38_11
ACAGCAAAGGTGCAAATATCCTTAGTATCAGCCGTACCAGTACCCTGTACCACGGAAGACTGTTGACTTGTTCCAATGATATTTGCTGACACATCGCCAACGTGTCTATGAAGTCATCCTTCATGTGAACCACACTCTCTGTCTTGAATAACCAAACACCACACTCAAAGTGGAGATAGAGGCTTCTGTAATCCAGATTGATGGTGCCAACTACCCCATAATCATCATCCACTACGAATGTTTTTGAGTGGATGAAACCGGGACTATACTCATATATTTTGACACCGCCTTCGAGCAGCTGTTTGTAATAAGATCGCGTGACCGAATGGACAAACCATCTGTCACCATGGTGGGGCGTTATGATTCTGACATCTACTCCATTTTTTGCCGCCGTTGACAAAGCATTGATCATTTCATAATCAATGATCAGATAGGGAGTTGTGATATATATACTTTTACTGGCTTTACTGATCAGATTCAAATAGACGGTTTGCCCCACAGATTCATAATCAAGAGGGGTGTCGGCGAAGGGCTGAACAAAACCCATGGATTCATTTTCAATTTCGCTATATGAATAGTTTCTGAACGTATTGAAATCCTCATCTATTCCTCTCAGATAATCCCACATGGATAAAAACATAACGGTCAGACTCCATACTGCTTTCCCCTTGACCATGATGGCGGTATCCTTCCAATGCCCGTATTTGTCTATCTCATTGATATATTCATCAGCCAAGTTGATGCCACCTGTAAACCCTGTATGGCCATCTATGATGGCTATCTTTCTATGGTCTCTCGTATTTCCCTTCAATGATAAAATAGGCGTGATTGGATTGAACACGCAGCACTGGATGCCCATCTCCTCAAGTTTCAAGTGATAGTCCATCGGCAAAGTGAAAATGCACCCTACACCATCATATATGATTCTCACATCGACCCCTTCTGACACTTTTATCTTCAGGATCTCCAATATGCTATTCCACATTTTGCCTTCTTCAATTATGTAATATTCCAGCAATATAAAATACTGTGCGTTTTCCAATGCCTCTTTTAGCCGTTGGAATTTAATCTCACCAATAGGCAGGTATTCTGTTTGCGAATCCTCATATGGAGGAAAGTATGCATAATTCTGGATATAGCTGGATTGGAGGGCTGCGCCTCTTCTAATGCCCTTTATCTTATCCAATACGTGATGATGTGTTTCCAGAGTTTCTTTTGTCTTGATTTCAATCAACTGCATTCTTTTTTTATTCCTTTTGCTGAGTTTATTTCTTCCAACTAATAGGTAAAAAATACCACCAAAAATCGGAAACAGCATAATAGGAATAATCCATGCGATTTTATAGGAAGGATTAGTTCTGTTATTGAGTATCATCACCACCACAATTATGCTGATAGTAATACTAACCACATAAAAATACCCAAAGTATTCGTTGAATCTCCGAACCAAAACAATAAATATAGCTAGTTGCAACAATAAAGGTACCAACAATAACACGGTTCTTGGTATAAATCGTTTTTTCAGCATGGTTTAGTTACTCCAATTCTGTTGTTATCTATATTATACTCATTAACGAATGAAACTTCTACTAAAAAGAAACAATTGCAGCTATAAGCTGCAATTGACGTTTTAAATGTTTCATTGATTTGCTTTCAGATTATGACAAATTTTCTATAACTACGCTCATAGATGGTCCGCCACCAACACATAAAGAAGCCACGCCATATCTTCCATTTCTTCTTTTTAATTCGTAAATCAGTGTCTGTACAAGTCTTGCGCCCGTAGCTCCTACTGGATGTCCCAAACTGATACCTGACCCATTTGCATTGACCTTATTGATATCTAGCTTCAAAACCTTATTGACTGCTAAAAACTGCGCTGCAAATGCTTCGTTTATTTCATAGTAGTCTATGTCATCAGCTGTTAAGCCGGCTAATTCTATTGATTTTGGTATTGAATAAGCAGGTCCGATTCCCATAATTCTTGGTTCAACGCCTGAATTGGCAGTTGCAACTATTCTTGCCAACGGCTTCAGTCCAAGCTCTTTTGCTTTCTCCATTGTTGTAAGAACCAAGGCTGCAGCGGCATCATTGATGCTTGATGCGTTTCCTGCAGTGACAGTACCATTCTTGTCAAATGCAGGCCTCATGGCAGCTAGTTTTTCCAGTGTTACATCCTCTCTAGGATGCTCATCCTGATCAACCACAGTAACCCCTTTTCTTGTCTTGATCTCCATCGGTACTATCTCGTCGATAAACAGGCCGTTCTTTTTTGCAGCTACAGCTCTTTGATGGCTCATCAAAGCCAATTCATCCTGCTCTTCTCTTGAAATACCATACTCAGTAGCAAGATTCTCTGCTGTTATTCCCATGTGATAGCCTTCCATGGCACAAATCAAACCGTCATAGAGCATGCTATCCTTCAAACTACCGTCTCCCATACGATAGCCTTCTCTTGCATTCAGCAACAGATAAGGGGCATTGGTCATGCTTTCCATTCCAAGTGCAACTGCAACCGAAGCTTTTCCCAAAGCAACAGACTGGTATATCAACTCAAAGGCTTTCATACCGGAAGCACATTGTTGGTCCAGTGTATAAGCCCAACTGGTTGTCGGAATGCCTGCTTTTAGTTGGACCTGTCTTGCCGGATTTCCTTTTTGCCCGTTCTTGTAGATGCATCCTGCCGCTAATTCTTCAACATATTTTGGATCCACACCGGCTTTTTTCAACGCACCATTGACCGCAGCCACACCAAGGTCAACGCCACTGAAACTCTTTAAAGAGCCCATAAAATCGCCAATAGGTGTCCTGGCGGCTCCTACGATTACTACATCATTCAATTTCATCTGTTTATCTCTCCTTTTTAATATATCTTGAATTATTATATCATATGTAAAAATGAAAGTGTATTTTTTTAATCTTTTTATAAACTCAGTAGTTAAAAAGTGGTTAAATATTTTATGACATCAAAAAAACCGTTTAAATTTCAACGGTTTTCTTTGCTTTGGTGCCGAAGGCAGGACTCGAACCTGTACGAGCTTGCGCTCACTAGAACCTGAATCTAGCGCGTCTGCCAGTTCCGCCACTTCGGCTTGATGATGTTTTTTGTTTCGAATATTATCATATCATATAACTTTTTCTTAAGCAATAAGGGTTTCATAAATTTTTTTGTTATGCTATAGTAATAGTTGTACATCAATATTATTTATTAGAATTTAGGAGGTTACTTTATGGCACTTAAAACTGGACA
>LGGM01000002.1 GCA_001509345.1 Clostridiales bacterium 38_11
TATCTTCACCAAGATTTTTTGCGATGCTTTTAGCCACTATTTCCTTTCCAGTGCCACTTTCTCCCATAATCAACACGCTTGTATTTAAATTCTTTTCTGTTATTCTCTTAATGATTTGTCTAATTTTTTCTGTGCTGTCACTGCTGCCAATCAATTCATTCGATTCGTATCTTTTTATATTGGTCTTTTTATTGATGAAATCTCTCAAGCTATTGATAGAATCAACTACATCGGCAATCTTGAATGGCTTAGTGACATAATCATAAGCGCCAAGCTTCATCGCTTTAACAGCTAGCCTGACTTCACTGATATAGGTGATCATGATGACTGTCGTTTCTATTTTGAGTCTGTTAATCGTTTCCAGCACTTCTATGCCATCAATACCTGGCAACTTGATATCAATGATGGCCAAATCAATCTTTTTATTTCTTATAATTTCCAAGCCTTCCTCTCCCGATTGTGCAACATGAACATTGACTCCTTCTAGCTTCTGAATACCTATTTTCAGGGAATATCGTATGCTTTTTTCATCGTCGATAATCAGAATATTCATCTTTTTAACCTCCTGTTTGGAATGGTGATGATAAACTCGGTTCCCTCTTTATATTTACTGGACACTTCTAATCTGCCGTCATTATCTCTGATTGTTTTGTAGGCGGTTGAAAGACCTAACCCGGTTCCGTCTTTTTTGGTGGTGTAAAAAGGCTCGAATATATTTTTTAATTCATCATCTTTAATCCCTATTCCAGTGTCTTTTATCACTATATGGATTTTTTCATTAGTTTCCTTAATATCAATGAATATGTGACCATTGTCATTGATAGCCTGAACAGAATTTTTGATGATATTGATTATGGCCTGTTTAAAGTTTCTTCTATCAACACTTGCATACATCACATTTCTTTCAAAGGATGTATGAATTTTCACATCCCGATTAATCATCTCCGCTCTTAAAATATTCACCGCCTCGACCACAATTTGGCATACATCCACATTGATATCTACATGGTCCTCTGATTTTGTAAAGTTTAAAAACTCTAAAACTATCTGATTCAATTCATTGATTTCATCTTCGATCAGTACTAATATTTCGCTCTTTTCTTCATCTGTTGTCGCGTTGCTCTTATATAGTTCCAGTAAGTTGCTTAATCCTGCCAATGGGTTCCCTATATCATGAATGATAGATGATGAAAACTCTCCCACAATACTTAACCTATCTTCTCTCTTCAATTCCTCTTCCATTTTTTTAAAAACTTCTAGATTGATAAACAAGAAGACGTAGCCTATTTCCTCATCACTGCTGTTCTTGACTTTTGTACATAAAATTCTACAAGGTATATTTCTCTTTTCCTTTTTAAATATTAATCCTTCCTTCTCAAGTATATCATTATCCATCTGTTGTAATTCAGAGACTAATTTGGCAAGATCAAAATGTATACTGTCACTCAAAAATGTGAATCTGCTCCCAATCATACTGTTACTAGCATACCCAGTGATATTCTCAGCAGCCTTATTGAATATAACAATATTCTCTTTAGAGTCAATCACCACTATTCCACTACCCACACTCATCAGAATATTGTTCAAATATTGCTGTATTCTATTTTCTCTCTCAATAGACTTTTTTAGCTCCTCCACTTTTATGTCCAGGCTTACCGTCATATCTCTAAATGTATTAGCCAACTCACCAATCTCATCTTCTCTAATAATAGATAAATCTCCAAACTTGTTGTCTCCAGCACTCCAGTCTCTTACCATGGAAACCAGTTTTTCAATGGGTCTAGTGACACCTAAAGATATAATAAATCCAATGATTATTCCCAAGGCAACTATTATAAATGAAATGTATTTTAAGTCATTCAAGATTTTATAGGCTTCATTAAGTAATACGGTCTCTTCCTGTTCAACGATTACAGTCATACTGGATCCTTCAACACCATTTACAGCAAGATAATAAATTTCATTATCCCTTTCCATTGTTATATTAACCCTTGTATTGTTTGAGATCACTGAATATATATCTGTACTTTCACCATCCATTTCAACAGGATTGTTTTCGAAAACTGATATTTCCAAGTCATCCAGATCCTCGTACGGATTGACAATTAGAGAACCATTGCTATCTACTACCCAGATGCCACCATTAAATTTTACATCAGAGCTAAGGACAACATCTTTCACGGATTTTAGAGGTATTCCTCCAGCCATCAAGCCATATAGCTCGCCATCATGAAAAACTGGGGCTGCAACAACAAAATGAGGTCGTCCAAGGACACGACTGACATATAACTGGCTGATATAAGGCTCTTGGTACTCTATGATATGTTGGAAATAGTCTCTGTCGGTATAAGTTTTCTCATTGATTGCAATAGGATTATATGGATTCGAATAAACCATTCTACCTTCTACGTTGGTAAAAAATACCAATCCAAAATTTGGATAATTATAGAACATTCTATTAATCTCATAATAGATATTATCCTCAGTCTTTTCGTTTGAAGAAATAAGATTGGCAGAAGTTACAATATCAACCATCGCCATATCCAGATAAATCTCAATCTTTTTACTCATTAATTCTGCGATATCTGCATTTTTCGATAGCTTCTCTTCCAGTGCATTTTTTTGAACACTATTAATGACTAAAGCGGCACTGATTAAAATCATAATCAACAAATATCCAGTGAATAACATGGGTATCTTAAATTTAAGGCTTTTTAAATTCATATGAACCTCTGAAATATATATTGTCCTATTATAACAAAAATAACAATCCCTTAAAAGGAATTGTTATTAAAATAGTCATTAATCAAAATATCTCTGATTTTTTCTGATGCGTTACCGTCACCATAAGGGTTCACAGCGTTTGCCATCTCATCATATTTTCTACGGTCGTTGATCAGTTCTGAAATCATCTGATAGATGTCTTCTTTAATGATGCCTGCCAACTTCGCCGTTCCTGCTTCTATACCTTCAGGTCTTTCCGTCTCTTTTCTGACAACCAGTACCGGCTTACCTAATGTGGGGGCTTCTTCCTGAACACCACCGGAATCAGTGACAACCAAATAGCACTTATTGATTAGATTGGCAAAAGGAAGATAGTCCAAGGGTTCGATGATATGGATTCTGTCACTATCTCCAAAAATTTTATCAGATATACTTCTGACATTGGGATTTAGGTGTATAGGATACACAACCTCTATATCATTATTCTCCTCAACAACCCTTTTTATCGCTTGGAATATGTTGACCATTGGTTCGCCGATGTTTTCCCTTCTATGAGCGGTCAGAAGAATTATTTTCTTATTTTGATAATCCAAGGAGTTTAAAAAACTATCTTCGAATATATAGCTATCGTCTATAACCCGCAGCAATGCATCTATGACAGTGTTCCCCGTTACAAATATCTTTTCAGATGGATAGTTTTCCACCAATAGATTGTTGGCTGCTGCTATTGTTGGTGCGAAATGATAATGAGACAAAACGCCGGTCATTTTACGATTGGCTTCTTCTGGATAGGGTGAATAAAGATTGCCACTTCGTAAACCTGCTTCGACATGCCCTACCTTGACCTGATGATAGAACCCCACCAAGGCTCCAGCAAAAACAGTTGTCGTGTCCCCTTGTACCAAAAGCACATCAGGTTGGAACTCTTTGACAATTTTCTCCAACCCTTCCATTGCTCTGGTTGTTATCTGTGTAAGTGATTGTCCATGCTGAAAAATATCCAAGTCATAATCAGGGGTGATATTGAAGATTTTGAGCACTTGATCTAGCATTTCTCTATGTTGTGCAGTAACGCACACTCGTTGTATGAACCGTTTATCCTCACTCAATACTTTGATAATGGGTGCCATTTTTATTCCTTCAGGTCTGGTACCAAACACCGTTAAAACTTTAAGCTTATCCATTTGAAACTCCTTCAACTTTAGCGCTTTTTCTTTTCTCCATTCAGCAGACCCATTTTTCGTCCTACCAACACAATAAGAACGGATGTGATGATAATGACAAAAGTCCCTCCCAATGGATCTGAATCTGTAATATAGACTGCTGCTGCTCCAAAAGCTATGCTAATACCATATAGAATCACAACGGTCTCCCTTTGTGAAAAGCCTTTATCTACCAATCGATGATGAAGGTGCCCTTTATCAGCCGACATAATGGGTTTTTTATTGATAGTTCTTCTTATTATTGCAAAGACAGTATCCAAAATTGGAATACCTAAAACAAGAATCATTACGACTAAAGTGACTAACGTCACAGTCTTCATAACCCCGCGAATCGATAAAATGGCCAGCATGTATCCCAAAAATAAAGCCCCTGTGTCACCCATAAATATTTTAGCAGGATTGAAATTGTAAGGGAGAAATCCAAGTGCAGCCCCTGCTAAAATAGCACATTCCAGCATGATAAATTCGAATCCATTTATGGCAGCGATAAACATAAGTGTCGCAGCCGCTATAGCAGCCACTCCTGATGCTAGTCCATCAATCCCATCAATCAGGTTAATAGTGTTTGTTATACCAACAATCCATATTAGAGTGACCGGTATCGTTAAATTGAACAGTCTTACAATCTCTGAAGATGGAAAGGGATTACTGATCCATTCTATGGTTACACCTCCCCATATAGCCACCAGCGCCCCGACAATTTGTCCAGTCAATTTGACTTTTGCCGATATATCCTTCATATCATCAACAAGCCCCACCAGAAATATGATGGTGCCTCCGGCCATCAC
This sequence comes from Clostridiales bacterium 38_11, assembly GCA_001509345.1. Taxonomy (GTDB): domain Bacteria; phylum Bacillota; class Clostridia; order Tissierellales; family Dethiosulfatibacteraceae; genus 38-11. The sequence continues at coordinate 4,736 of LGGM01000002.1, forward strand.
TGCCAATGTGGTCTTGTCCAATTCCACAAATAGAAACATCCCTATCATGGTCGCGGCATATATAGCCGCTCCACCAAGGTAAGGAATTGGTTTGATATGAAGCTTTCTATCATCCTTGGGATAATCAAGTATATTCAGTTTAAAGGCAATTTTCCTAGCTATCGGTGTCAAAACAAAAGATAAGATGAACGTTACGAAAAAAACAATATAAATCTGTTTCATGTATGCTCCTTAATCATCCTGTTCATAATAGGTATTATTTTTCACTGGCATTGATTCTCGTAATCAGCTATTTTGTTTATTCTTCTCTGATGCCTACCGCCTTCGAAGTCGGATTCCAACCACGCTTTAACTATTCTTATCGCTAGATCACGTCCGATTACTCGTCCGCCCATTGCCAGCATATTGGAATTGTTATGTGCTCTAGTCATCTCTGCTGAGTATACATCGTGACAGAGCGCACATCTGATACCCCTTACTTTGTTGGCGGAAATGGTCATGCCAATACCTGTACCACACATGACTATCCCTCTATCCGCCTCACCTTTGGCTACAGCCTCAGCTGCTTTGACACCATAGTCAAAATAGTCGACTGAGTCTAGGCTATCAGTTCCATAATCCGTATAATCATATTTGTTGAATTGAAGATATTCCTTGATTATTTCTTTTAACTCAAAACCAGCATGATCACTGGCCAATGCAATTTTCATATCTACTCTCCTGTAATTTTATTTACTATCAATTCAAGGGCAGCTAATATTTCCTCTGCGCACTGTCGATAAGCATCCATATCCATACCAAAAGGGTCTGCAATGTCTGTATTGTTATCTTCATAGTTTGCATATTCCTTTAATGTGAAGGTTTTTGGGTTTGCAAAGCCACTCATCTGTATGACAGCAATTTTATGGGCCAGTGTCATCGTCAGTATCAAATCAGCTTCTTCCACCATCTCAACTGTTAGTCTTTTAGACCGATGACCACTTATATCAACTCCCTTATCGTTTAATACTTCAACTGCAAATTCACTGGCTTCCAATCCGTCAATCGTCATCAAACCTGCTGATGCAACCGAAAAAGCATCAATTTTCATTCCTTTTAATCTCATGGTTTTCAAGAACAATCCTACAGCCATGGGACTTCTGCAAGTGTTACCTGTGCACACAAACAATAGCTTCATATCAATTCCCCACAATTGATTATTCTACCTCCGGATGCTTTTCTTAATCGGTTCATGATTGCAACACCCAGACCTTCTTCATCTATACCTTCCGCTAATATGATATCAGCTTTTAGCTCATCTGCTTTTCTCAGCATGCTAAATAGGTTTGACGAAATCTCCATTGGATTTGTTCTCGATCCCAGATTAAAAATAATTCCTTCTTTGTAAGCCATAATATTTTCTTCAGTACCTAAAATCATCACCTTCTTAGATTCATTGATAAACCTCGCTGTTGCCTGATTTATCGCATCAATAATATCACTTGGCACACCAATGTAAAGATAGACCTCGCCCTTTGGTGCGTAGTGTATGTACTTTTGCCCAGGTGATTTTGCGATAAGCGTATCATGAATCATAGCGGGATCATATATCACAGTATTGATTGTTTGAGCTATTGCTTCCAGTGTTATGCTTCCTGGTCTTAAAATCATTGGTGTCTCATTCAGAACATCAATAACAGTTGATTCCATGCCAAACTCACAATCTCCGCCGTCTATAATAGCGTCCACCCTACCATCCAAATCCTTGATGACATGCTCAGCAGTAGTTGGGCTGGGCTTTCCTGAAATATTGGCACTGGGACCAGCCAATGGCAAGTCACACGCCTCTATCAGCTTCAATGCTATCCTAGATGACGGCATACGAACAGCGACAGTATCAAGCCCTCCTGTAATCAAATCTGATATGATCGCTTTTTTTTTAAACAACAACGTCAAAGGACCCGGCCAAAATTTGTCCATTAGAATTTTAGCTTTTACAGGAATTATTTCCACTATTTTATCTAACTGTTCAATATTGCTGACATGAACAATAAGTGGATTATCAGAAGGTCTCCCTTTAGCGGCAAATATTTTGGCTACCGCTACATCTGACAATGCATTTGCTCCAAGACCATAAACTGTTTCTGTTGGGAATACAACTGTTCCATTATTTTTTATAATATGGCTCATTTCTATTATCAAAGCTTCATCAATATTTTCTTTATCTATTTTTATGATTTTTGTCATTACTACACCTCATCCACAAGAAACATTATATATTAGACTAATACTTATTTCAATAAAACTATAATGATGTTATATAACTAAGGTATCATGCTGCCATTACAGTCTTATGCGTATAGGCTTTTTTCAACAATGAAGGTGTCACAATAGTTGTCAAAAGTACAACAACAACCAGTGAAGTAAAAATCGTATCACTGATGAACCCGCCAGCTTTGGCTATGTTTGCTGTGATCAGAACAACCTCACCTCTTGGTATCATACCAATGCCAACCTGCAGTGATTCTCTAAAAGAATATCTCATCGCTTTAGCACCAATACTGCATCCGATGACTTTGCTCAAAGTCGCTACCAAGAATAAAACTGTAACAGGCACAATGATTAAACTGATATTTTGCACTGAAATTCCCAACCCGATATTCAAGAAAAAAATAGGAGTGAACAAGGTATAAGCAATATTTGAAACATCTTGTTCGACTCTGTTTGTGTATGGCGTCAAAGAAAATACAATTCCTGAAAAATAAGCACCAATGATAGCCGCTAAACCAAGATATTGTGCGAAGTAGGCCAATAAAAAACAGGTTATTATTGCAAACACACCTACGTTTCTATTTCTTAACACCTTGGCTGAATATTTAGCCATGAAAACAATAAAAATTCTACCTGCTATGCTTGCCAAAACAAAAAATCCTGCCATCTTTAGTAGAACTACTGCAATATTTGTTTCTCCCGTTGGGTTTGCAACACCTAATACTACAGCCAGTAATATAATACCAATGATATCATCAATAACAGCTGCTCCCAGTATACTAACGCCAGTCTTTTCTTTAATCTTATTTAATTCTCTTAATACTTGAACTGATATCCCAATACTGGTGGCTGTCAGAATCACACCGACAAAAGCGGCCCCGATTATACCCTCTTGTGGGAAAAAATAGTAGATAGCCATAAAGCCCATGACAAACGGGGTTATAATTCCACCTAATGCAATCGCAGAGGCTGCACCTGCTGTTCTCTTCAATTCCCCAAGATCTGTTTCGATACCTGCTAAAAACATTAAAAGAATCACACCAATCTCCGCATAAGAAGAAATAATCATGTCAGGTTTTACAATATTCAAAGCAATTGGTCCTATCAAAACGCCAGCCAATATCTGGCCCAAAACAACAGGTTGTTTCAATTTTCGTGAAAGTATTCCTCCAAGATTGGCAAAAATAAGCACCAAAGCAATATTAAGTATATAATTTGTTTCTCCATTTCCCATAAATAATGTCCTCCAAATTTTAATCAACCCATATGATACTCCTGAAATATTAAAATATCAAGAACTATTAAGGATATTTGTCTTGCACCAACCTGCCCATAAAAAAATCCCGCTTGGCAGGATCTTGTGATTCTCAATCAATCTCTCTGAGTTGTTCAGCTTGTTCAGTTGTGATAAGGGCTTCTATCATTTCATCAAGGTCTCCATTCAAAAATGCTTCCAATTTATAGAGTGTCAGATTAATTCTGTGGTCACTCACCCTGCCCTGAGGAAAATTATACGTTCTTATTCTCTGAGACCTGTCTCCTGAACCAATCTGGCTTTTTCTTTGAGCTGCTTGCTCGTCATCCTGTTCTTGTTGGTATTTGTCATAAAGTCTAGCTTTGAGTATTTTAAACGCCTTGTCCTTATTCTTCAGTTGAGATTTTTCGTCCTGGCAAGAAATAACAATTCCTGTTGGCATATGGGTCAGTCTTACGGCTGAGTCGGTTGTATTGACGCTCTGTCCACCATTCCCTGATGATCTGAAGACATCTACCCTCACTTCATTCGGACTAATCTCAATGTCTATATCATCTACCTCAGGCAAAACCGCTACTGTGGATGAAGAGGTATGTATTCTGCCACTTGATTCAGTATCCGGAACCCGCTGTACTCTGTGACCACCACTTTCGTATTTGAGTCTGGAATAGGCTCCCTTTCCTTTTATCATAAAAATAATTTCCTTATAGCCCCCGATACCCTGCTCGCTTGTGCTCATCAAATCTATTTTCCATCTTCTTCTTTCCGCATACATTGAATACATTCTGAAAAGATCTCCTACAAATAGACCGGCTTCATCACCGCCCACTCCCGCTCTGATTTCCACAATGACGTTTTTATCATCATTCGGGTCTTTATGTATCAACAGTACTTTTAGCTCTTTTTCAATATTTTCAAGATCTTCAGTCAATTGCTTCAGTTCTTCCTTGACCATATCCTTCATATCATCATCTATTTTATCTTTTAGCATTTCTTTGGCATCCTCAAATTGCTTTGATATATTGACAAATTCGCTGTATTTGTTGACAATAGGCTCTATATGCGCATGCTCTATCATCAATTTCTGCCACTTTTGTGAATCGGCTATGACTTCAGGATCGCTTATCTGAAGACTTAGTTCGTCATATTTTTCTCTTAAAAAATCCAATTTATTTAACACATTACACCTCTTATACTTTCGACATTGTATTATAGCAGAGTTTAAAAAAAGGTTAATTTCTACTGTAGAACCCTATCAAACCTCTATCATTGCCGCTTAAATCCTTAATTGTTTCAATTTTGTCAAATCTTATTGTCTGTTTCATAATGATTTCAATATTATCCTTTTGATTCCAACCACACTCCAACGCCAATATAGCTTTTTCAGCAGACAGTTTGCTGAAGATGCGGACAATCCTAATATAGTAATCCAATCCCGAAACACCACCGTCCAATGCAATGCGTGGCTCATACGCTGAGACTTCCTTTTGAAGTCCATCGATATCATCAGCCGGGATATAGGGTGGATTGGATACGACTATGTGAAATCCGTTTAAATCCAGGTAAATATCATCAAATATATCCATTTTATGAATCTCATAATTGCTTAAACCCAATTTTTTCTTATTGGTGGAAGCTATGCTGACAGCACTATCAGAAACATCGATTCCGATAACTTTAGCTTTAGGAACAAAATGAGCAAGACTGCATCCGATTGCGCCAGATCCAGCCCCAATATCAAGTATTCTTACTGCATCAATATCAGCAAACTTTTCTTTGATTATTTTGATGACTGCTTCAACAATATTTTCTGTATCCGGTCTTGGAATCAAAACTCCCTCACTGATATAGAAATCCAGACCCATGAATTCTTGTTTGTTCAAGATGTATTGAATCGGATACCCTGCATTCCTCTTATCAATCAAACTACGGAAAGTATTCACTTCATCATCGTTGAGAGTATAGTCCTTATGAATCATGACGAAAGTCTTGTCTTTGTGAAGTACATGGGCAAGTATAAGTTGTGCATCAAGATATGGGTTGCCGTATTCTCGCAATCGCATTTTTTTTATCGCATCTGCAAGCAACGCTTTGATGGTCAAATCTACCAAATGTCTTCATCCTCATTTTCAGGAATGACTTCTTTCATTGCTGCGATAGCAACCTCAAGCATATCATCCGTAGGCTCTTTTGTCGTCAGACGTTGAAATTGAAAACCGGGTTTTGCTACAATTCTAGCAAACAGTGTCTGATCATTTTTCCCTATGTATTTATTGATTTCATAAGATATTCCTGCAATAATAGGGAGCATCAACAATCTGGTAAGCACCCTCAACCAAGGATTGGGCCATCCGAAAAAAGAAAACACAAGGATTGATATGATCAGAACATTCACGATGAAGCTAGTTCCGCATCTGGGGTGCAAGGTAGAATATTTCCTTGCATTTTCAACTGTCAACTCCTCACCATTCTCATAAGCGTAAATTGTCTTATGCTCAGCGCCGTGGTACATAAAAACCCTTCTTATATCTTCCATCTTTGATATAAGACTAATGTATAGTGCGAATAACCCCACCCTTATAGCTCCTTCAATCAAATTTAGCATCAGAGAACTGGAGATAAATCCTTGTAGGAAATTAGCGATAAAGGATGGCAGTATGATAAAAGCCCCTACCGATATAATCAAAGATAGTGTTACCGAAAGATAGATAGTGGCCTTTTCAGTATTGCCTTTGAACAATTTCTTGATTAATCTGTCGAATGCATCTTCTTCCATTTCGTCTTCGAAAAATTCAGCTGAGTACATCAGCTCACGAACCCCTATAACCATAGCGTCAACCAATGCGCGGCTTCCACGAATCAATGGAATTTTTGATAATCCACCCATTTGATTAGGATTTAAATCTTCCGTTTTTATGACTATTTCTCCATCAGATTTTCTGACAGCTGTCGATATTTTTTTAGGACCTCTCATCATGATGCCTTCAATCAAAGCCTGTCCACCTATTGATGTTTTCTTAATTTTTGCCAATTGATCTACCAACTTTCTTTTCTATTAATAATAATTATCAATCATTATAGCATGCTTTTGCTTGATAATCCATCTTTATTATAAGACTTGCTTATTACCGCTTAATTTTTTTTTTATATAGGTTTCCTTTTTTTTGATATAACACGTCGGACAAAGAGATTCATACTCAACATGGTTTTCCTGTTCTATAGCCACCTGATTGCCTTCAAAAACGAACTCCCCGTCAATTTTTCTACCATTGAGTAAAGCTTTCCTGCCACAGGAACAGATGGTCTTAAGCTCCTCGATACTATGCGCTAATAATAGAAGCCTTTCGCTGCCTTCAAATCCATTCATAAGAAAATCAGTCCTCAATCCATAACAAATGACTGGTATGTTTTCCTTAACAGCTATCTCGAAAAGATTGTCCACCTGTTCTCTATTCAAAAATTGAGCCTCATCCACCAAGATGCAATCAATAGATCCGTTTTCAAAAAGATACCGTTTCATCATTTTGTACAAATCCTCATCTTTTTCAACAATCAAATCAACCTTTCTTTCAATACCCAATCTAGATATAACCTTGTCTCCACCCTTTGTGTCTATCTTGGGTTTGAGTATCACCACCCGCATGCCACGCTCTTCATAATTATAGGCTACCTGTTGCAGTGCAGTGGATTTACCACAATTCATCGCTCCATACCTGAAATATAGTTTCGCCATAAAACCCTCCAAACAATCGTCAATATAGTATATCAATAACAATTGCCCTTTACAATACTTCTATTTATTATATAATGTAAATAATAAATTTTTAGGAGGACTGACTTTATGAACATTGGTGGTGTTGCAATTTCCGCTTTATTTTTTATGATTATCCGTGCTTTGCTTATATTTGTTATTGGCAGGTATATTATAGGACTCATTATCAAGCAGCTTAGTAAAATACTGCAAAAAAAATCTGTAGATCCCATGTTGCAAGGGTTTTCAATATCTATCATTAGAATTTTGCTGTTATTTGTATTGATTATAGCTATCCTTCAAACTTTTGGAGTAGCGACCTCATCCCTTATTGCTGTTTTAGGGGCAGCCTCTCTGGCGGTCGGTTTAGCGCTGCAAGGCAATCTTTCAAATTTCGCTAGTGGTATCATGCTAATTGCTTTGAAGCCATTTAAAATAGGTGATTATGCTGAAGCTGGTGGTGTATCCGGTACGATAGCTGAAATCGGAATTTTTTACGCTACATTAAAAACTATTGACAATAAGAAAATAATGGTCCCAAATAATTCTATAACATCCAGCACCATTACCAATTTCACTGCTTACGCTGAGCGTAGAGTGGACCTGAAGATAGGTGTCAGCTATGATTCGGACATTGAACATGTTAAGAGAGTAATCCGTGAAGTGATAGATGCACATGACCTGATACTCGCTGATATGCCTATATTAATCAGGATGGGAGAGATGGCTGAAAGTTCCATCAATTTCACAGTACGTGTTTGGACCTATACCGAAAACTACTGGGATGTATTTTATGACCTCAATGAGAACATCAAGAAAAAATTCGATGAAGAGGACATATTAATCCCTTATCCACATGTAACAGTTGCAATAGAAAAATAGCCTTCGGGCTATTTTTTTACATTTTTTTTGATTTTTCATGGTATAATAAAAATTGACTTAAAAACGAGGATAGAAAATGGATTATATCAATGAATTGAACATTGACCTGAATCATAAAGCTATCATAACCGTAACCGGTTCGGGTGGCAAAACAACCATAATATCTGAATTGGCAGAACAGCTTGTAAAAATGGGAAGAAAAGTAATCATTACGACAACAACCCATATCTATTTACCAAACTTCAATAATGCTGTCACCATTTTAGGAGCAACAATACTCGCTCAGCTCAAGCTTCAACATCAATGTCTTGTGTTTGCCGGAAAATACATCAGCGAGGATAACAAGCTTGAAGGTTTTTCGACGGAGGAAATTACAGCCATCCATAAAAACCCAAACGTAGATTTCATTATCGTTGAGGGAGATGGGTCTAAAACGCTTCCAATCAAAGGATATGAGTGTTATGAACCCGTTGTTCCGGATATGACTGATATTTTGATATCCATAATTGGGTTGAACGCTCTTGGCAAAACAGTGAATGATAAATCCGTACACAGAATTGAAAAATTTGAAAAAATCACTGGCAAAACTTATGGTGATATAATTGAAAAAGAGGATATCATCAAACTCGTTCTAGCCCCAGATGGCTATTTCAAATGTAGAGGGTATAAAAACTATTTGATTTTAAACCAGGTGAATGATAGGATTTATCACTACTCTTTTAAAATAAGAAAAGCATTAATAGAAAAAGCACCCTATATAGACAACATCATAATCAAGAGAGATAACCAATGATTTCCGGTGTGGTATTAGCGTCTGGTTTTAGTTCAAGATTTGGTTCTGACAAGCTTTTAATTGATTTCAACGGTAAGAAAGTGATTAGCTGGGTTGTAGACAGCTGTGTCGGTTCCCTGCTGGATGAAATCATTGTTGTATATAGAACCCCTGAATTAGTGGATTTGTTAAAAGACTATCCTGTCAAATTGGTTGAAAACAAAATGGCAAACTCAGGAATGTCCGCCAGTGTTAGAATGGGTGTTTCCGTTCTTTCAAGTGAATCACAAGCATGCATGATTTTAATGGGAGACCAGCCTTTATTTGGAAGGGAGGATATAAACCTAATGATTCGCAGGTTTATGCTCGACAGATGCCTGATAGTAGCGTCAATTGATAGCAAAAGGAAGAATCCCGTTATTTTCCCGAGGATATATTATAAAAAGTTGCTGTCCTCATTAGGTGATAAAGGCGGTAGGGATATCATAGATTGTGATTCGAATAAGATTATGATTGAATTTGATTACAAAAAATTGTTGGATATCGATACAGCGCATGATTTTAAGCAATTGACCGAATACAAGGAGGAGAAACATGATGTTTGAAAAGCTGGATAAAGAAGTGAAAAGCGGAAGAGGTGCGGCATTGGTAACAGTTGTCAAATCCACTGGTTCCACACCCGCTGAGGTGGGACAACTGATGGTGGTTTACGATAATGGCAATATAGATGGCACAATTGGTGGTGGCAATCTTGAGAAAGCAATCATCCAAAAGGCGATTGAGATGATTCGTAAAGGCATAAGTGACACAATCAGTTATGATTTGACAAAAGATCTTTCGATGAATTGTGGCGGGCAGGTTGATGTTTTTGTAAGAGTGATCAAGCCGGACAATCGATTGATTATTGTAGGAGGCGGACATATAGGCTACTATCTTAACCAATTGGCAAAGATACTCCATTTTAAAACAATTGTATTTGATAGCAGGGCAGAAGTATTGACTCAAGAAAGATATGAGAATGCAGATGAGCTCATTCTTGGAGATGTTATTGAAAATCTATCGAATTTCAATTTTACAGAAAACGACTTCATTGTTGTTGTCACCCATGGACACAAGCATGACGAAGATGCGCTTTTTGAAATCATGGATAAGAGCGTCAAATATATTGGAGCGATCGGAAGCCGCAGGAAGGTTGCCATCATGTGCGACAATCTCAAAAAACGTGGCATAAGCCAGAAATCCATAGACAAGTTATATTCACCCATCGGCCTTACACTTGGTGGAAATTCTCCTGAAGAAATAGCCCTAAGCATTCTGTCAGAAATCCAATTTGTCAAATCAGGAAGGCAGTTGGCCCATTCCCGTGATATATAGATATCAGAGCCTCTGTTGAGGCTCTTTATTTTTTAATGGTAACAAATCCAGCTCGCCTATAATTATCAAAAATATAATAACGGTGATCAGCTCTCAGATACTCCCCAATAAAATCTATGAGTATAGTCTCTTCGCATGTCTTAATATGATAAAAATCCTTAAAAAAATGAAAGCATTCTTCTTTAGTGTTGAAAACCTGTGGGAAGTTAAAATCTATTTCTTTATAATGATAACTGATATTTTCTAATTCCAAAAACCCCAAAATTTCCGTTGATCCTCCACCGAATGATTTGATTTTACGTCCAATTCTCTTTTCCAGCACTTCTCCATTAAAACTATGTGTGCCTTTTTTTGGAGGGCATATGATAAAAGCTTTATCGTTAGCAATTTCGATGAATTTAACTAAATTATCTTTTTCTTTCAGAGCATTTCCACTAAAAGAACTCAAAACATAATTAAAAGTCTTGTCCTTTAGTCTAGAGAAAGAAATTAAATTGGCTTCGATGTTACTTAACTTTTGGTTGTGAATCTTTTCTGACAGGTTTAACAACATATTGAAAGATGAGTCAATACAGCATACACTCTTGCTTTTTTTTGCAAGCGGTATAGAAAAAGCACCTGTACCAGCTCCTAAATCCAGCCAGGTTTTGGATCCCAGGTCATCCGTTTCGCGTAAAATTGTGTTCAATAAAACACTCGGATAATCGGTATGATCATATGCCAAGGCTCTTTCATACATATCAATTCTCTTTTGTTTCCATTGATGAGATCTCTTTCGCTTTAGAGGCAAATGATTCTGAATCATCCAATCCTTTATTTCTTCATAAGTCTCCGTGCCATTTGAACCAGTTAAAAACAGTACTTTGGTATCATCCCGTGATTTTATGTTTTCAAGATAATCATCTTTTCTGTTTTTTATTACACCTATCACTGGTTTTTCACTATCCAAAGCACTGATTATGCTCTGGAGAAATGCGGGAGAATCCCTTTCCATGACACCAATCTCATCCATCACTGTAAGATCTCTATTGGTTATTGAATACTCAATGGTTCTTGCGCCAAATGAATCAAAATGCTTACTATATACTTCCGCGCTATAGATATCTGTTCCACCAAAAACGTAAGCGACATTCTGAAAAGATACAAAATCATTCAGGGATTTGAGATATATTGTGTGACCCTTCTGATCAGGGGTTTTCCCCGTGATGAACCCTCCTAATGAAGCATTGAATTCTTCTAGTACATTTCTCAACAGATGGGACTTTCCTACCCCAACATCCCCCGAAATAAATAGATTTTTCATCGTTTTTCTTTTACAATACCTTTCTTGATCAATCTCTTGGCTGCAGTTATTACACTTAAACTTGTATTGTTTCATCTTCTCTAACATCGTGATCTGTTACATCGTCTTCTTTGTCGTGAGCTTTTGATTTGTTTTTCTTTTCATTTTTATCCTTTTCAGGTTGTTCGAGATAGACCGTCAGCTTTTGGTCAACCAAATAATGTATTGTGTCTTTTTTATAGCAACCCTTATCATCCTTGCTCCCTGCTGGCCTTCCAGTCAGTATCTCGATTCCCTCATCAACAGTTTTTACAGCATAGACGTGGAAAACATCTTTCTTCACAGCTTCAATGACTTCATCGGATAGCATCAGATTATTCACATTTTGATGGGGGATAATAACGCCTTGTTCACCTGTCAGACCCTTGATCTGGCAAACCTTGAAATAACCCTCAATTTTTTCATTCACACCACCTATAGGCTGAATCAATCCCCTTTGGTTTACAGAACCGGTTACAGCAATCCCTTGCTTTATTGGAACTTCGGATAGGCTTGATAAAATCGCATAAAGCTCTGTACTTGAAGCGCTATCACCATCAATCCCGGAATAAAGCTGCTCAAACACAATACTGGCTGACAAAGCAAGTGGTTTATCTTGAGCATATTTGTAACCCATATATCCATGGATTATCATAACTCCCTTGTCATGAATCTTTCCACTGGTTCTAGCTTCTCTTTCGATATTGATAAGTCCTGATCGCCCACTATAGGTTGAGACCGTTATTTTAGACGGCTTTCCAAAAGAATATTCACCAGTGCTGACGACAGCCAATCCGTTGATTTCACCAACCTTCTCACCCTCGACATCGAGCAGATAGGTTCCCTCTTTAAACAGCTCCAATATTTTTTCCTCATACATATTGTTTCGGTTCGTTTTCTGTTCTATAGCTTTGGAAACATGCTCTTTTCGCACAAGGTTACTCCCAGACGAAGTCGCCCAGGAATCGGCCTCATATAAAACATCAACTAGCCGATTAAACTGAGAAGTCAGTTTATCCTTATTCTCGGCAATCCTAGAACTATACTCCACAACTCTGCAAACAGCTTCTTTGTCAAAATGTCGCAGTCCCATGTTATTGGCATGAGCTGCTATGAATTTTGCCATCTTCTCCACATTATCCGGCGTTCTTTGCATTTCTACATCAAAATCAGCTCTCAGTTTAAACAACTTTGTAAACTGTTCATCATACGCATATAGCATGCTATATGTATAGGGGTCCCCCACAATAATCACTTTAACCTTTAAAGGTATAGGCTCAGGTTTCATACCGGTTGTCATCGGATAACCCATCGTTGCCTGTATGGTCTCAACCTTGATTTCTTCATTCATCAATGCCCTCATCATGCCTTTGTAGGCATAATAGTTTTCCATCAGATCTTTGACTTGCAGCACCAGGTAACCACCATTAGCTGCATGAAGCGAACCTGCGCTTATTTTGTCGAAGGAAGTTTTAAGAAAACCCATCTCGTTTTCAAACTCGATATTGCCTAATAGGTTTGTATAGGTTGGGTTTGTCTCGAACACAACCGGGGCATAGCTTTTACCTGAATTATCAACAAAAAGATTGACTCTATATCTTTCGAAGAAAGCCTCATTATTTCTCCCTTGTAGAGCAAAAAAAGGATTGGCTTGTTTTTTTGGTTCATCATTTTTAAACAAATCCACTTTATCAATGATGTCTTGCTTCAGTGTAACAAGATATTCTTCAATTTTTTTATTTAAGGCAAATTTTTTCTTTATTTTGTCTATGTGTATTGTGACGACTTTAGATGCATACTCAGAATCAACCTTTTTTAGTTTTTCTCTGTAATTTTCTTCAGTATCTCTTATTTTTTTAAATATATCCAGACTTGCAATATTAAGATCTGATGACTTTTGTTGGATTTCAGCATAATTCTCCTTGGTTATTGTCTTGAAGTCCTCCTCAGTCATTGGATTTCCATCTGACTTCAGAGGAATACTGACAAGCCCTCTGTCTGTGTTTGTGTAGATAAATCCATATTTTTTTGCCAGTTCATTTAAATCTTCAAGCAGTTCCTCCGAAATATCATTCAATTGCTTATAAAGCATGTTTTTCGCTCTTTCATATTCCCTGGACATGAAAATATTCTCAATCTCTTTTTTAATTAAAACAATAGAATCTTCAATGGCCTTTTGAAACACCTTTCCTTGCCCATTCCGAAGATTCAAAGCTAAAGGATGCTCCGGTTTTTCAAAATTAAATACATATACCCAGTCGTCTGCAGGTTTCTCTGTTTTTGCTTTTCTGTTCACAATCAGTGTGATGTACGAGTTTCTCCCAGTACCACTGATACCTGAAGCAAAGATGTTGTAGCCTTTTTTTCTGATATTCAAGCCAAAATCAATAGCTTCAACCGCCCTATCCTGACCAATAATACCTTCCAATGATCCCAATTCTGCTGTTGTTGAAAAATCAGTGCATTCATCACAACACTCATTTCTCAGTTGCTCAAAAGTGAGCTTTATTGCATCCATAGTAACCTCCTGAGTTTAATTACTACTATTATAGCATACTTATTTATTGAGACCACCATAATTCAAGTTAACGATTCGGTTTTTACCCAACAAACTGTTGAGTTTATCTTCTATCTCTGATAAAATATTGTTGAATACTTAGCTCCGATCTGCAAATCCTAAGGGGAACTATGGTTTGCAGACGATAGGTCTATCTGAAAACGGGTACACCTCCCAGTAGGAAAGGAGATAATGGTTGATTCTATTCTGGGAAGAATAGATTTTTTTGTTGCAGCCGAAACATTGGAGAAGACCATGAATAAAAAATATAGAATCGTAATATACATCCTAATTGTCTTATTCCTTTCCGCTTGCAGTGGAGAACACCCTAGTGCAAGCCCGGTTTTTGACAATCACAAAAACAGTCCTGATTTATCGGATAAGGTCAACATCATCACATCATCCGAGAATAAGCTTAGCCTTTCCCTGGAAGAACTGCATGTTATGAATCTCATTCCATTGAACAATCTTATACCGATTGGAACGCCTTCTGTGCTCATGACACACGATGGTGGTTTCTACCCGATAAAAATCGACGGCTATCTTGAGTACCAAGAAAATCATATAAATTATCTGAATCCAAATCAAAAGCTCGTAATATTCGATGTTGTTGGTATCATAGAACAGCCTCCTGGTAAATCAATCATGGATACCTACTATGATGCCCTAAAATTTATTGATATGGATGAGAAAGTAATGGTGATATATATTGACGGTTTCAGCTTCGGACAATATAATTATGCTGTGGCAAATAGCTATATTCCATTTATGAGTAATTTAAACAACGTAGAAATGGCTCTAACTGTTTTCAAACCGGTTACCAACAGCGGCATGATGGCTATGCTTACGGGACAGCCTCCCTATATTAATGGGATTAGTGACAGAAGTAACCGGAATCCTAAAGTTGAGACAATTTTCGATTATTTAAACTCTAATGGTAAATCCTCAATGCTGATAGAAGGCAATGCCAATATTCTTAATCTAAACACGGATATCATTTTAAACCCTGATCGCAACAATAATGGGCATACTGACGATGAGGTATTTCAAAGTGCTATTGAAAATATAAATAAAGTCGATTATTACATGGTGCATATACATGGTCTTGATGATTCTGGTCATACTTATGGAGACTTTGCCGATGAGACAATGACCAAGCTTTTGGAAATTGATGGTTATGTAAAATCACTCGTTTCATTGTGGGATGAGAAGGTTATCATAACATCAGACCACGGTATGCACAGTACTGATACCGGAGGAGATCATGGTGTTTTTAGATATGAGGATATGATTGTCCCCTATATCATCACAGAAGGAGGTATGCAAGAATGAAAGTATTTTCTGTCTATGGTTATACACAATCGGGAAAAACAACGGTGGTGGAAGCTATGGTGAGGGAACTGACGGAAAGAGAGTTTTCAGTAGGTAGCATAAAGGAAATCCATTATGAGGATTTTAAGCTGGATACCCCCACCTCAAATACTGGAAGACACAGAAGCCAAGGTGCCAACCCAGTGACAGCAAGAGGATATACCGAAACCGACATCATGTATGATTCACAATTGACTTTACCACAGATCCTAGAACACTACCATCAGGAATTCGTTGTATGTGAAGGTGTCACCGACTACAATCTACCTAAAATAATTGCTGCTAAAACCATCAATGAGTTGGAAGAAAGATGGGAACCCGGAATATTTGCCATATCAGGAAGAGTTGCTGAGCTATTGGATGAAACTTATAGAGATGTTCCTGTAATCAACGTGATCAAGGATCCTAAAAAACTATGTGATCTTGTGTTGGATAAGGTTTTTGACCTATTGCCTGATGTTGATGACAAATGCTGTTTTCTATGCGGCTATGGGTGCAGAGGATTGACAGAACAGATTATTCATGGAAAAGCCAAAAGAAATGATTGCATACAGACTACATTCTCTACGAAACTCTCAATTGACGGAAGAGAAATTGGCATGGTGCCTTTCGTGGAAGAAATTTTGAGAAATACCTGTCTAGGTGTGGTAAGTACATTAGATGGTTATCATGAAGGCTGTAAAATCGAAATCAAATTACATTGAAGAGGTTGGCATGGAAAGAAGAAAAAAACTGTTGGATGGTTTCACTGTCTATGAACTGATTATCATTGCTTTGACAGCCTCACTTGGTCTAGCTACAAAACCTATCATTGTACCACTAAGCCATCTAATCACCGGTCCGTTGTTCATCCCCGGGGGTTCTGTTGCAGGTGGCTTTTACATGATGTGGCTTGTATTGGGAGCTTCCCTAGTCAAGAAGAAAGGAACAGCCACAATTATCGGCATAACCCAGGGAATCATAGTCATGATAACAGGTTCGTTTGGGACTCACGGTGTCTTAAGCATATTGACCTATGGATTACCTGGTTTTGCTATAGATGTGGTGTTTCTGATATTTAAAAGGAATTTTCAGACACCTGCTGACTTTTTCTTAGCTGGTGTGTTGGCCAATATCAGTGGAACCTATTTGTCCAATCTCGTATTCTTCAGACTTCCCTTACTGCCCTTAATCATCAGTTTATCCACTGCTGCGCTATCTGGCGGACTGGGAGGCTTGCTGGCATATATGATTTACAAACGAGTTAAAAAAATTGCTGAATAATATAATTCAACCTCTGGAGTGTACAAAGATGAATAAGAATACAAAAATACTAATTGTGATCATACTATTGCTAATAGCTATTGCGACTACAGCGATATTCTTCAATAGAGATAATATTGAAGCAAGCAAAAAACTTAATGACAATGCAATATTTGTTTTGATAGAAGATGGAGAGGAACGAGCTACTTTTCACATGGCAGAGATTCAAGCTATCGAAGAAGTCGATTTTACCGCCACGTTGAGATCGAGTGGATCTGATCCCATGGATCATGTCTATACAGGAGTATTATTAAAAAACATATTTACACATGCCAATATATCTCTTGAGGGCAAAGAAACAGTCATTGTAACAGCTGCTGACGGCTACACAGTAGCCATCACGATGGATAAATTTCTGGACGATGACAATGTATACCTTGCCTACATGATGGATGGAAAACTATTGGGAACCAAAGAAGACGGCGGATCAGGTCCATACCAGATGATTATCCGAAAAGACCCGTTTAGTCAGTTCTGGTGCAAATTTGCTATTACAGCCGAAATAAACTAGGAGTCAATATGCTACAATATGCTTTGGAAGCCAAAAATCTATCTTTTAGATACAGTCACAATAGTCCTTTTATTCTGAAAAATATCAACTTAAAACTTCGAAAAGGTGAAATTACAGGCATTGTGGGGTTGAGTGGGTCCGGAAAGTCGACATTGATTCAGATACTAAATGGCGTCATACCAAAAAGGGTTACCGGATTTCTGGATGGATCTGTCTACCTAAACGGTGTAGATATCGCTGATATGGAATTATCCTATCTTGCAAGGAAAATTGGAACTATCTTTCAGGATCCGGATTGCCAGATTCTTTTCCCTTGTACAGAGGATGAAATGGCTTTTGGCCCGGAGAACTTATGCTATGAGCCTTACGCTATAATTGAAAGAATTAATTCGACAGCAAAAATGCTGGCAATAGAACCACTACGTTATCGAAATCCCAACACTGTATCAGGCGGGGAAAAGCAGATAATCGCTTTGGCCTCTGTACTTACTTTGAATGTAGGAATAATGATTTTTGATGAAAGCATGTCTTTTATAGATGATCGCGGAAAAGAATTAATAAAAAACGCGATTTTAAAGCTAAAGAAACAAGGAAAATCCATTCTCATGGTGGAACATGACTTATCTAATCTAGAAGTTGCAGACCATATTTTTTTATTGAAAAACGGAACCCTAGAACCATTCAAGGGGGTAATTGAATGAATGAGTTTATCAGAATCGAACGACTCTTCTGCAGTTTAAACAAGGTGCAGGTATTAAGAAACATCAATATGACGTTAAACAGCAAGGAGTTTGTCTCGATTATAGGTCCCAACGGTAGCGGAAAAACCACATTAGGTAAAGTTATAACCGGCATCATCAAACAAGATTCTGGTGAAATTTTTATAGATAATAAAAATATAAAAGACTTGTCTCTTCCAGAAATTGGTCGTAAAATCGGTTACCTTTTCCAAAACCCCGATCGGCAGATATTTGCTTCAACTGTTTATGAGGAGCTATCTTTTGCTTTGAAATACAAAAAAACTTCCATAGACATCATCGAAAAGAGAGTAGGTGAAATTTTAGACATTTTTGAGTTGAACCATCTCAGAGATGCCTCTACCTATTCCCTCAGCCAGGGTGAAAAACAAAGATTGGCTATAGGCGCTATATTGCTTAACGATCCCGAATATCTGATACTGGATGAACCTACAACCGGATTGGATCCCAAACGGAAAAACGAACTTAGTAAACTCCTCAATTCTCTGATCAATCATGTGGGAATACTCCTGATCAGTCATGACAAAGCCTTTGTTTTAAAGCATTCAGATAGAATAATAGAATTGTACGATGGGAGTTTAAAAAATGACAAAAAAAATTGATCCCAGAGTCAAGTTGTTATTTGTAATATGTATTTCAAGCTTAGGGCTTGCATTCACAAAATTTTCTATGCTTCTTGCTGTTTTTTTTATTGGTTTGTTGATATCTCATGTCTTAAAAGCTGATTTATTTATGCTCCTGAAACGCATCAAAATTATGCTATATCTTTTTGTGGTTCTTGTTGTCATTCAAAGCATTTTCGTCAGATCAGGAGACAGTTTGGTTAATCTTGGAGGTATAACCATCCTCACGTCAGAAGGCCTCAGTCGAGGATTCGCTTATTTGATGAGGGTCCTGATTATACTAATATCAGGTGCCATCATAGCTACTTGCGATATGAGAAGACTCATACAAGGACTTATTCAGATGAAATTACCTTATGATTTTGCATTTATGACCTCAATTGGTGTCAAGTTTCTTCCTTTGCTCATGGAAGAGCTTAAAGACACACTTACAGCCATTCAACTGCGAGGGATAGATATAGGCAAACTCCAATTGAAAGAAAGAATTGAAATCATTTCATATATCTTCACCCCGGTATTCGTTGGAGCTTTATCTAAGGCTAAAAAATTATCGCTGTCAGTAGAGTGCCGGGGATTCAGAGCATTCGACAATAGAACCAGTATTCTGACACTCAAATTTAGCCCCTTTGATTATTTGGCAATAACACTCACATTTATACTAACCGCGACATTGATTATTACGAATCAGTACTTCATCTAAAACGAAACTAGGGAGTCAATATGAAAATACTGAAAAAATTCTACTCAAAAAAAAACCTGGTCTATTTATTGGAAGACGGACAAACAATAGCTGTATATAAGTTATTCAGTGACAGTGGCAATTATCTTAAAGAGAAAAAATACTATCGGATGTTCCAATCCACAAACCTGGCAGTACCAATGATGCTTGCCCATAAAAATGAAAACAATAGTATTTTATTGGAATACCTTCAGGGGGAAACAGTCTTAGATCTTATGGAGCAACATGAAAAAAACCTCAACTATAATGAGGCTTTAAATCTTCTAACAGGTGTATTCATTTGGATCAAAGACTTTCACGAGCTAAAAGACATCAAATCAAACAAACTTTCATTTTATGACTTGAATCTTAGAAATTTCATTCTTAGAAATTCCACTGTTTACGGTGTGGATTTCGAATCGATACGGGAGGGTGATTTACTCTCAGACACAGCAAAACTAATCGGAATGTATTTGAATTATGATAAAAAATACAGTGCTTTTAAAAACAAGACGATTTCTGATTTCAAAAATTTCATTGTTGAAAACCACTGTTTTAATATGGAGAATCTAGAAAAAAACATATCGGACGAAATTTCAGTAATAAACAACAGAAGAAACCTGAAGTCAAATGTGATATAATGTAGACGCCAATAACAAAGGAGGTTATTATGACTATATATACAAAAAAAGGAGATACGGGCACCACTTCAACAGTAACAGGCGACAAGATTTCAAAAAGTAGCCAACTGTTGGAATTGCAAGGTTCTGTTGATGAGGTGAATGCAGGTATCGGTTATCTGATTTCCATTTGCTGTGAGACCATGATTGGGAAAGAAATCAAACACGTAGTCGACATGCTACGAGATATTCAACATGCTTTATTTCGTATTGGAACAGATGTTTCATCGAACTTTACAAAAGATTTGTTGGAAGAAAATGAGATTGTGTTGCTCGAAAAAGAAATAGATTTGATGGAGTCAAAAACCGGATCACTGACCAATTTTATCCATTATAGCGGCACACGGGCGTCCACTTACACTCATGTTGTCAGATCTGTGACAAGAAGGACCGAAAGAGTTTTTGCAGGACTTTTGAAAGAAAAAATCCCCAATGATTATAAGTATCTAAACAGACTTGCTGATTATTTTTTCGCATTGGCTAGATATTTAAACCACCTTGAAGAAATTGATGATGAAATATTGAAGCTCAGGTAAAACCTGAGCTTTAATTGTGGCCGTTATTATTCCCGGAATTGTTGTTCCCTCCGAAATTATCATTTGATTTACCCTTGTTTTCATTGGACTCCGAGTTACCTTGATTGTTTTTTTCATTTTCTTTTTCTTGTTTTTTTTCAGCTTGTTCCGCTTTTTTGGTTTGATTCATGATATGGGCTAATTCGTTGACATTATCAATATTGACATATTCTTCCTCTGCAACCTGCATTTCCTCCAGCTTTGATTTTAATACCGTCACAGAGGGTGGAAGATTGTTTTCTTTGAGTTTCTTATATGCTTCCTTATCAATATCCAATACGGTCATCATATCATTTTTGTTATTTATTTCTTCTATAACCTTTTCTATCTCTGTTTCATCGGATGCGCCAAGTTTTGTGTACAGGATCACCACATTATTCAAATTATAATTCAACACTTCAGCTTTCCCTAATAATATGTCAACAGCTTTTTCTAATGCGATGCCTTTAAAACTGACGTCAATCCCATCGAGTAGCGCCTTTCCATCTTCATTTAAAGGGCTAATCCTGATAATCTTCATGGATTTGTTATAGGCGAGTTCAACAGAAGGATTGATGTCTAATTCAATAAATCCATAAGGATCTGCATAGACTCCCATCGGTCCAAAACCTATAATTAACATCAATACGACCACAGCTACAGCTAAATATTTTCTGTAGGATATAGCCTGTTTTTCAATTTCAAATTCTTCTCCTATAGCTTTACTCATGTGCTTTCCTTTTATAAAAGCACCTTCATGTGTCATAAATATGCCATGATGACCTTTCTTTTCCATCAATACGCCTTTCATGTGATCACTCCATCCTTAATTTCTATTATTATCATTACACTAAATTATACGCGAAAATTGCTGCTGATTTATAGGTAAGGCTATAATTTGATGTATTCTGACAAAAAACTATAATCACCCTTTTTTATCAGTACCAAAGCTATAATATATTTTCTTGCCCTATCAAGCTGCTTCCTGCTTATCATCACTTGACTTGTAATTTCAGATATGGGTAGTTTCCCTGAATTCAAAAAACCATTTAAGATTTCTGCATTATCAACTATAAATGCCGCACTCTTTATATATTTATGTCTTAAATCAACTTTTTTTGGTGATAATTTTTCCAAGTCGTTAAAAGTAATATTGTAATGCCTAAGCTCTTCACCAAGCTGGAATATTTCTTCCTTTCTAAAAAAACTATCTTCAGTTTCGTTGAAGCTATTGATTGCATCAATAGTTTCTATCTTATTGTTGTGGTGCTCAAAATCACTGCTATATTCTGACAAGAGAATCTCATTTTCTGTTAGCTTTGATGTCTTTCTATAATAATCAATCAATCTTGATCTTATAACCAACTTGGAATAATTATAGAAGCCACCTCTACAAGTGTCATAACTATCCAAAGCCTCCGTAAAAGCCATCATTCCGATTGTTGCTAACTCATCACCATCATCTATGAAGCCACCTTTAAACTGACATATGGTAGCATAAATATAGGGCTTGTATTTACGAATAAATTCATTTATATCCATTTCTCCGTTTCTGACATGACTTACATCATTTTGCATAATGTTTTGGTTCATATTTGCACCCTTGAATCGAATTTCGAAGCACCATTTCCCTGTTAATCTCTGATATGACCTTCAATTTGTTCAAACTCCAAAGAGGACCAACAAGATCACTCTTTTTTCCATCCCCTGTAATACGATGCAGAACAATGCTTTCAGGTAATCTTTCCACACAATCACACACCAAGTCGACATATTCATCCATTTCCATCAATACAAAAAAGGACAGATTGTAATATGCTTCCAAATCGGTATTTTTTATAACATGTAGCAAATGTAGCTTGACCCCCCACGGTATAATATACGAAATGTAATCAATTGTTTTAAGTATATCATCTCGTTTTTCTCCAGGGAGTCCCAGTATCAGATGCAATACTACCTTTATGTCCGATGTCTTCAGTCGATTAAACCTATCTTCAAATAATTCCAAGTCATATCCCCTGCGTATCAAATCTGCTGTTTCATGATTTACCGTTTGCAAACCAATCTCCACCCATAAATAATATTGTCGGTTTATTTCCTCTAAAAGCATAACAACTTCTTCAGATAAACAATCTGCTCTCGTTGAAATGGCTAGACCAATAACGCCCGGATAATCAAGTGCCTCATAATATTTTTTTCTTAACTCATCAATATTCCCATATGTACTGGTAAAAGTTCCAAAGTAAACTATATACCGATCTGATTTCCACTTCCTGCTCAACAGAGCGATTTGTTTTTCTATTTGTTTTGTTATACTCCGTTCCGGATTCCCGGCAAAATCACCACCCCCGGATCCCGAACAAAATATGCACCCATTATACCCTTTAGTGCCATCTCTGTTCGGACAAGTAAATCCACCATTAACAGATAGTTTAATTATTTTCTCTCCGAATGTTTTTTCAAGTTCGTAGCTTAATGTTCGATATCTTAAGTTCCCAAACATTTTTTTCAACAACCTTTCCAGAAATTCTTTATAAGTTATCAACAGTTATTATGTTAATTTTTCAACCATTATGCAAGTTTGTCCACAAAAAAAGGGGTTTTTACAATGTTGTCCACACTGTTGTCAACATATCCCCTTTTTTTATATTATTTGTCCACAGCAATAATTATGCCAATTATGTCTCGTTTTCTTTTTTTATAAAATCAAATTCTTCATGCTTAAGTTTATATTCCATGTAATTATTCATAATGGTTTTAATTAATGCGGCTATAGGCGTAGCGAAAAACATTCCTGCCGCACCATACAGCCCGCCACCTATGATAATTGCGCTAATAATCCATACAGGTTTTAAGTTCAACTGAATTCCCAATATTTTAGGACCAAGAATCAAACCATCAAATTGTTGCAAGACCAATATGAACAAAGTCATCCAGAGACCTTTCCCAGGATCTACCAAAATTGTGATAATCACTGCTGGTACGCCACCAATCAAAGGTCCAAAATATGGAATCATATTGAAAATCCCAATAATCAACGCCAGTATCAATGGATACTCGGCTTGTATAATATATCGAATACCCACATAGGCAATAAATGCGATAATAGTTGAGTCTATTATTTTACCTGTTATAAACCTGATAACATTTTGATTCAGCTCCGATGCCAATTTTATAATTTGATTAGATGTTTCTTTTTCAAAAAATGAATAAATAACCTTTTGGTAAAGCTTTTTAAATGTTTCCTTATCCCATAGAAGATAAACCGAAATAACTATCGCTATGATAAAATCAATCAATGCATAAACAACATGAATAGCACTTGCTATTGTTTTATTAGCAAGAGTATTTATTAAAAGTGTTGTACGGGTAACAATTTCAGGAATGATGCTTTGATAATAAGCATATATCTCTTCTGTCTCGAGAAAATCAAAAGAATCAGGTGGGTTCTGGAAAAAATTTTCTATTCCTGCAATAAGTCTGGGTAAATCTCTGATTAAAGCAGTGATGCTTCTTGCTATTTGAGGTGTAATGATAAATACTACCATCACTATAAAGCTGATGAATGTCGCGTAAGCCAGAATAATTGCTGCAAGTTTAAACCTGAACACCTTTCTAAAAGCCTTCATTAGAGGATTAAGGATCATCGCCAAAAATATACCTGTTAGTATTGGAACTAATATATTAAATATTTTAGACAAGCCATTATCTAGATAAATAAACTTAAATATGATGACTAGAACTATAAATACAGGTACATAAGTCAAATAATACTTAGCATTCTTTTTTTCTTCCATATCAGCATTGACCCCTTCTTCTTGTATTGAGCCTGTCATTTTTATTATATAGATTTCACAACTGTTTGTAAAATATCTTTAGAAACTTGCAATTAAAAAAATCCCAAGGCTTTAAGCAATGATATGCCTATAAAAATCGTGAAAAATGAAGTCGCGGTTGAGTAAACAACGATGGCAGCAGCAAGTGTTTCATCACCATTCATTGCTTTAGCCATAATGAATGAGGTGGTGGCTGTTGGTGATGCCAACAATACAAACATGATTCCCAGGGAAGGACCTATGTAACCAAACAAAATGGCAGTAGCTGTGAATATCAAAGGGAACAAAACGACTTTCAATAGAACTGCCAAAAAGAGAGGTTTTCTATCATTAATATCTACTTTTAGGCTGAACATGGATCCTATGTTGATTAGAGCTAGTGGAACTGCAATACCTCTTATCATAAATAGAGTGTTATTAATCGTCACAGGCACTTTTATCTTTAAAGAATTAAACAACAGCGCTAATAGGATGCTGATGATTAGAGGATTTCTGATAATGCCTTTAACCATTCCCCAATAATTGATTCTTTCATATTCGGGATCATAGTACATGAAATTAATAACCGCTAGTGTGTTGAATAGTGGGACAATAAAAGCTGTAATCAGACTCATCCCCACTGTCACTTCATTCCCAAAAAGATTTTCCAAAATAGCAAATCCTATTATGATGTAATTACCTCTATACGCACCTTGTACAAAAGTACCTTTGGTCTTGTTGTTCCAATTATTTTTCTCAGCAATAAAAAATGCAATGAAATATGAGGCTAGTACTATGGAGCACGCAAAAATGATAAACCGCCAGGTATTCCAGTTAAAAACAAGTTCAACACCTGCATTTGTCATATTGTAGAAAAGCATTACTGGGAATGCAAGCCTGAAAAGGATGGTGGAACTCTTTTGATTAAATGACTCGTCTACAACATTCGTTTTTCTCAAAGTGTAGCCTATCACAATCATAATAATCAATGGCACCAATGCTTGAAAACTAATAATCAGATACTCCATTTAAAGCTCCTTTCACGACTACATCATTGAGATTTCCATGGCATTTAGTTCCAACTCTCTCTTTTGCAGCGCCTCAATAACGAGTGAAATAAGATCCCCAATATCCATACCCAATTCATCAGCACCTTTTTGCATTTCATTACGGTCAACCGCTCTAGCAAATGCCTTGTCCTTCATTTTTTTCTTGACTGATTTGGCTGTCATTCCTTCCAATCCGGTCGGTCTCATAAGCGCTACAGCAATAGTAAATGATGCCATCTGATCGACTGCATAGAGACATTTTGCCATCTGTGTATCTCTAGCAACTAAGGTGAAATCACCATGTCCAAGTATCGCTTGAATAAAGTCTTGCGGATACCCTGCTTCTTTAAGAATTTTAGGTGCCATCTCGAGATGATTGTGTGGCCATTTTTGAAAATCTATGTCATGCAAAAGACCACAGACACCCCATATTTCCACATCTTCATTGTAATGTTGAGCACATCCTCTCATTGCTCCCTCAACGGCTAGACAGTGTTTGATAAGACTCTCGGAATCAACGTAATTTTTAAATAGAGTCAAAGCTTTTTCTCTTGTTATTTCCATTTTTATACACTCCTTTAAGCATGATTACCTATTATATATCAAATGTGTAGATTTTTGTACTATGATTTGAATTTCTATACCAATTTATACCCATCGGGATTTTTTGACTGCCATCTCCATGAATCTCTACACATATCATGTATATCTTTTTCCGCCTTCCAATTTAGTGTTTTTGCTGCTTTTTCAGGATTTGCGTAACAAACTGCTACATCTCCAGGTCTTCTTCCGCTTAAAACAAAGGGGATTTTTATTCCAGTAGATTCTTCAAAGTGTCTGATCAGATCCAATACGCTATAGCCAATCCCCGTACCGAGATTGAATACATCAATACACGGTTCTACAAGAACCCTTTCCAACGCTTTAATATGCCCTTTTGCCAAATCAACAACATGGATATAATCCCTGATACCTGTCCCATCATGGGTCGGATAATCATTGCCAAATATAGTGAGCTTGTTTCTGGTTCCCACAGCTACCTGAGTGATATAGGGCATCAGATTATTGGGTTCTCCATTTGGATCCTCTCCAATCAAACCACTTTCATGCGCCCCTATCGGATTGAAATATCTCAATATAGACACGCGCCATTCCCGATCAGAATAATACAGATCCCTTAATATCATTTCTATTATCATTTTGCTGCTACCGTAGGGATTGTTAGTGCTTAGCGTCATATCTTCTGTCAACGGTGAGTTATTATCCGTCCCGTAAACAGTCGCAGATGAACTGAATACAAGTTTTTTTACACTGTATCTGCTCATTGTTTCACATAAAACCAGAGTCCCAACCACGTTATTTTGATAGTACTTAATTGGGTTGGCCACCGACTCGCCAACAGCCTTAAACCCCGCAAAATGAATGACAGCGTCTAGCTGATTTTCTTCGAATACCTTGCCAAGCCGTTTTTTGTCTAAAAGATCAATGTTATATGATCTGAAATCCTTCCCGGTAATCCTCTTGATTCTGTTAATAACTTCAGGTTTACTGTTGCTGAAATTATCCAGCAAAATAACGCCATAACCCTCATTCAAGAGTTCAACAGCAGTATGGCTCCCTATATACCCGGTCCCACCTGTTACAAGTATATTCATAAATTCATCTCCTTATATCATGTGTCTAGGTTAATTAATCTGATTCCAAATCACTAAAAAAGATTTCGCAAAAAAATATGGAGAGCTCGGTATGATTGGATACCGATCCCTCAAAGAGCAACCTCATTGATGGTGTATTTACTGTTTATTAAAAATATCCTTCACAAAATTTCCTGTTTTGTTCGCACTATCTTTGATTTTATCCACAGTTCTATCTATTGTGGCTTTTTTTGAAGCGGTGACAAAAGCCTTTATAATTGACACAGAATTTTGCTGGACAATGATACCAAGCATACCACACGACTCTAGTGTCGCAGATCTTTTGATCAATCCTTTGTCTATCTGTGTCAAGCTTGATGAATATTTTCTAGCTATTATACCCACTCTTAAAGTCAGAAAAGCATTGGCGGATCCCTGTATGATGGAGTTGATAATGAGATTTGTCACTGCTGTCGCACCTGGAACCAGCGTTCCAAGCGTTCCGCCGATCAATGAATTGATAACCGGTTGCAACTGTTCATCCATGAGTGCTAAATCTTCAATCTCTCTAGCCATCAGTACTGTTGCCGCCACATTAGCATATAGGTATAAAATTTCTTTTACATTAGGCCTTTGATTGTAGATATGGCTTATTTGCCAAACCATTCTTGATAGATTAGTCAGTACAAAAAAAGAATCCAATATGCCATTTTGCGATACTGCCGTAGTCAAGAACACTGTGGATGAAGATTCTTTAATAATTTTAAAAGTCTTCTGATTCAAAACTTCGTGTGCGGCCTCTATCTGAGGAAGTAATGCTAAGTTTTCATCAAAAGTAAAATTTGCTTCTCTTATGTAGCTGTTTCTCATTAGCCTTTTCTTCAATGCATTCAGGTATTTAACATATGTTTCTGAATTGGTTTCATCCGGCAATTCCAAAGGCTTTCTAAGCTTTAAGAAGCCAAATAATGGGACCAGAAATATAACCGCAAAAAACATAGATAACAATATGGTCACCAGTCTCCCAAATGCAGGATGTATTGTTGATGCAGCTATAAATATCTGATTGATCTGGTTTACTACGATCAAAATCAACAGTAGCAACAGCCCTATTCCAGTCCAGGCTAATGTTTTCTTTAATGCTTTATCCATTTTTAACACCTCCCATGCTTCTAATGATCGCTATTATCTTTCGGATAACCGATGTAAAATCCCTGAAGATAGTCAACCCCCAGATTCTCTAAAAAAGTTAAATCTTTTTCGTTTTCGATAAAGTCACCCAGGGTTTTTGTTCCTTGGATTTTATAATAGGTAATAATATTTTTTAATACTTTCTCGGTGTCTACTGCTACCAGTGGTTCTTTGAGTAGCAAATAATGATCAATCATAACCGTTCTTACTCTCTTCAGACCTAGGTGCGTCAGTCTGTAAGCCAGTAATCCCACCAACTAGTTGATATATTCGACTATTAACTGCTCTGAATCATGCGTGATTGCAGCCTTCAGATTATCTATGTTGTAATAAATATCCTGCAACATCAGCCATTTTCTTCTATCATCCAGATCATTTACGAGATTGGGATCATTGATGAATTGTTTGTCAAAAGTCGTTTGGGTCAACTTGATCAATTTTTTCCTTATCGTTGATTTTATAATCATTACAATTTAATATTGAATAGAGTGAAATTTTAAAGGGAGAAAGTCGATGTTTAAACTAAAAAAACGTTCTATACCCATACTGATTATTATTTGTACCATCTTAATTATATCCTATTTTTTGTTTTTTAACACGGAAAATATTTCAAATGGAAATCAGAAAACCGCTGAGGTAGCGGTTTTCTGATTATAATACTTTGTTTATTGAATGAGTTTCCAAATATCATTGGCATATTCAACAGGATCTCCTATAGATAAGCCTTCTATCAAAAGTGCTTGATTATACAAAATATTTGTCAGCAATTTCAATCTGTCCTTATCATTTTCAAATGCATCCTTGAGAGACTCAAATAATACATGATTGATATTTATCTCCAAAACCTTATCAGCTTTGATATCCTGTCCATTAGGCATAGACTTAAGGATTTTTTCCATCTCTATAGAAACCTCCCCTTCATTGCTTAGGCATACTGGATGATTCTTCAGTCTTTTGGAAACCTTCACTTCTTTTATCTTGTCTCCCAATACATCCTTCATGAAACTGAATATTTCCTTATGCTCTACATTCTCATCTTCTTGTTCTTCTTTTTCAGCGTCGCTTTCAATTCCAAGATCTTTATCTGAAATGGATTTAAATGGTTTATCACGGTAATTGGAGAGTAGTTTAATGGCGAATTCATCTATATCATCTGTAAAATAAAGAATCTCATAGCCCTTTTCACTGACCATTTCTGACTGTGGCAGCTTATCGATTCTCTGATATGATTCTCCTGCACCGTAATAAATGTACTTCTGATCCTCAGGCATCCTGTCCACATATTCATCAAGCGTTACCATCGTTTTCAAGGTTGAAGAGTGAAACATCAGTAAATCCTGCAATAATTCTTTTTCCATTCCGTAATTGTCATATATCCCGAATTTCAGTTGCCTGCCAAAAGATTTATAGAATTTTTCATAATTCTCTCTCTCATGCTTCAGCATATTTTGCAATTCGCTTTTAATCTTGACTTTTAAATTCTTTGCTATAAATTTAAGTTGCCTGTCTTGTTGAAGTATTTCCCGAGAAATATTCAATGACAGATCCTCTGAGTCGACCATACCCTTGACAAAGCTAAAATAATCGGGTAGAAGATCTTTGCACTTATTCATAATCAGTATACCGTTCGAGTACAATTCCAGGCCTTTTTCATACTCTTTTGTGTAGTAGTCAAATGGAATATTTTCTGGTATGTAAAGGATTGCATTATATCTGATAACACCATCTACACTAACATGAAGATGTTTTAAAGGCTTGTCAAATCCATAATGTTTTTCTGAATAAAAATTTTCGTAATCCTCATCTGTCAGTTCGCTTTTGTTTTTTCTCCAGATTGGCACCATGCTGTTGATGGTTCTTTCAATAACAACATCTTCATACTCGTCTTCTGTTCCATCCTTCAATTTTGTTTCCTTGACATCCATCTTGATTGGATATCTAATGAAATCAGAATACTTCTTAATGATACCTCTGAGTCTATATTCCTCAAGATAATCATCGAATTGGTCATCTTCCGTGTTTTCTTTTATCTTAAGAATGATTTCTGTCCCAACTCCATCTTTCTCGCATTCTTCTACTGTATAGCCTGTAGTTCCTGAAGACTCCCATTTATGAGCCGAGTCACTACCCAAAGCCTTGGATATGACAGTAACCTTGTCAGCTACCATAAATGCGGAATAGAATCCAACACCAAACTGTCCGATTATTTCATAACCATCTGTTATATTATTGTCTTTCTTGAAATTTAGTGATCCACTATTTGCTATAACGCCTAAATTGCTCTCGAGCTCTTCTCTCGTCATTCCTATGCCAGTATCAAATATTTTTAGAATCCTGCTCTCTTTATCCACCTCTATTTTTATGTAATAATTGTTCTTATCAAAAACCATCGACTCATCTGTTAACGCCTTGTAATAAATCTTGTCAATCGCATCGCTGGAGTTTGAGATTAATTCTCTCAGGAAAATTTCTCTATGCGTATATATTGAATTAATCATGAGGTCCAGCATTCTTTTTGATTCTGCTTTAAATTGTTTTTTTGCCATTTTAATGTCTCCCTTCTTTAATGGTATAAAATTATTAGCACTCTAAACTTTAGAGTGCTAATAATTTTATACCATATTGCTTACTCAATGTCAATCTTGATTGTTCTATCATCTTTGTCTTTCTTTGGAACCTTGATGTTTAAAATGCCCTTTTCCAGCTTGGCCTTAATGCCATCTGATTTGGCATCCTGTAGGTACAAAACCCTTTCCATTGCTGAGGACCTTATTTCCTTATGTATATAATTCTTTTGCTCCTCCTCGTTCTTCTCACTTCTTTGTACTGTTATACAGAGCCTACTGTCATCAAGTCTGACATCGATTTCCTCTTTTACAACTCCAGGCAATTCAGCATCGACAGAATACTCATTTTCGCTTTCCTGCACATCTACCTTGAAAGTGCCATAAGAGGCATTCTTTCCGGTAAGCCAGGAGTCATTAAAAAAGTCATCAAGCACATCATAGAAGTTTTCAAAACCTCTTGATCTTAAATTGTTTCTCTTGTTGAAAGGTACTAACCCAGCCATGTTCAACAACTCCTTTCTGAATTTATTAGCACTCTCTTACTTCGAGTGCTAATTTTTATATATCACTTTTTGTTTTTTTTGTCAATACTTTTTAGCAAAAAATCTGGATTCTTTAGCTATATTTTTTAGATTTTTGTGTTACAATATGTCATATATAAAAAACGGATTGGTGGAGCGCGAAATGGCTGAAAGAAAAATTCTACATGTTGACTTGGATGCTTTTTTTGCTTCGGTCGAGCAGTTGGACGATCCATCTTTTAAAGGCAAACCTATCATTGTCGGAAGCTCATCTAAAAGAGGCGTGGTGGCAACTTGCAGCTACGAAGCCAGAAAATATGGTGTTCATAGTGCCATGAGCGGTTTGATAGCAAAAAAACTGTGTCCAAATGGTATATTCGTAAAGCCTAGAATGGACCGATATGTCGAGATATCTAAGGAAGTTTTCAGAATTTTACATGAGGTGACCGAACATATAGAGAGAGTTTCTATTGATGAAGCCTATCTGGATGTAACTTATTCAGATCGTTCGCCTTGTATAATAGCCTCCTGGATAAACGCATCTGTCAAGAAAAGGATTGGCATCACCATTTCAGTAGGTATATCCTATAACAAGTTTTTGGCTAAGCTTGCTTCCGATTGGAACAAACCAGATGGAATCTTTGAAATCCTACCAAATGATGTCCCTAACATTTTAAAACCTCTCAACATTACTAAAGTCCATGGACTTGGGAAAAAAACTGCAGTGAGGCTCAATAGTATCGGTATATTCACTATCAGTGATTTACTGCAATGCGACCGTCAAACCCTCTCATACTTTTTAGGTAAGCTGCGTTCCGATGAAATCTACAACAGAATAAGAGGAATAGATAATAGACCTTTGAACTTAAAAACTTCCAGAAAATCCTATGGAAGAGAAACTACTTTTGAAGAAGACATCCGAAGCAAGCCCATCATCAAAGAAGTTTTATTGCAATACCTCTTTGAACTTGCCTTCAAACTTGTAAAAACCAACAAATCCGCAAAAACAGTAACTATAAAAATAAAATTTGAAGACTTCAGCCAAATCACTAGAAGTCACAGTCTACTGTCCTATACCAACAATTTACAAATTTTGGAAGAAGCGATGATTCACTTGGTGGACAACCTGACCATTAACAAAAAAATAAGACTGGTTGGCATATCATTGTCAAATATTGTTGATCATAAGAATTACCAGTTATCAATGTTCGACTGATATGGTATAATTAATTAAATAGAATCGAGAGGAGGTTTAATTGATGAACCATTTAACTAAAGAAAACGTTCATAAACTAATAGACAAAACTCTCACACCTTGCATCTCAATTTATCTGCCTACAGAAAAGGCAGGAAAGGATGTCATGAAAGGTAAAATCCTCTTAAAGAACCTGTTGAGGGATGCTGAAAACTTTCATAAAGAACAAGGAAAACAGGAAACAGAAATTAAAAGCATCCTGAAGCCCGCTTACGAGTTGGTAGAGGACACTCTTTTCTGGCAAAGTTGTGATGAGGGTCTAGCATTATTTATCTCTGAGGATACATTTGAATACTATAAGATGCCGATAAAATTCCAAGAAAAGGTGACAGTTGCAGATAATTTTCAAATAATTCCGTTATTATCTGTACTTACCAACAATAAAGATTTCTATATCCTTTCTCTAAGCCAAAAAAAAATTCGCCTATTCCAGGCCAATAGCTTTGACATTGAGGAGATCGATCTGAAAGATTTACCCACTAATCTTGAGGACTCACTTATGATTGATGATTCGGAAAGACAGCTTCAATCTCATGCAGGAAGTTCAAATTCCTCTCAACCAGTTTTTCATGGACATGGAGGTGGCTCTGAGGATAATAAGAATAATATTATTCGATTCATGCAAAAAATCGGTGACGATATATCAAATTACATGCCCTACAAAGATATACCACTAATAACAGCTGGAGTGGAATATATCAATTCCATTTACAGAGAAACCAATAAATATCCTTATTTGTTAAAAGATACAATAGAAGGAAGCCCTGACAATGTGAAACCGAAAGATCTTAGAGATAAGGCTCAGCAAATTGTTGACGCTTACTATAAAAAAACGATTCAAAACATAACTGACAAATTCAATGATATCAAAGATAAAGGTAATGGCTCAGAGATTGTTTCCGATATCATAGCTGCTTCATATAACGGTCAAATCAGCGATCTGGTTCTTTCATCGGATGCGGAGTCCTGGGGCTTGTTTGACAACAATACGCAAATAACAAACTTTATGGAAAAGCATCTACCGGAAAGCCAAGATATGTTAAACATCGCTGCTATCAATACATTAAAAAGCAGTGGTAACGTTTATGTACTTCCAAAAGAAGATCTGCCTGATTCTCATTCCCAATTTGCACTCTTCAGATACTAAATCGTCTTTAAATAATCTGATTGAATAACAAATAGAGTAGGGGTATTTTCACCCCTACTCTTTCAATAAAAACCATTATATTTTATGACATATCTCTAATAATTGCATACTTTCAAAATAAACGCCTTTATTTCTTGAGTATTTTTCGCGCCATTTCAAGCAAATCCTCACTGACTTCATTGATGATGCGCACCTCTTGGACCCAAGGAAAGTTTTTCTTTAATTCATCTTCAATCAAAACTTTTGTGGTCAAATCTGCGCTGGGACATCCACTGCAAGCGCCGATAAGTTTAACGCTTACAATTCCATCAACGACATCTACAACTTGTACATCTCCATCATGCGATTGAAGTCTGGGTCTTATTTTTTGGTCTATAATATTCTTTAATATGTCCATTTTCATTTATTTATCCCTTTCTTTCTGAATCTTTGCGATATTTTTGGCCATCTCTTTTTTGTGCTCCAGATTGCCTTGACGCCAGTTCATAAGTCATGGCTACAGAATTGATAGATGGTCGGATGATTGGGTGATCCACTGGATTCTCCACCAGTTCTCCAAACATATATACTTTAATGTCGAGTTTTCGCAAGCTCTCGATATAATCTTGTCTGTTCATTAGTGCCATACTAATCTCCTCCTGATTGTAAATATTGTTTTCAATATTTCAATATATTATACCAACTTTGCACGATTTTGTCTCCATTGCTTTTCTATTGTTGGTTGTTATTCTACATCAATCTTTCGATAACTAACTATTACCGCAAAATTTCAATGCAGTTAAAACATAGATTTTTACCGCTGGTATCAGTTGCTTTATATTGATAAATTCATCCTTCGAATGTGCGGTTTCCAAATCCCCTGGCCCACAGACTAGTGTTGATATTTTAGCGTAATGATTTAAAAGTCCACCATCCGACCAAGCGGTAAAATAGGTGATTGCCGGTCTATGTTCGCTGATTTCTTCCGATGCGTTTAGCAGCGCCTCAACCAGTTTGTGATCCCTGTCGATTTCCATTGCCTCATGTACATAGCCTTCCTTCATCACGCTGACATCCATTACGGTCATGTTGCACTTGAATTCCGGATCTTTCTCTCTAAGCTCCACAAGAGCATCTTCATATTCTTGGAGTATGTCCTCGTACTTTTCACCGGGTATCCATCTTCTGTCAATTTGTATTTTGCAATTTCCGGCTACCGTACTGGGTTGTGTTCCACCTTTTATTGTTCCGTAATTCATAGTAGACGTACCTGTTAATGGATGCTTTCGATTATCCAGTAAAGGTACAATCTTGTTCTCCATCAACTGAATAAAGTTAGATGCTTTTAAAATGGCATTGATTCCTTCCTTTTGTTTGCCACCATGTACAGCTTTTCCCTCGAAATCAAACTCAAACCATTCCAAGCCTCTATGTGCTATACAGATGTCAAGATCTGTAGGTTCACCAACTATCGCCCCATCCGCTTTAATGCCTCTCTCAATCAAATCAATGGTTCCCAAACTTTTTTCTTCTTCATCAATGACACCTGCAAACATGAGGTCACCATCTAGTTGAATCCCAGCTCTTTTTATAGCAATCATCGCCATTATCATACATGCCAACGGTCCCTTCATATCATTGGATCCTCTTCCTATTAGATGGTTTCCATCTGGTCTTAATTCAAACGCATCTGGCATATCATAAGGCGGAACCGTATCAGTGTGCCCTGTCAGTAACAGATTTTTCCCAATACCTTTTCCCTTAATGACAGCGGTCACGTTTTTTCTGCCTTCTTGAACAGGCAACAGTTCAGATTTGATTCCCTCCTTGGAGAAAAACTCGTGTATGTATTCTGCAACAGCTGTCTCCTGATTTTCTACACCAGGATGGCTTGGTCGTCTGATGAGTTCTCTCATCAATGCAACTATTTCTTCTTCACTAACCCATTTGTTTATATGATCTGGCATTATTCGATCCATATGTCCTCCGTTCTTTCAGCATTTTCTATTTTCAAATATACAGTGGGTGTTTTGAGTATATCATATTTTTTTTGATTTACAAAACCCCTTTATCTTAACTGAGTAGTGAGTATCTATTTTGTTTGAAAATCCAAGAATTATAATGTATAATAATTGTAGTCAAGTTGCAAAATATAGATAAAGGAGATTATTCATATGTTTAAGATAACTGAAAATGTATCATGGGTTGGAAAAATAGATTGGGAATTAAGAAAGTTTCACGGTGAAGAATATACAACAAATAGGGGCTCATCATATAATTCTTATCTGATTAGGGATAAGAAAACAGTCCTAATTGACACTGTATGGCTACCATTTTCCAGGGAATTTGTTGCTGATCTGAAAAAAGAGATAGATCTGAAAGCCATTGATTATATAATTGTCAACCATGGAGAAGTGGATCATAGCGGTGCTCTGATTGATCTGATGAAGGAAATCCCGGAAACACCGATATACTGCACAAAAAAGGGTGTTGAATCATTAAAAGGTCAATATCACACTGACTGGAACCTGAACATCGTCAAAACAGGAGATACGTTGGATTTAGGTGAGGGAACATTGACCTTCATAGAAGCGACTATGCTCCATTGGCCTGATACCATGTTTACCTATTATTCAAAGGATGCTATTCTTTTCAGTAATGATGGTTTTGGTCAACATTATGCCAGTGAAGCCATGTACAACGATAAGGTAGACCAGTCTGAACTCTATCAAGAAGCTCTTAAGTACTATGCCAATATATTGACACCCTTCAGTTCTCAAGTAACCAGGAAAATCAAAGAGATTCTAAGTTTCAATCTCCCACTTAAAATGATATGTCCATCCCATGGTGTCATTTGGAGAGATAATCCTATCCAGATTGTTGATCAGTATCTAAAATGGGCAGATAGTTATCAGGAAAATCAGGTAACCATCCTCTATGACACCATGTGGGATGGCACCGGCAAGATGGCTCAGGCTATTGCAAAAGGTATTAAGTCAGTAAATGATGATGTCGTGACAAAGCAATACAATGTCGGCCGATCTGATATGAATGATGTCATATCAGAAGTCTTCAAATCAAAATTTATTTTAGCCGGCTCCCCAACCATCAATAAGGGCATCCTTTCCGGGATTGCAGGTATCCTGGAGGTTATCAAAGGTCTTCAATTCAAAAACAAGAAAGCGGCTGCATTTGGAACATATGGCTGGAGCGGAGAATCCCCCGGCTTGATCAAAGAAGAACTAAAGAAATGTGGTTTTGAAGTCTTGGACGAGACGGTCAAATCTCTCTGGAATCCCAACGAGGAAGTCATCGAAGCTTGTATGGATCTGGGCAAAAAAGTCGGAGAATTATGTAAGTGATTTAGTGATTGAAATATGAGA
>LGGM01000040.1 GCA_001509345.1 Clostridiales bacterium 38_11
TATGGAACAATGCATATAAATTGGGACTCGTATCAATCGGCGCTTTTTTAATAACAAAAGGAAATACATTGATAGCATCGAAGTACTTAAACCTTGAGATAGTAGCGCAATATGGATTGACTTTACAAATTGTCACTATGGTATCAACCGTTTCTAGCATTTTTTTTCGCGCATATCTACCTAAGTTCAATAGTCATAGAATGACGAATGATATTGAAGGACTGAAAAGAGATTATGGTATGAGTTTGATCATTTTTAATAGCGTATTTATAATAGGAGTATCAATATTGTTGTTATTTGGTAATATTATTTTATATTATATTGGTAGTAATACTTTGTTGTTATCAAATAGTTATTTATTTATTTTGCTACTTATCATATTCCTCGAAACTAACCATAGTAATTGTGCTACGCTAATTACAACGAAAAATGAAGTCCCATTTGTAATGTCATCATTACTCTCTGGAGTTGGTGTATTATTAACAGGGTTAATTGCTGTTAAATATTTAGAAGCGGGTGTATTAGGTTTGATATTGGCGCAAGGTTTTGTTCAATTGATGTACAATAATTGGAAATGGCCCAAAGTAGTATTTAATGAACTTAACTCAACATATTTTAAAATAATCAAAGTTGGCGCTGTCGAATGGATAAAAGCTATCAAGTTAAATATTTAATAACAGTTTCATGTAAATAGATTAATAATTTTTTAAAAATAATATTTCGTCATATCATATTTCATAATTCTTTAAAGTGAGGTGACCAACCGATATGCCAATACTAATAACCGGAGGAGCTGGCTACATAGGGAGCCATACGGTGAAAAATTTTCAAAAGAAAAATGAAGAAATCATCGTTGTAGATAATATGCAAAGTGGCCATGAAGTTGCTGTTGATGTGGAACATCTGTACAAGATTGACATCAGAAATAAAGAAGAATTAGACAAAGTTTTCAAGAACCACAATATCGAAGCGGTGATTCACTTTGCCGCGAACTCCTTAGTTGGAGAGAGCATGGAAAAGCCATACGAATATTATAATAACAATGTTTATGGGATGCTTTGTCTTCTTGATGTGATGAAAGAGAATAATGTAAATAAGATTGTATTCTCTTCAACTGCAGCGACATATGGTGAGCCAAAGAGTATTCCAATCATGGAGTCTGATGAGACAAGCCCTACTAATACCTATGGCGAGACAAAACTTGCCATGGAAAAGATGATGAAGTGGTTTGACCAGGCTTATGGTACAAAGTATGTATCTCTTAGGTATTTTAATGCTGCAGGAGCATATGAGACAGGTGAAATAGGTGAAGATCATCATCCAGAGACACATCTCATTCCACTTATTCTTCAGGTACCACTTGGAAAACGCGATAAGATCTATATGTTTGGAGATGACTATCCGACTGAAGATGGTACATGCGTAAGAGATTATATTCATGTCATGGATCTTGCTTCAGCTCATTATAAAGCACTTGAATATTTGAGAAAAGAAAATGATAGTGACATCTTTAACCTTGGAAATGGTAGTGGTTACTCAGTTAAAGAAGTAATAGAGTCAACAAGAAAAGTAACTGGCCATCCAATACCTGCTGAAGTGAAAGAAAGACGTGCGGGGGATCCAGCAACATTAATTGCTTCATCTAAAAAAGCTAAGAGTGTATTAGGCTGGAAACCAGAGTTTGATTCACTTGAGAAGATTATTGAAGATGCTTGGAGATGGCATAAGAGTAATCCTAATGGATATGAAAAGTAGATATTCTAAGCCCTAACACCGTTTAGGGCTATTTCAACATAGAAGGCTAATCATTTTAACACAGCCCAAAATTTAACTCGAAGGAGGTCTAAAC
This sequence comes from Clostridiales bacterium 38_11, assembly GCA_001509345.1. Taxonomy (GTDB): domain Bacteria; phylum Bacillota; class Clostridia; order Tissierellales; family Dethiosulfatibacteraceae; genus 38-11. The sequence goes on from LGGM01000040.1 coordinate 1,850, forward strand.
CAAATATGAAAGTACGCAAAGCAGTCATACCAGCAGCTGGGCTTGGAACGAGATTCTTACCAGCTACAAAGGCTATGCCAAAGGAAATGTTACCAATCGTAGATACACCTACAATTCAATATATTATTCAGGAAGCGATTGATAGTGGGATTGAAGAGATTCTTATAATAACAGGAAAAAGCAAAAGAGCAATCGAGGACTACTTCGATAAAAATTGTCAGAATCGGTGGTAAAATACCCATAATAAACGGTTGAATTTTCCCCACAAACGACGTATATTCCTCTTAGAAAGGGGGAATATACAAGTGATTAGTTGTGAGGAGTATTTTATGATTAGGGATTTAAAAAGCAAAGGATTAACAAATAAGCAAATTGCTGATCGACAAGGGTACCACATACCGAAATGGCAGAACAGCGAAAACCTCGCTTAACGGTGATTGTCAACATAGTTGTCGCTTTTCCTAAAATATACTAGCTGATTTTTAGTTCGCTTTTTTCCTTTGATGGATTTAGCCAGACGATATCATCCAGTGTACAGTTCTGTACGGATCCGGTCCATCTTTCGGGATGTTTTGCTTTGGCAGCTTCCAATACTTCGTTTCTTCGTCTAAGGATATCTTCTGATGAACCATCATGTCTTTGGTTAGGCGTCAGAAATTTCAAGCTGCTGTGATGATGCTCATTGTTGTAGTAATCAACGAAGGTATCAACCCATGCTCTGGCATTCTCGATTTCTGAAAATCCATCATGAGGAAAAGATGGCATGTATTTCACCGTTCTAAACATTGATTCAATATAAGCGTTGTCATTACTCACTCGCGGGCGACTATTGGATCTTACGATCCCCAAGTTGTACAGTGTTGTCAACAGCGATGCGCCTTTCATCGGACTTCCGTTGTCGGAATGCAAGATCAATGGTTCGTCCAACAACAATACGTTTTCTGAGTACACCGCTTTTTTTACTAGGATGCTGGCATTTTCAGAACTCTCATGATCCCAAATTTCCCAACCGACAACTTTGCGGCTAAATAAATCAATGATCATGTACAAGTAATAGAATATCCCTTTTGCAGGACCTGGCAGCCAAGTAATATCCCACATCCAAACTTGATTAGGTCCAGTTGCTGAGTGTGTCGTGATATTCTTATTTGTAGGAGCGTTTGCATAGCCTCGATGGTTCATCTGTCCATAATGTCTCAAGACTCGATAGAAACTCGATACTGAAGCGATGTATTTACCTTGCTCATCAATCAACTTGTGAAAGACTTGATTTGGCGGAAGGCTCCGATGTTCTTTCTGGTTCATCACTTCCAGAATGGCTTTTTCTTCCTCGTGTGTCAGTTTATTTGCAGGTACAGGTCTTGTAGCATCAGGACGACCATCTCGCGTCTCAGTCCCTTGATTGCTCCAACGCTGATAAGTTCGTTCACTGATGCCAACGACTTCACAGGCCTTGAATTGCCTAGCACCTGATGATACAGCTTCATCAATGGCAACTACTACTTTGATGCGATCTGAATGTGTAGTTAATTTTCCTCGTCCGAATTCCAAATCGCTCGCATCTTTTTTTGCAGCACCAGTAATGCCGCTGCTTCAGCGAGAGCTTTCTCCTTACGGTCGAGTTCCTTTTTAGTTCGTTTGAGCTCTGCCTGGCTGTCCTTAAGTTCCTGTTTCATCTTGGACTGCTCATCGGTTTCGCCACTAATCATAGCTCTCTTCCAAGCATCGATTTCCTCTGCATATATGGCTTTGCGACGACAATTGCATACGCCGACAACTGAGTGCATGTTGACCGGCGTATCAGAGCATCCTATCCGGAAAATGAGTGCACTATAACCGGACAGAGTGCAATCTGATCTTGATTATCTATTCATCAACCTGAGATTTATGTGTAAAGCACGGTTCAAGATTACCCTTAATAATCAGTCTGAGATTACCATTTAAATCGTTTCCTTTCGAATCATAACAGCTGACATCATAGAAATCAGCCTTTTTCTTTTCCTTGATTCTGTAACTGTCACTTTTGATATTTACTGTTGTTGAATGTTGTAGAAAGGGATCAACTATGGCTGTTGCAACGACATTGCTGACAAATACATCTGCTCGTCGCCATACTTCAGCAACTGTATTTCGAGAGCTTCCAACACTCACAGCAACATGGGAGTTACTGTGGTTTAGGGACTTAAGCCTAATAATTTCTCGATAATCAATCATAATTATCGACCTCCTTGATAATAGTCACATTTGCATGTGCTATCATCATTATAGGCCAATATTTTTCAAACTGCACTGTCCCCGGAAACCATGCTCTATTTCACCGGTTAAGGTGCTCTATTTCACCGATCAGTATGCACTCAACTACCGGTGTACGCAGTTCTGTGCTAAAGTCGCCATTTCGTAGCCTGGGAACGGTAAGCGTGAGCGTACCCACGCGAGTCGTCAGTTGACGCTCTCTATGCCCGTTACGATAGGCTTTACGCTCGGATGTTCTTTCATATTTTTCCGCTTGGATCTGATCTGCGTTGAATAAAGTAGACACCCCCATTTTTAGAAGAAAACTGGTACACTCATTGGGTTGATGTGCCTTTTTTTGTTGGGTTTAAAATAATACGGAATTGTAAAAGTGTGAAAACTGTCTACTTTTTTAAAGCATACCAATGTCTGTTTTCAGATATTTAACATTAAGGAATATTTAATAATGAACATTAGTTCAATATAAAACAAAAAAACACCTCAATAAGCATTCCCATAATACTAAATTGAAAATCTAATCTCTGAAGGCGTTCTGCCGGTTTTCATCTGCAATCTGACATCATTATAATAACTAATGAACTCATTGATTATCTCAATGGCGGATTCCTTCGATTCAATGATGGTTCGATAGATGCATTCCAGTTTCAGTGTAGCGAAGAAACTCTCAATAACCGCATTGTCCGTGGGAGTGCCTTTATTAGACATGGAGGCGTTGATGTTATTTCTTTTGGCAAACTGATGATACTGTTGACTTGAAAATTGTACACCTTGATCTGAATGTATCAGAATAGGAATGCTGCCATCGATACTTTCTAAGTCGAGTGCTTCCTGAATCATTCTTTTTACTAGATAGGTTTTCTGAGATTTGTGGAATTTGAAATGTACGATATATCTGTCGTGTAGGTCGATGATAACGTATAGATAATACCTTCCTTCATCTGTGTCAATCTTGGTGATGTCTATAGACCATTTTAGATTTTTGTAAAAAGCGCTGAAATCCCCCTTTAATTGATTTCTGTAAATGTGAATCGCTTTATTGATGATCACATTCTTTTTGGTGTACAAAGCTTTGGACAGCCTGCCATATCGGTGCATGATTCGATATGTTTTGGAATAACCGATGACGATGCCCTTCATTTCCAATGCTTTTTTCATCAGCCGATAACCCAATGAGTCTCTGTGGTCGTTTTGAATTTTAATGATGGCGCGAAGGATTGTTTCATCTTGACTTTCTTTTTTAATGCGCTTAGACCATTTGTAGAATCCACTTCTTGAAACATCAAGAATTCTGCATAACTTAACGATTGAAAGTTCTTTGTGAAATCTTTGGACAATGCTGAAGCGCACTCTTTTGCTGACATAAAGAGGATGCGCTTTTATGTAAGCCAAAAACCCCTCAAGTGTATTGGGAGCAATATTATGGGTCATATTTTCATGAACCCCCTTTCTCAAATCTAGCAAGATTATATCATGAATTTACAAGTTTCAAATGAAAACAAAGGAGAAAAAATATGTTGATTAAGTGCACAAAAAAATTATTGGATACTTTGGATGTGAAGGTTGCCGAAGATCATCAAGAATCATTGTCGTTTTCTTGGCATGCCAATGTGGTGACAGTCAATCGAAGGAAGACTGTCATATTGTTAAATGACCTCAATAGATATGTGATAGTGTTGTATGGATTGAAGAAAAAGGATTTTTCAAATCTGGACAAAATGATATTAAGGGCTATGGTTGAGGTTTTTAAAGATGAATGTATTAACGAAGACATTATTAATGCGTATTTTCAGCAAGCTGGTGGGATCTCTTTTACCACTACCGATGACAGGTCATCTACTAGCAGGCTTAATCGTGTAGCGGATTGGGTTAACCAATTCTATGATCTGTTGATTGACGATAGAATTATCCAGGCTCCTTTAAGTATGCGAATCAGTAGGATGTTGGTCAGTACAGGGAAAGGAAGACAAGAATATGTGGTGCCTATTCGGCAGTTTCACAAGAATCTGGAGGAATCATATGGCAAACCGGTCATAAAATGTAAAGCTGTTGTCATTAAAGTCAATCTGGATCTGGATAATTTTGATGTCTGGAGGCGATTGATTGTTCCTGTGAATACGACTTATACTGTATTGCATGAGGTTTTGCAGAAGGCCTTTGGATGGCAGGATTGCCATTTGCATCAATTTTTTATCTATGGAGACCAGAAACCAGTCAATATGTCGATGATCAATCATCCCAGTTTCCACAGGGAAGGATACATACCAACGCTTAATATCGTCAGTGATGAATATGCTTTTGAGGATCCTGATGAGTTGGAGATGGTATGGGAGAATGGCCTGAAAGTATCCGAGATACCCTTTCAGCATGCCAAGTACACATATGATTTCGGAGACAATTGGCAGCATTACATAGAGGTGGAAGGAATGATGGAGGATTTTGACTGCAACCATCCTGTATTTGTAGATGGATCTGGGGACACCCCACCGGAAGATGTAGGAGGAGAGTCCGGATATGAGAATTTTCTGGACATCATGTCTGATCCCGAAGATGAGGAGCATGAAAACTTCAGGCTATGGGCTGAAGAACAAGGATATCGGAAGTATGATCCGGTCTATGTGAAGAAGGCTGTTGAGAGATTGTTTAATCGTTACTGATTCAAAAAACAAACGGGGGATGGTCCCTTTTGTCTCACTAGATCCTTCGATGAAGCCTCCCATACATATCTTGGTTATGCAATCGCCTTAGACGGAGAGATAAATGAACAAAGTGCCACCTTCTGAATATTACCAAGTATCAAAACTCAAGATTATCACCCGAAGCACCACCATCACTAGCACTTCGTGCCGCCGGAGCTGGAAGTTTATAGGGAAAGAGGACACTGCAGACTGGCAGCCAGGACGTATGATACGAAGTGTAGTAGCTGCATGTGGGGTGCTAAGATGCCAGTTGAGATCATCGTAGATAACTGGAATCCAAGTAGGAAGAAGTATAGGTTTGAGACATTCTGTTATGGTCCATTAAGTTGCGAGTTGTATAAGGCTGGTCCTAATCGGAAGGTAGAAGGCCGGAACGGGATGGTGTTTGTAGAAGAGGATTGGATTGATGCTATGAATACGGAGCATCGAGGAGAAGATGAGTAGTCAATTTTATGAGACGATAATAATCAGGCAAACACATATAGCAATTTCAGGAGGTTATATATGGCAAAACAAGACACGCATCACGTAGTACCTAATCCAGATGGTGGTTGGGATGTAAAAAGGGGTGGTGGCCAGAAAGCTAGTTACCATACAGGCACCAAAGCTGAAGCAGAAAGAATTGCACGAGAAATTAGTAAAAACCAAGGAACTGAGTTAGTTATTCATGGTCAAGATGGGAAGATACAAAGCAAAGACTCACATGGTAATGATCCGTATCCTCCCAAAGGATGATTTAGAGCACTGAGATACTACTTGCCTGATTATTTAGTGTCCTGCGTTTTGAAAGTAGAAGTCTGGTTTTGGGTTTTATTTAGCCAAGGTGTCAGAGAGATCAGAGATTGGTCTCTGGATAAAATAGTATGGTTAAATCTCGTAACCAATGAATCTGAATACTAACAAAAAGTAGCTAAATGATTTTTAGCAAAAGCGATAACTACCGGCAACAAAACTATGATAGTGGTTATTTATGTCGGTTTATTTTTGAGTATATGGAAGTGATGGGATATTAAACAAACAAGTGGATCAATAAAATACATATTATACGAGAGTAATTTTATAAAAACCAACACAAGCTGTAAGAATTTTATTGTTTTTTATGTAAACATAATTTTTGAAGCAAAGGTGCCAGGGAAACCTCCGAAAAATGATACACATAAAATAAAAATTCATAGTATTTAATATTTATGAATAGCTGACTTGATCATAAATATTTTGGATATTTCCAACATATATCTACAAAAAATGTAAATATCTCATGTTCATGCAAAAAAAACTTCAGACATCCTAGTACAACTTAGTACAAATAGCATGCTAGTTGAAATTATCGTAGATAACTGGAACCCGAAAGACGGGATAAAACACCCTTATGCTGTAGATAAATAAATTATTTCGAGTAAGATCTGTGAATTTCACAAAATTAAACTTGATTTAAGGAAAGAGGATGATTTTAAATTATATCAAAGCGAATTCATTATAACAATATTTTTGTCACGGAACGTGACTAAATTTGTCAATGACAAATCATCAAATGCCAGCATAATATCAATTTTCAAGAGTATAATATAACGTAGAGGTGATGTACGTGGAGGTGGATTATCATATAAAAATAAAAACTGGTTTTTTCAAAACAACTACATATAGATTTATTGTGAGAAAGAGTTTGATAGAGTTGATACCTGAAGAGGAAGAAGATAAAATCTCTATTGAAGAAGGGGAAATAGCGTCAATGCTTTTAAGGAAAAAACATTGATAAGAATTTAATCTATGGGGAGGATTAAGAATGTATAAAAAAATTTTAAGTTGGTTATTAACACTAGCTATGATTTTCACAATGTTTGGAGGAGTAAGTATTTCTGCATCTGGCTTGGAATTTAATGATGTTGAAAACCACTGGGCAAAGGATAGCATTGATCAATGGATTGAAAAGGGACTTATAAAAGGATACGATGATGGAACATTTAAGCCAAATGGATATATTACAAGAGGTGAGTTTATTACCCTTGCAAATAATGTTATTAAATCCGAGGAAGAAATTGAGATTAATTTTGATGATGTTACAGAAGAAGAGTGGTACTACAAGGAATTAAAAAAAGCTATATTTTTAGAATATATAAAGGGTTATGAAGATAATACCTTTAGAGCAGATCAAAATATTACAAGGCAAGAAGTAGCTGTAATTTTACAAAAAATAATACAGCTAAACCCATCAGAGGAGAATGCTTTAGAAAGTTTCAGTGATACTTCAGACATACCGGAATGGAGTAGAAATGCACTGCAACTAGCAGTACAGAAAGGATATTTAACAGGATATGAAGACAATACTCTTAAAGCATCAAATTACATTACAAGGGCTGAATCCGTAAAGGTATTAAGCAATATGTTTGGCACTATATACAATGAGGCAGGAGTATACGGATCTGAAGAAGATGAATTGGAAGTAGAAGGAAATGTAACTGTATCCGCAGAAGATGTAACCCTTCAAAATATGATAATAGAAGGAGATTTATATTTGGCAGAAGGAATAGGAGAAGGGGATGTTACTTTAGATAACGTTACGGTAAAAGGAGACACCATTGCAAAAGGTGGAGGAGAAAACTCTATCATAATAAAGAACTCTTCCCTTACAAATCTATTAATTATTAAAAAAAATGGAAAGATAAGAATAGTAGCTCAGGGAAGTACTGTTATTGATAAAACATACTTACACTCTTCTGCAAAACTTCAAGGAGAAAAATTAAACAAAAACAGCTTTGGCGAAGTAGAAATAATAAGAGTAACACCAGGAGAAAAGATAGAGCTTGAAGGTAGTTTTACAAAAGTTGATGTTAAAGCAGCTGCTGATATAGAAGTAAGCGACAAAAGCAAGGTAGAAGAAATAAATGTTCATGAGGATACTAAAAATGTTAATATTTTTGTATCTCCATATTCTATTATTGATAAAATTTACGCTTATACAAAAATCGATGTTGATAATAGAGGTGTTATTACTGAAGCATTGGGTGAGTTTGCGAAAACCTCAAACTACGAAAATAGACTTCCGGTAAATCTTCAACCTAAAACAAGTTCTAAAACAAGTTCAAGTACACCTACGCCTGCAGCACCAAAATACACTTTATCTTTAGCTGTTACACCAGATGGTTCTGGTACAGTAAGTGGAAGTGGAAGTTATGAAGCAGGTAAGAATATAACCATATCTGCGATTGCTTATGAAGGTTATGAATTTATTGAATGGAAAGACGGTGAAGATCAGATTACGACTGCTGCTTCTTTTGGATATACAACTACATCTGAAAATAAAACTTTCACGGCATATTTTGAATCGACAAGTGAATTCGCCGGTGGAAATGGTACAGAATCAGATCCTTACCAGGTAGCTAATGCAGAACAGCTTGATAAAGTTAGAGATTATTCAGATGCTCAGTTTATCCAAACAGCAGATATAGATTTAACTGATTATGTTACTGAAGGAGGTATTTATTATAATGATGGACAAGGTTGGGAGCCTATAGGTAACAGCAGCAGTAAATTTCAAGGTTCGTTTGATGGAAATGGATATACGATAAGCAATCTTTTTATTAATAGACCAGAAACCTCATCGGGAGATAATCAAGGTTTATTCGGATATGTTGATTTAGAAGGAAATCTTGTAGATATAAGCTTGATTGATTCTCATGTTTACGGTTATCACTATACCGGTACTCTAGCAGGAAGCAATTTTGGTGAAATATCAGATTGTTCTTCTACAAATGTAGAAGTTATCAATACGTGGGAATATGCAGGAGGATTAGTTGGGCAAAACTCAGGTATTATATCAAATTCGTTTACTACAGGTATAGTAAAAACAGATGACTTTAATGCTGGAGGATTAGTTGGTTATAATAGAAGTAATACTCCCCAAAATGTAACAGCACAAGTTATTAACTGTTATAGTGAAGCTGACGTAACTTATGCAACCCAAATAGATTCCGATGGTTATCCTTATAATCTTGGAGGCTTAGTAGGTTATAACAGTAGCGGCACAATAGAAAATTCATATGCTAAAGGGGATGTAACAGGATACGAACGAATAGGTGGTCTTATAGGAGAAAATGGAGCAGAGGTCATTAATTGTTATGCTCTAGGAGATATATCTGGTACTTACGATAATATTGGTGGACTTATCGGATATGCAAGTTCAGGACATTCTTTAGCTAATTCTTATTTTAACTCACTACAACCAGATAATGGTGTAGGTACTGTTAAAACGACAGCTGAAATGCAGGACAAAGACACCTATACTGATTGGGATTTCACAAACATATGGACAATTAATTCAAATGATAATGGAGGGTATCCAGCATTAGCATGGCAAGGTTATGAAAACGAAAGTGATTTTGCTGGTGGATCGGGAACTGAATTAGATCCATATCAAATAGCTAATGCCGTACATCTTAATAATGTGAGAGATTATTTAGATGCTCATTTTATTCAAGTAGCGGATATAGATTTAACTAATTATGTTACTGAAGGAGGTATTTATTATAACGATGGAGAAGGTTGGGAGCCTATAGGAACAAGTGAGAATCCATTTACAGGCATTTATGATGGTCAAGAATATTCAATTAGTAATTTGAAAATTATTAGAGAAAATCAAACTTCTATTGGACTATTTGGTAAAACATACGTAACTTCAGTTATAAATAATGTGGTTATTAAAGGATTTTTAATCGAAGGATATAGTGAAGTCGGAACATTAGTAGGATGTAATACAGGAGAGATATCTAATGTTCATATTGATGGTTTATATACAACAAGTTCTATTAAAGCATATTACTATTATGCTGGTGGCTTATGTGGTGTTAATCAAGGAACTATAACGTATTCTTCAACAAAGGATATTAGTAGTATTTCAAGTAATGAAAGTTATACTGGAGGGTTAGTTGGAAGAAGTTATCCGCTCTATGATTATGATACATATGATATTACTCAACAACCTATCATAAATAATTCTTTTGCCGATAATGTGTATATATACGGTAAAGGATACTCTGCTGGTTTAATTGGAGGCAATACTAGTGAAAAAATTGAACACTGCTGGGCAAATGCAACTGTTGAAGGAACCCATAGAGTCGGTGGTTTGATAGGAATGAATAGCAGTGATGTATACCAATCTTATAGTTTAGGAAAAGTTACGGGAACAGATATTTATAACGGGATGACTGGAGGTTTAATCGGATATAGTATGAATTACTTTAAAGTAGAAAATTGTTATAGTTTAGCTGATGTCACAGGACCAAAACAAGTTGGGGGTCTTATTGGTAGAACTGCTTCTTATGTAACTAATTGTTATTCTGCAGGAAAGGTTGTTGGGACAGATAACAAAGCTGAAATTGGTGGATTATTAGGAAATGTTGCATCAATTATTGAAGTCCAAAATTCATACTGGGATAAAACAACCTCAGGACTTGATACCTCAGCTGGCGGTACGGGTTATGTTACTTCAGCTATGATTAAATCAACAAATAGCGTTCCTATTTATGAAGGTTGGGATTTTGATACGATATGGAATATAGATACAGGAACTTCATATCCATATCTAAGAAACAATGAGCAGACACCTCATCCAGTTCCTCCAATAGGTTAAATAAGTAAGTATAGATTATTTTAAAATTTAAAAGACAGCAGATTAAAACTGAGAACATAAGGACAGTCCCCTTGTAAGAAGGGGCTGTCGGAAAACAAGGAAATTTAGCTTCCAAGTATTAAAAAAATGAAACCTGCTAAAATTACAGCTCTTCACAGTTGTAAATATTGGCAGGTTTTTCGTTTTGGGAAAAGGTTAATTAATTTTGAATGAAGGGTGACCGTCATAATTCTTTCTCAAGTTGTTCTTTTGTTAGATCATTTATAGATTAGAGATTTTGATGAGTATATGTGTAAATGACATAATAAAAGTTTACCACCTTGAAATATATTCCTGTAAGATTAAATTAACAAATTTTCTTACAAGGAGATGCCAGTTGAGATAATCATTGATAATTGGATGGGAATATCTTTAAAATTGCATAATTCTATTATATAATCAAATGCAAAGATTATTTAAATTTAAAGTATTGAAGAATTAGTAGGAGGACGAGGGTGAAAATTAACTTAAATCGATTACTAATATCAGCATCTTTTATTTTAGACTTTATAGAGATGGACATATTAAAAAATACGACTAACCACGGTAAAAGAGTAGCTTATGTGTCATTTAAATTAGGTGGGAAATATAATCTTACTGAAGAAGAAAAATCGGATCTTCTTGTATTTTCATTACTACATGATATAGGTGCTGTTGAAAATTTAAAAAACCTAACTAAAGAGGGCCTTGAGAAAGCACTGGAACACTGCACAATAGGAGAAGAGATAATCAGAGAATTTCCTTTCAGCAAAAAATATGAAAATATAATTTTATATCATCACGAAAATTACGAAAATATTAAAAACTATGGCTCGAAATAATAAATTGAATTCGAATATAATAGATGATATAGATCATATTTTTGGGGAAATAATGATTTAAGCATCAATCTTCCTTACACAAAACGTCATGGTGAATTTGCACTCGAAAATCATGTGCCAAATGGCGTGATCATGATAGTTGACAAAGATAAGCTCAAAAGGGTGTTTGACAATCTGATTTTAAATGAGGGCAATGCTATTAAAAAAAAGCAGTTTGCTTTTGACAATATTGATGTTAAGTACAACTATATTCGGCTGTGCAGTCGGTACAACATAGCGCAAGGGTATGGAAAAAGGAGAGATTTTTGAGAGGAAGGTGAACACTAATGGGAATCGGTATTTTCTTTAATGTACCTGCCCATGGACATATCAACCCAACACTGCCAATAGTAAATGAGCTGGTGAAAAGGGGGGAAACAATCATATATTATAGTACTGAAGAATTCAGAGAAAAAATTGAAAAAACAGGTGCAAAATATAAGCCCTACAGTTTCTCTCTTTCTCAAGGTCCAACACCAAGCGGTAATTTTGTAAAGCTGGCAGGAATGCTTCTAAAAGCCACCGAAGAAGTAATGTCCAAAGAAATGGGGTATATCAAAAAATTGAAGCCTGATTACATCATTCATGATTCCATGACCCCCTGGGGCAAGCATATGGCAAAGTATCTTGGAATAAAGGCTGTGAATACGACATCTACTTTTGTGTTTTCCGGGGAGACAACCGATAAAGTCGATAAATTCAGAAATAAAATTTTAAAAATGGCGCTTGAAGCAGGTATAGACCAAATTTTTGATATTGTCACGATAAAAAGAAGATTAAAGGTAGAATATGGGGTGAATAGCAAAATAATGGATCTTTTCCGCAACCAAGAAGATTTAAATATTGTATTCTCGTCTTTGCAATTTCAGCCGGATGGAGCTAAGCTTGGTGATAAGTTCTTATTTGTAGGCCCGTCAATTTACGACAGGAAGGATGCCTCGGATTTTTCATTTGGCAATATTGAAGACAGGAAACTTGTCTATATCTCTTTAGGGACTATTGCAAATGAAAGACTGGATTTTTACAGGGAATGTATAAAAGCATTTTCTAAGTCTGAATTCAATGTATTGATTTCTATAGGCAGCAAAGTAAATAAAAAACAACTTGGAGTTGTACCGTCCAATATTCATATTGAGACCTATGTTCCCCAGATAGAAGTTTTAAAAAGAGCCAATCTGTTTATATCTCACGGCGGGATGAATAGTGTGAACGAAGCCCTTTATTTCGGGGTGCCTCTATTGATTTTGCCACAGCAATCCGAGCAGGTCATGGTTGCCAAAAGAGTTGAGGAATTGGGTGCGGGGATATGTATTACAAAAAAGGATATTGATTCGGAATATCTTCTTGAAAAGTCTGTTTACATTATGGAGAGCAGATCATTTTATGAAAGCGCAGGGAAAATAGGTGAGGATTTTCGAGAGACTGGAGGCTATAAAGCCGGAACTGATGCTATATTAAATTATGTTACGGATGATCTGCATTGAATAAAGTAGACACCCCCATTTTTAGAAAAAAACTGGTATCTGAACTTCCTGATTTTTTCCAAAGGCAGATCTGCCTGAAGAAAAAGAGAGAACTTACCGGAGTAGTTGCCTTCGGATTGGAACATATATCGTTATCAAGAAGATCATAAAGGACTATGGACTAACAGAGATTCTTGGGAGCTATTTCAGTGAAAAAGACTTGGGTTTGTTCCTTGATACTAAGGTTTCTGATTTCCTGAATTCAATTACCGAGGATCAAAGCGTTGAATTCTTGAATGTTTGGAATGAATCAAAAGATCACCGAGAAAAGATA
>LGGM01000041.1 GCA_001509345.1 Clostridiales bacterium 38_11
ACCAGTTCCATGCCAATTGCGCCTCTGGCAGCTACCACTGCCATTTCCTGTCTGCTGATGACCTGATCTGGTTGGAAAGTGCCATCCGGATATCCGACAAATATGCCTGCGTCCACAGCCGCTTGCACATACCCTGCAAACCAATCTGATGCGTCCACATCGCTGAAACCGCCTTTATATTCAACTTCTTCACAATCTAATGACTCAACCATGATTTTGGAGATCTGGGCTCTAGTTAGGCTTCCCTGTGGTGCATATCGTCCATTGCCCATACCATTGATGATGCCTTTTTTGGCCAATTCCTGAATAGCCATTTCAGCATATGTGAATTCTTCTGTAATGTCTGTGAATTCGATGGCTTCTCCTTCTCCCTCAGGTTCAGGCTCATCCGGTGTCTCAGTCGTAGCTCCAACTGATATGGTCACAACCATTTTGAAGACTGTTCCAAACTCTCCAGCCTCTTTGATTTTTCTATAAACAACAATTTCTTCATTCCCAACGATGTCATCGTTGTCTATAGCTTCCCCATCAATTTCATAAGCCAATACATACTTAAGCTCTGGATTCAAAACGTCTTCAAGCATCTGAGGGTCAATAGGATATGCATCAGATGCGGTAAACGAAACCACAGCATTTTCTGCAGTCAAACCCGCTTTTTCAGCCAATACATAGGCCAGACTTACACCTTTTACAAGAACTGACTTTTCACCTGCTTTGCTGTTGTAGATATAGGTTTCGTCAATCTGAGCCTCAGCGGGCATAGCTTTCATGTCTGCGATGGTAAGATTTAGCTCTGTTGTGACTCCCTCTCCAGTTATCTTAACCGCATAAGCTTCCTCCACAGTAGCAAATGCTGAAAATTGAGATAAAACCAATACCAATACCAATAATAAAGCAAATCCTTTTGTTCTTTTTGCAATCATAATTTCATTCTCCTTTTTAAAGTTGTATTATTAACAGGGTTCTTGGGTTCAGGTGGTGTTTCAAACGCCATCTGAACCTTAGAAACCGTTATCCAGGGACTCTACAGTGCTTATCTCCCACTTATAGAAGTGGGAATCTTAGCACTGTTAGTCATCGGATAAATCTACAAGCACAAGAGAAGTTGCAAAAAAATTAACAACATATCCAATGGAATGCTGTTAATTGCAATATTCTCCTTTCCATCGGGAGGCCTGATCATTTCCAATCAAACCCTATCGGCACAGAAACCACGTTGATACCACAGAGGTTAAAATGCTCGGAGATCTATTAAATCTGTATTTATTTTATCATGGTTTAACTGAGATGTAAATTGAAATTATGAAGTGTTACCTACTCAACCGTGACGGATTTTGCCAGATTCCTCGGCTTATCGATGTCGCATCCTCTCTGCAAAGCAGCGTAATAAGACAGGTACTGTGCCGGAATGGCGGTCACCAAAGGTGTGAGATACTCATGCACATTATCGATGACAATCTGGTCTTTTTCACTGCTGATGCGTTTGAGCGACATGGTTATGACTGCTGCTCCTCTGGCTCTGACTTCTCTGATGTTGCTTCTGGTATTCAGATTGATCTGTTCCTGTGTGATGATAGCAATGACAGGTGTGCCTTCCTCTATCAACGCTATGGTTCCATGTTTCAGCTCGCCAGCAGCGAATCCCTCTGTTTGTATATAAGAGATTTCCTTAAGCTTGAGGGCTGCTTCAAGGCAGGTATAATAATCCACATGCCTGCCAATATAGAAACAGCTATTCTTATCCCTGAGGAATTCCCGAGCCAACTCGTTATAAAGCTCCCTGTTGTCACACAGGGTCTCCATAACATTCGCAACAATTGACAATTCATTGAGCATATTGAAGTCACAGCTGTCTGATGCTGCACAGGCTACTATGGCAAGAACTGCGATCTGAGCCGTATATGCTTTGGTCGACGCAACGGCTATTTCCGGCCCTGCATGCAACAACAACTGGTAATCTGTTTCTCTATAAAGGGTCGATCCTTTGACATTGGTCATGGCGATAGTCGGATAACCCATTTTAGCGACCTTCACTAGAACCGCCCTACTGTCAGCAGTCTCACCGCTTTGAGAAATAAACAGGAATAGGGGTTTTGGACTGATGATTGGCGTATTGTAGACAAACTCACTGGATATATGAACCTCTGTGGGTTTTTGGGCTATTTTCTCGAACAGAAATTTTCCTACCATGCCGGCATGATAGCTAGTACCACATGCTATGATGAATATCCTATCACAATCTCTAATCTGTTTTAAAATTTCTTCGTCGACCTTCAAATTGCCTAGCTCGTCCTGGTACGCGGCAATCAATCTTCTGATAACGAATGGCTGCTCATCGATTTCTTTGATCATATAGTGGGGGTAGGTGCCTTTTTCAATGTCTATAGCATCTAGTTCGCCAAAATAGGCTTCCCTCTCCATCTTCATCCCGTAAAGGTTATAAATATCTATGTCATTTCGTGTAATGATGGCATATTCCTTATCCTGCAATTCAAAGAACTCATTGGTATGGTGAATCATTGCCATCGCATCGCTGCCGATCATGTTGAATCCGTTGCCTTTGCCAAGCAACAGCGGTGATTTATTCTTTGCAGCGTAAATGACTTCGGGATTTTCTTTATCTATTATGGCTAATGCATAAGATCCTTCCAGCAAACCTAATGTGTATCTGATGGCTCTATCTGTGCTGTTTCCCTCATCTGAGAACTTCTGGATCAACTGAGCAATTGCTTCTGTATCAGTGTCACTTTCAAATGTGGCATCGCTAAGATGTTCGTTGATTAATGCTACTTCATTCTCAATGATTCCATTGTGTACAAGTGTAAATCGTTTTGTTGAGCTTTGATGCGGGTGTGAGTTGATTTGATTTGGCTTGCCATGGGTAGCCCATCTGGTGTGTCCGATTCCCAAGGTGCCGTTTATGCTAAAATCAACAATATCTCTAAGATGGGAGATTCTACCTTTATCTTTGTAAACATGCAGGCCATTTCCATTGAGAATGGCTATTCCAGCTGAGTCGTATCCTCTGTATTCTAATTTTTCAAGGCCTGAAAGGATTGTTTCCTTGACATCCTCATGACCTATATATCCTACTATTCCGCACATTTTCGTGCCCTCCTGTTTTTAAGCAACCAAATAGTTGTTTTAATTCAACCTCTTTTGCTATTTCAATGAGAAGGATGCTCTCTCTGTGTCGGGAATCACTTCCCGATTTTATAGGCATCTTTCGATATCTCTTTACCGTGGGGCATCCGCCGAATTTTCGATACTCCCCATCCTCGTCAACTTAAATGTATGACACGACCCCATTCAAGTTCGGGCGCTATAATTATAATAGTTCAGCAGGGGCAATTGCTGCGTCTAAACATTGGCCTCCCACCTTTCAAAATATTTTTCTCCTATTTCAGCCATAAGGACTGAAAAGAATATTATTATGAATCCAATTACCATAATTGGATTATAACCTTCTTTCAACAAAAAGACCGCCAAAATACTTCCAAATACCGATTCAAGGCTCAATATAATCGCTGCATGTGAGGCGGATGTGAATTTCTGGGCTGTCGTCTGCAATGCAAAACAGATGAATGTGCTGAATAGTCCAAGATACAATGCACCCCATAAGCTTGTAAGGGTTACAATTTTCATGTTTCTGTCAAATGCAAGTGTCACTGCAAAAAAAATAGCTGAAAAAAATATCATCACTGTACTTAAAGTGATCGGATCTCTTTTTTCCACAAAATATCCTGTTGAAACGATGTGTAGTGCAAAAAAAACCGCCCCAATCAATGTCAACATATCACCTGAGTTCAAATCACCGAAGTTTTCAAAATCCACCGTCAGAAAAAATATTCCAATCATCATCATAAAAGCAGCTATAATATTGTTCAATTTAGGTCTTTTCTTGATGGTCAACCAATAAACAAATGGTACCATAACAACTGATGTGCTGGTCAGAAAAGCATTGTTACCTGCTGTTGTGTATTGGAGTCCTATGGTCTGAAAAACGAAACCCAACGACAAACAAAGACCCATCACACTGCCACTTCTGATATAGTCCAAATTTATTGTCTTTATTTTTTTTCTGAAAAAAAACGCTGATATGATAGATGCAGCGACGAATCTATAGGCCATAATCTGCATGGGTGACAAAGAATCAAGGGCGTTTTTTGTGACGACAAAACCACTCCCCCAGATAAATGCCACAACCAGCATAACCAAATCTGCTTGCTTTGATGTTAATGATCTCATTCTTACCTACCTTCTGTCTCTCCTAAATATTGTATAGTTTTAAAAATAAATGTCAACATTAAAAAAAGTGCCGAAGCACTTTCTTAATGTAGCTTGATGTTTTCTACAAACCCAATCCTCATAAAGTCCAAGTAGTTGTTGAGTCTTTCTCTCATCCTATCTACAGGGCCTTCAGAAAGAATAATATAGTTGACTCCTTTCGTCAGTGATACTGACAAAGCCATACATAGATTTTCAAGATCCTCTTTTGGTATATCGTTTTTACTGCACACCCTGGTCGCTATGGCATTTAAATTGCTAGCCATATATGCAACCATTGATTTTTCTATGTTGTATCTTGATTTGACGTTGCCTGTTGTTTTAATCAAAATGATAAATACTTCCTGCTGCTTTGTATATAAATCAACAAACTCATCTATACAACACTTTAGTCCTTCAAAAATCTCGTCGATTGTTTCACCGCTTCTACATTTGTCCATAATGGTCATAATCTTTTCAGCCAAATCTTTGACAATAACATCAAACAAATCCTCTTTATTTTGGAAGTATCTATATATGTTTCCAACAGATATATTAGCTTCCTCAGCTATGTTATTCATAGAGGCTTTGCTATAGTCGTTTTCCCTGAAAACCTTTACGGCCGCATTTAAAATACTGTTTCTAACTTCTTTCTTTAATACTTGAGGCATTTGAACCACCATTCTTTTTTTGATTTTATTGTAACACTTTTTTTTAAATTAGTCAAATAATAAACCCAACACCGCTTTTTTAGCGGATGAAAAGGCAAATTGGAGGTTGTACCCACCAGTTTCCCCATCAATGTCAATTACTTCTCCTATGAATATCATGTTCCTATTCCTTAACCAGGTCATATTGTCAAAATCGATTTCTTCACTGGAAACACCACCTGCGGAAACCATCGCATTTTCAAATCCTTGCTTATACATCACAGTAACCTCGTAATGTTTGCAATTTCCTATGAACCTTTGAATATTTTTTTTTGATACTTCTGAAGCTTTTTTTCTTCTGTCGATAGCTGTTATATCCAACAACGATTCAACCAACCGTTTAGGAAGTATTATGCTGTCCTCAAAAATTGTTTTAATTTCTTTCCTTGGATTGGAGCTGATTTGATGCATCATTTCTTCCAACAATCTATTTTCGTCAAATTGCGGTATAAAGTCGAAAATCATTTTGTCATCAACTCTGATATGTCTTGATG
This sequence comes from Clostridiales bacterium 38_11, assembly GCA_001509345.1. GTDB lineage: Bacteria > Bacillota > Clostridia > Tissierellales > Dethiosulfatibacteraceae > 38-11. The sequence goes on from LGGM01000041.1 coordinate 5,471, forward strand.
AATTTAGAATAACAGGTCCTGAAAGTGAATCATGGGTAAACAGCAAGTCTCCTTTTGTTTTGACGACTGCCTTACTGTCTCTTTCGATGGACAGTCTAACACTTGGTATGGCAACTCCTGACAAATTCTTGAATCGATACTGCACCACTTTTACTGATGTCAAAGCAGGTTTGAAGCTGTTCATTTTAACACCAATCTTTGCTAAGATGTCTAAGAAGCTTCCATCAGAACCGCTTTTAGGGTATGATTGACCCCCTGTTGCAACCATTACTTTTTTGGATGTGTATTTACGTTGACCAGTGACAACTGAAAACAGTCCAATGGATTCCTGCCATTTGATATCTGTAACGGACTCATTACAATTGAGTTGATGCTTGCTTGAGCAGATTTCTCTCATCAGCACATCCAGTATGTCTTTAGATTTAAGACTCTGGGGAAATACCTTTCCGTCTTCTCTCACAATGAGCTTGAGTCCCAGTCCTTCAAAATAATCCATCAGCATCCTATTGTTGAAACTAAATAGCACTTTTCTGGCAACTCCTGGATTGTTATATCTCTTAGTGAAGGTTTTAATACTCTCAATATTTGTGATGTTGCATTGGCCGGATCCTGTCATCAGCAGTTTGATTCCGGGCCTATCATTTTTCTCCAGAATTAGAACCTTCCTATCAGATAACAAGTTGGCCGCTGCAAAAATACCTGCCGCTCCTGCTCCTATTATAATCACGTCATAAATCATACAGTCCCCGATATTCACATCTTTTTATCATCAATCTTATCCAACCAGATTTTTATAGGCTCTGATACAAAATTGATGGTGTTTTCCTCAAAAGGGCTCTTCAGTTTTGCGTATTTGACCAGCTTCAGGAATGGCTGGCTACCTCCAGCTTTGCATAAATCGAGGTAATCTTGCCAGGCTTCTTTTGGATCCTCATTGTATTTAATCCAAAACTGATAGGCGCATATCTGTGCAAGGGTATAGTCGATGTAGTAGAAAGGATTTCCAAATATATGGCCTTGCCTGAACCAAAAACCACCTTTTTCCAAAAATGCATTTTCTTCATAGTCTTTGGTCGGCAGATATTTTTTCTCGATTTCACGCCATTTTGTTTTTCTTTCTTCAGGTGATGCATTCGGGTTTTCATAAACAAAATGTTGAAATTCATCTACCGTAACGCCATAAGGTATAAAAAGTACCCCAGAAGCAAGATGACTGAATTTATATTTCATCTCATCATTCTCAAAGAACAGCTTCATCCATGGCCATGTAAGAAACTCCATAGACATTGAATGGATTTCACAAGCCTCCAGTGTAGGCCACATATATTCAGGAGCTTGATATTGTCTACTGGAATAAACCTGAAAAGCGTGCCCCGCTTCATGTGTCAGGACATCAACATCATGCGATGTGCCATTAAAATTGGCAAATATAAAGGGTGAATTGTAATCAGCGATATAGGTGCAGTATCCTCCCGCTCTTTTCCCCGGTTTGCTGTCAAGATCCAGCAGGTTTTTCTCAACCATGAAACCAAAAAATTCCTTTGTCTCTGGAGAAAGTTCAGAATACATGGTAGTTGCGTGTTTGACCATCCATTCCTTATCTCCTTTAGGCGTCGCATTCCCTGAATTAAACTCCAAATTTTCATCATAATACATCAATTTATCTAATCCAAGTCTATCAGCCTGTCTCTCTCTCAATTCAACGGTAATCGGTACCAGGTTTTTCTCTACCTGTTTTCTGAAGACTTCTACCTCTTCCGGCCCATATTCAGATCTTCCCAGTCTTAGATATCCCAATCTGACATAATTCTCGTAACCCAATTTCAAGGCCATCTGGTGTCTTAATTTAACTAGCTTGTCGTATATCTCATCGAGCTCTTTTTCGTTGTCCTCAAAGAATCTAGTGACTGCCTCGCTTGCACTTTTTCTTGTTTTTCTGTCCATTGACTGTGTATAGGGAGTCATTTGGGAAAGATTATTGATTTTCCCATCAAACTCAATTTTAGCCGAGGCAAGCAGTTTTCCATACTGGCTTGTCAGTTTGTTTTCTTCCTGCAGGTCCGGTATAATTGCAGGATTGAATGTCTTCAAAGCTGTCTCTGCTATGGTAAAAAGCAGGCTGCCCCACTTTTCCTCTAGTTCATTGATGAATTTTGAAGACACAAGTTCCTTATAATAGGAATCTATCAACCCCTGATAGATTGGAAATGCATTATCGTAATACTCATTCTCTTTGTCGTAAAACGCATTGTTGGTGTCGATTGAATGCCTTACGCTAACTAATGTATGCATTGTCTCAAAGCTGTTTCGCATCTTATTTATTTGAGTCATGATATTGTCTTGCAGTTCAAAGCTATCAGCCGTTCTAAAACTCTCCAGCAGATTTTTAAACTCTTTTCCGAATTCATCCATCTCAACTCTTGTGTATTCATATTCCTCAAATCTCATTTGTCACCTCTCATCGTTATTTTTTTTATTCTAGTGGACTACAGATCCATTCAATGATATGATTTTATATCAATCAAGATTATATAGAAAGGACAGATTACATGAAAAACTATCAAAAGTACTTGAATATCCTATTTGTATTAGCTGTTGGGTTTTCTGGTTACACCCTGGCACGTGTATATCTAACCCGCAGAGGGCTTCCAGCTGAGGCCTGCCCTATCTCAACTTTCAGCACTGAGATATATTTATCTATCGCTCTATGCGTTCTTTACTTTATTTTATCAGCTGTGCTTCCCAGGATCAAAAGATAAAATCATTGATTCTTCATTATATCATGTTTTCACACATACTTAATAAAAATCATCAGCTATACGTTCACTGATGATTTTTTTATCAGTTCAATTTTCCGGTTTCTGCTTGAACGCTTAATTTGGGACTCCCTACTCATTGCCTCTTCCCGGGTTTCATAAGTTTCAAAATAAACCAGCTCTACCGGTAACCTGCCTCTTGTGTATTTCGCTCCATTTCCAGTATTATGCATATCTGTTCTTTTTTCCAGATCATTGGTCCAGCCGGTATACAGGCTACCATCCGCACATTTGAGGATATATACAAAACACATGTCTTACTAAAAAAGTTCAACTGTGTGTTGATTTTTCAAGTCATTGATTTTATTGGTGTATAAGTCAAAGTGCATCTGATTGAGCATTTGCGCCTTTATCGAATCTTTAACCTCGCCAAACTCTGCTACACCCGGTTTGTTTTTACCTTCCACTTTAATTAGATGGAAACCAAATTGTGTTTCCACTGGTTCGCTGACAACACCAACAGGAAGAGAAAATACAGCTTTCTCAAACTCCGGTACCATTCGTCCTTTTTCAAATGTTCCCAGATTCCCGCCCACCTCTTTGGATGGACAGGATGAGTATTTTTTTGCAGCTTCAGCAAATTCAAGACCTTCATTAATTTCTTCAGCGATTCTTTCACTTTCTTCTTTTGTTGTAACAAGAATATGGCTGGCTGTCACTTCTTCATTTTTTGCGTATTGACTGGTATTTGCATTGAAATATGCCAGTGCATCATCGTCAGAAATATCTACATCCATAATCAGACCTTCTATGGCGTATCTTTGTAACATGTTTTTCTTAGCTTCTTCCAGTATAGATTTGAAGCTCTCTTCCTCATCCATTTTTTTAGCCATCGCATCTATATAGAGCAACTCTCCAGATATGATCTCATCCAGTAGTCTTTTTTGACCTTCTTCTGTGGCGGCATGAGCTGCATGTTCCTCAGGAAGATTTCTCACAATACTGTCAAACATCTCTTGTGTAATCTCGTTACCGTCTACTTTTGCTAATATTTTTTTATTCACCATAAAACTCCTTTATTTTTTTATTCAAGATATGATATAACAAATGACCCAAAAATGCAAACAAGAACAGTAATAATATTGACTTAAACCATGTACAAATGGAATATTCAGGTGTAAAATACCGTTGAATGAAATTTATAAGAAACCCAAAAATACAACATATTAATTCGTATAATATAGCGTAAGGATTTAAGTCATTAAAAAAGGAGTGTTTAAAAAAAATGAAAAAATCTTTTAAAATTTTAATCTCGTCAGTTCTAGTGCTTGTTCTGATGATGACTGTAGCTTTTGCTGTACCAGGCAGAGATGCGGCCTTAGGTCAGCTGAAAAAGCAATACACCGAAGAACAATTATTAAAGTTTGAATTTAATGACATGACCGGGTATGACTGGGCGATGAAATCTGTCCAACACATGGCTGTCATGGGTAAAATTAAAGGTATTGGTAATGGAAAATTTGCCCCTTCCAGCGCTACCAAGCAAATAGAGGTCTTGATTATGACCTTGAGATATCTTGGGCTTGAAGATGATCTTGATTTAGATGTGAATCTACTCCCATCCTTTAAAAAATTGAAGGCGCAAGACTGGATGGTTTCTTATCTCAATCTGGCAATTGAAAATGACATACTGACCGAAGAAGAAGCCGAGGATTTCAATCCAAACAAACCAGCGTCAAGATCTATGACAGCTGTCTATATCATAAGAGCACTTGATATGGTAGATGAAGCTGAAGATATGCAAGATGATCCGCTTCCATATAACGATGCCGCTGCTGTACCTGAGGACAGAATCGGTTATGTCAATCTGATTACCGATTTGGGTCTGATGATTGGGCATAACAACACTTTCCAACCGAACAAGCCTCTTTCAAGAGCTGAAATGGCTGTCTTGTTTGAGAGACTGTATGATTTGGATGATGATCGTGAATGGTATACCGTGCAATTTCATGTAAACGGTGGTACTGATGTAGATGATATTGAAAGATATGAGAACACAAAAATCTATTCTGAGCCAATAAGTACCAAAACAGGCTATACTTTAGAAGGTTGGTACACTGATTCCGATTTTAATGATAAGGTCACTTTCCCTTACACAGTTGCTGTCGATGTGATATTCTATGCCAATTGGACTATCAACGAATACACCATCACATTTGACACTGCTGGTGGAACAACGATTGCTGCTATAACTCAAGATTATGGTACTGCTATAACTGCACCTGCAGAACCGACAAAAGATGATTTGGAATTCCTTGGTTGGAGTCCGGCTTTACCAGCGACAATACCAGCAATGAACATGACACTTACTGCTCAGTGGGAAATTGAGGAATACACTGTAAGCTTTGAAGAAAATGGTGGTTCAACTGTAGCAAATATCACTGAAGGTTATGGGACAGAAATTGATACTGCACCAACAAGCACCAAAACTGGTTACACTTTGGAAGGTTGGTACTCTAATGACGAGCTGACTGATGAGGTGGAGTTCCCATACTCTATAACTGAAAATATAACCCTATATGCAAAATGGAGTGAAGTTGAATAACTAAGAATAACAATTGATACCATAAAACAAAGCCTTTAACTCAAGGCTTTGTTTTTTTATTATTCCGTGAAATTTATATCATTTTGTATTATAATAATATTGAGTATTCTTAATTATTAAGAAAGAAGGTGTTTCTATGACAAAACCTGAATCCCAAAGCAAAACATACAGTGCGGGCGTTCTTCCTAAAGATAAATATGACAAACTCGATCAGTATATCTCCACTTTGGAAGATAAGGAGGGATCATTAATCCACATACTTCACAAAGCCCAGGAAATCTTTACCTTTTTACCTCAGGAAGTACAGCTTCACATTGCCAGGCATTTGGATATTCCAGCCGCTAAGGTGTTTGGCGTGACCACTTTTTATTCCTATTTCACAAGCACACCGGTCGGGAAACATACCATCAGCCTTTGTATGGGTACCGCCTGTTTTGTAAGGGGGGCTGAAAAGATTGCTCACGAACTCAAGGATAAACTCAACATAACATCCGGTGGTACTACGGAAGACAATCTATTCACACTCAAGGAAGTCAGATGCATAGGTGCTTGCGGTCTGGCTCCCATCATCATGATTGATGACAAAGTATTCGGAAGAGTTAAAGTAGAAAACATTGACTCCATACTGAAAGAATTCAAGGAGGAGGTGTAATATGGGCATTAAATCATTGGACGATCTAAAAAAAATCAGAGAAGATTCCTTAAAAAAAGTAAATCTTAGAGAAACCGGAAAAGACGGTGAAAACATAACTGAAATCATGGTAGGCATGGCAACTTGTGGAATCGCAGCTGGTGCCAGGGTTACTCTTGCTGCACTATTGGATGAGATCAGCAAAAATAATCTTGAAAATATCAGAATAATTCAGGTAGGTTGTTTGGGTTATTGTCATTCAGAGCCTATTGTACAGATAAACCAACCTGGTAAGGAACCGTTACTGTATGGTAATGTTGATGATAAAAAAGCCAGAGATATCATCAATAAACATATACTAAAAAATGAGTTGCTTGACGATTCCATCATTATCAATACATTCCAGAAGGCGTAGGAAAAGGAGGGTAAAATGGACAAAATCAGAAGTCACATTATGGTTTGTGGCGGTACAGGCTGTGTTTCTTCTCACAGCGAAGAGCTGATTTCCGCTTTGAAGGCAGCGCTGGTCACCGCAGGCTATGATCAGGAAATAAGTGTTATAAAAACAGGTTGTTTCGGATTTTGCGGACAAGGTCCAATCGTCAAGATACATCCTGATAATGTTTTTTATGTTCAGGTCACTCCTAACGATGCAGAGGAAATTGTCAAGGAACATATCGTAAAGGGACGTACCGTCCACAGACTTCTATTTGAAGAACCTGAAATGAAAGGCAAGCTAGAGAGCCACGATGATATGACTTTCTATAAAAAACAATACCGAATTGCTTTGCGTAATTGCGGTCTGATCAACCCCGAAAACATTGATGAATATATAGCTTTTAGAGGATATGAGGCATTAGGTAAAGTTCTGACCGAAATGACGCCGGAAGATGTTTTTTATATGATTAAAGAATCCGGTCTCAGAGGCAGAGGAGGTGGTGGTTTCCCAACAGGACTTAAATGGGAGCTGACTTCCAAATCAGAAGGTACTGAAAAATACATCATCTGTAATGCTGACGAGGGCGATCCTGGTGCCTTTATGGATAGGTCCATTCTTGAAGGTGATCCCCATTCAGTCCTGGAAGCTATGGTAATTGGAGGTTATGCAACTGGTGCTCACCAGGGTATCATTTATATCCGTGCAGAGTATCCACTCGCTATCAAACGCCTCAAAATTGCTATGGACCAAGCAAGGGATTATGGTTTGATCGGTAAGGATATATTTGGTAGCGGATTTGATTTTGACATAATTATCAGACTTGGAGCAGGTGCCTTTGTATGTGGTGAGGAAACAGCATTGATTCACTCGGTGGAAGGCTTAAGAGGAGAACCTACCAAGAAGCCACCCTTCCCTTCAGAGTCAGGCTATAAAGGCAAGCCTACCACAGTCAACAATGTGGAAACTTTTGCCAACATATGCCCCATCATACTCAATGGAAGCCCATGGTTCAAAAATATTGGGACAGAGACATCAAAAGGCACAAAGGTATTCGCTCTAGCTGGTAACGTCAATAATGTGGGTCTAGTTGAAGTTCCCATGGGAACTACATTAAGAGAGATTATCTTTGATATTGGTGGTGGTATTCAGGATGGAAAAGGATTTAAGGCTGTTCAAACGGGTGGTCCTTCCGGTGGTGTCATAACGACACTGGACCTGGATACCCCAATTGATTATGAAAGTCTAAAGAATATAGGCTCCATGATGGGATCAGGTGGTATGATCGTCATGAACGATACGACCTGCATGGTTAATATCGCTAAATTTTATCTTGAATTCACTCAGGATGAATCCTGCGGCAAATGCACCTCTTGCAGAATAGGAACCAAAAGAATGTTTGAGATTCTCACTAAAATCACCAATGGTGATGGTACTATGGATGATTTGGAGCATCTGGATGCATTGGCTAGGATGATCAAAGATACTGCCCTTTGCGGTCTAGGCCAAACAGCCCCAAATCCCGTATTAAGTACTATGAATTATTTTCATGATGAGTATCTTGAACATGTGAATGACAAATATTGCAGAGCTGGCACATGCAAGGCTCTATCGAAATACAGCATCATCGCTGATAAATGTATCGGCTGCACAGCCTGTGCGAGGGTTTGTCCAGTCAAATGCATCGAGGGGAAGGCCAAAGAGGTCCATGTGATTGACCAGAGCAAATGTATCTCTTGCGGCGCTTGTTTTGATGCTTGCAAGTTCGATGCGGTTCTAAAACCATAAGGAGGTGTAGTGAATGAAAATGGTGAATATAACTTTTAATGACAACAAGATCTCTGTTGAGAAGGGAACGACAATATTGGAAGCAGCAAAGAAAATTGGCGTACATATTCCAACACTATGCCATCTTAATCTGGAAAATTTTGGCATTGTAAATCAAGTATCATCCTGTAGGGTGTGTGTGGTTGAAGTGGAAGGAAGGCCTTCACTGGTTCCTTCATGTGCAGAAACCGTCTATGAAGGCATGGTAATCCACTCCGATAGCCTTAGATCCATGACCGGTAGAAGGATGGCTGTAGAGTTATTGCTGTCAAATCATCCCAAAGATTGTCTCAGTTGCCCCAAAAACCTTGATTGTGATCTTCAGGCGCTGGCTTCGGAACTAGGTATCAGGGAAATACATTGGGAAGGTGAAAGACTTAATTATGAAAAGGATACATCCAGTTTTTCTATCGTCAAGGATCCGAACAAATGTGTCATGTGCAGAAGATGCGAAACCATGTGTAACACAGTTCAGACATGCAACGTCCTATCTGCTGTCAATAGAGGATTTGAATCCTTTGTCGGACCGGCTTTCAATATGGATATGGCAGATTCCGCCTGTACCTTTTGTGGGCAATGTGTAGCGGTATGTCCTACTGCTGCCCTAACAGAAGTGGATAACACCAGCCAGGTTTGGAAAGCCCTTGCCAATCCGAAAAAACATGTGGTCGTCCAACTGGCTCCAGCTGTAAGGGTAGCGATTGGTGAAATGTTTGGTATGGATACAGGAACCATAACGACAGGCAAGATTGCAACCGCACTCAGAAGAATGGGCTTTGATGGTATATTTGATACTGACTTTGGAGCTGACCTGACAATCATGGAGGAAGCATCTGAATTGATCCACAGAGTTCAGCATGGTGGAACCCTTCCAATACTCACAAGCTGTTGCCCAGCCTGGGTCAAATTTTTCGAGCACCAGTTCCCCGGAATGTTGGATATACCTTCAACCTGCAAATCACCGCAGATTATGTTCGGTACAATAGCAAAAACGTACTATGCGGAGAAAAAAGGATTGAATCCCCATGATATTGTCGTCGTTTCCATCATGCCCTGCACAGCCAAGAAGTTCGAAGCCAAGAGGCCGGAATTCGAAAGTGACGGCGTGAGGGATGTGGACAATGTCCTGACCACCCAGGAACTGGGGAGGATGATCGAGGAGACCGGCCTTCATTTCAGGGAACTCGGCCCGGAATCCTTCCACCTGCCCTTTGGCTTCAAGACCGGCGCCGGCGTCATATTCGGCAATTCCGGCGGCGTCAGCGAGGCCGCGCTGCGCTACGTCAGCGAGAAACTGACGGGCCAGAAACTCGATACCTACGAGTTCGCGTCCGTCCGGGGCGAGGAGG
>LGGM01000132.1 GCA_001509345.1 Clostridiales bacterium 38_11
GGAAGTTAGATGAAATGCTTAGAACCTTATTTGTAATGATTCCTGTTAATTTAGAAAAGCATATTCTAAATTTGATTATTCAGGATAAAGAAACACCGTTATATAGAGGTTCGGCCTTGGACATGTCAGTGGAATATACACTTAGTGCGGATTTCAATGGTAATTATGAGGTACAAGCAGATGTAAAGATTGGTCAAGCAGTAGATATGGCAAAAGATTATTTATTGAGTGCGGATTTCAATGGTAATTATGAGGTACAAGCAGATGTAAAGATTGGTCAAGCAGTAGATATGGCAAAAGATTATTTATTGAGTAGCGATATTGTAACCACCTCTACCTTAGAAGGAGATGTAAAATCAGGCTCTGTGGTAGATGCAGGAACAGTATACGAAATTAGTTAAAGGAGGAAAAAATTATGGCAAGTTTTCAAAGTACCGTAATCACAGAACATGGGCATCAGTTGATGGCTAAGATAGCTACGGGAAGTACTAAAATGAATTTTAGTAAGATTCGAACTTCAGATTCAAATCCATCAGATGCATCATTACCAACCCTAACTGCTTTAAGTTCTATTAAGCAGACTGTTGATGTTAGCGGGGTAACTGTTATAAATAATTCAACAGTAAAAGTAAGTGGGGGAATCTCCAATGCAGCTTTAGGAGCAGGTTATTATGTAAGAGTAATAGGGCTTTATGCAATAGACCCTGACCTTGGTGAAATTCTTTATTCTGTAACAAAAGCAATTGAGGCAGATTGGATGCCGCCAAACAATGGAATTAGTTCTTCAAGTTTGATGATTAATCTATTAACAGTAACGTCAAATGCTTCAAATGTAACTCTTGATATTGACCCCGGAGCAGTAGCTACCATCAATAACATCAATGAGTTGACTACTGAAATTAACAATGTTAAAGGCTTTGTTGGATACTCTGAAAAAGGAATTCTTGGAGTTGAGTGGGATGTGGTTAATCAGGTTGTTACAAGACTTGGAGACGCTATGGGTAAAAGCCCCGGAGCAGATTTCGATATCTACAATATGTATGGTAATCGAAAGAAATGTATTGTAGCGGATGATGGAGTAAGATTAGCTTATCTTGGTGAAACAGGCTATACTGAATCCGGAACATTAAGTACTACACTAACTGTTGGGGGAGTTGAATATCCTTCAGGAACAAGAGTTCAGGTAATGGTGGAGCAACCAGCGTTTTGGTATAAGGCGGTACCAATTGACTTTAAAAAGATTCCGGGACGTAAAGGATTTAGTGTTCAAAAGATAAGATACTATATTTCAGAAACAGCTCGATTTGGATTTAAGTTACATCCCGCATTCTATACAAGAGAAGTGGCTAGAAAGCCTGTAAACTTCATTTATGCTTCAGCTTATGAGGGATGTTTATTTGATACTTCAGCTTCAGCTTATCTATTAAATGATGAACAGATAGGAGATTTTACAGCTACAACTGGGGATAAGCTTTCTTCTATTGCTAATGCAAAACCAGTAAGTGGATTAACCCAAGACTTTATTAGAGCTAAAGCAAGAATTGTAGCTAAGAATAGAGGAACCGGATGGCAGCTTGAAGACCTATTCTCCAATTCAGCTACACAGTTATTGTTCTTAATTGAGTATGGCTCATTTGATACCCAAACAATGATTGGTAAGGGAGTAGTTGATAAAGCTTCCGGAACTGGAAATGAATCAGAGCCTACTGGAGCGACTTATGCAATTGGTAATGGTTCAGGAATGGCGGTAGGAACAAATGGATTGGTTTCTATTATATATAGAGGTCAAGAAAACTTTTGGGGTAATATTTGGAAGTGGGAAGACGGCTTAAATGTATATGCGGATGGAGTTAACAACCAAGCTTATATAGCTTATGGCTCATATGCAGATAGTGTTATAGCAGACCCTTACTTCGATGTAGGCTTTGAACTTGCTAATGTAAATGGATACATTAGTGCCATTGGTTGGTCGGAGATTTGTGATTTTGCATTCCTCTCTACTGAAACACTAGGGGCGAGTAATAAGCCAATTGAAGATTACTTTTATCAAAATGCGGCAAGTGTAGGACATAGGGTTTCGCGTGTTAGCGGGGCTTGGATTTATGACCTGCGTGCGGGCGGTTTCTTTTGGCTTGTGGGTACTGCGCCCTCTGATCGTAGTCGTAGTATCGGCGGGCGCGTGCTGTTTGTGCCACCTGCTTCCTAAGTAAATTAAAAACTAAATATGGGCAATGAATAGATGTTTCGCATGTTAGCGGGAATTGGAATAATAGCCTGAATGCAGGCAGTTTCAATCGGAATGTGAATAATACACCCTCTAATCGTAATCGTAATATCGGCAGGCACGTACTATTTGTGCAAAGAATAAATGGAAAAGAAAATAACGTGTACATTCATTGCCCTGCCTCTTGGCAAAACATAAAAATAAGCGGACTCCGTGCTGGTAGCTTAAATGTCGAACGTTCGGAACTAACGCACAAACAAAAGGTGATAACTTGAAGAGAATTGGCTACTTATATGAACAGATTTATGACCTAGATAATTTAAAGCTTGCCCATAAAAATGCAAGGAGAGGTAAGGGTTGGTACAGAGAAGTCTGTATGGTTGATGATGAACCGGATAGGTATTTGAGTATCCTGCAGGAGCAATTAAAGAATCAATCTTATAATACCTCAGATTATATTATATTTGAAAGGCAAGAAGGAGCAAAGTTAAGAGAAATATACAAACTACCATATTTTCCGGATAGGATTTGCCAATGGGCTTTGTTACAAGTAATTGAACCAATACTAATGAAACAATTGGTTAGAGATACTTATTCGGCAATTCCCGGTAGAGGTATCCACTTAGCAATGAACAGATTAACAAAAGCTATAAAGGATGATAGAGAAGGTACCCAGTATTGTTTAAAGCTTGATGTTAGAAAGTATTACCCAAACATCAATCATGATATTTTAAAATCTATCTACCGGAAGATATTTAAAGATGAGAAACTATTATGGTTAATTGATGAAATCATTGATAGTACAGAAGGAAATAAAGGGATACCGATTGGCAATTATATGTCTCAATGGTCAGGAAATTTATATTTAAGTCCTTTTGACCATTGGTTGAAAGAAGTTAAGGGAATCAAGCATTATTATAGATATATGGATGATATTGT
>LGGM01000133.1 GCA_001509345.1 Clostridiales bacterium 38_11
CAAAACTGCGGTTCACCCGGAATCATATGAAACAGCCAATCGTTTGATTGAGAAATTAGGCTATGAATCTGAGAATCTTAAAGAACTGAAATTCAATGATATCAATCAAAGAATACTTAAAATTGAAATAATAGATAAGAAACAGACTCTGGTAACCAAAGAAAATCGTGTTGTCAAAAGTCTCCAGGATTTAGGAAAGTTCCAAATCAACCCAAAAAAGAAATCAACAAAGGAATTGTATGATGAAAGAATTGAATGGTTGGCATCAGAATTGAATGTAGGAATTCCAACATTGACTGATATAATAGAAGAACTGAAAAGACCAGGCAGAGACCCCAGAGATGAGATGCATAAACCGATTTTTAGAAGCGATGTGTTAAAAATAGAAGATTTGAAGCCGGGAATGATGGTAACAGGCACCGTCAGAAATGTGGTGGACTTTGGTGCTTTTGTTGATATAGGTGTCAAGCAGGATGGATTGATTCATATCTCTCAATTGAGCGATAGGTATATTAAGTCTGCAATGTCAGAGGTACAGGTTGGCGATATTGTGAATGCGAGGATTATAGATATTGATGCTAAAAGAAGCAGAATATCCCTATCATTAAAAAAAGAAAAGTAGAGCACTAAAAAATTCCCAGAAAAGGGAATTTTTTACTCCATGATAATATACTCACCAGAGGTCAATTTAAAAATATCCTTGATCCCTTCGGACAAATATATTTCATGTTCCTTTGTAATAAATATAGCTTCTACACCCTCTAGGGATTCAATCATTGCGAGACCTTTCTCTAGCCCTTGTAGCAATACTGTTGTCGATAACGCATCAGCATCAAACGATTGATTGGCTATGATTGAAACGGCTTTGATATTATTATCTGTTGGATACCCGGTAAAAGGATCCAGTATATGATGATATCGGGTATTATCTTGAACAGAGTATCGCTCATAATCACCTGATGTGACGAGCGAAATATTTCTCGCTGTGACTGTTCCCACTATACCACCTCTTGTCTCGTCCGGCTCTTGTATCCCAACCTGGAATGCGGACCCGTCAGGTTTCTCTCCAAGCAATACGACATTGCCTCCAAAATTGATTATAGCACTGTCTAGTCCTAATTCAATTATTTTTTTTGCGACTTTATCTGCAATATATCCCTTAGCGATGGCCCCCAAATCAATAGACATATTTTTTTCTGTTAAATATACCGTTGAATTTTCATCATCCAAAACAATCTTTTTAAAGTCAATTAATTCCATGGCGTCATTGATCTCGGACTGTTCCGGCAATCTAAAATTATCTGTGCCAATGCTCCACAATGAGACCAAAGGCTCTATTGTTATATCAAATAAACCCTCCGATAAAACTGCGTATTCTATTGATTTTTCTATTACCTCGAAAGTTTCTTGTGATACTTTGACAGGTCTAAGCCCTGCGTTATCACAAATCATTGCGACCTCACTTCCTGAAATATGAACGCTGAGTTTGTTCTCTAATCTTGTCACCTCACCATAAATCGATTCGAAATAGGAGTCATCATCTGTACCATAGAGTGTTATAGTATTGAAAGTATTCAACGAAAACGAATTTTTTGAGATTTTTAGATCTTGATCTGTCTTATTTTCGGTTGATTCATTAACTTTGACAGAGCAACCTGATACGACTATAGATAGCATTATTACAAAAATAACATATTTTAAAATATTTTTTTTCAATTTTTAAGTTCCTTTCTTTGTAATACATAACTCATTGATTTATTATAATAAAAATCCAAGAAAAATAAAATCAAAACCGGATAGTTTAATCCGGCTTTTTTGATAACTTCTGTTAATCAAATGCTTTGTCAAATATCAAATCAATTCGCCTAACACTGATAGTAACATGATTAAAACAAAGGAAACATATTTTTTCATAAATCAGTCTCCATTGATAAAATTAAGTTAATAATACATTATTTCAGATTGTATATCAAGAGGAATACGTTAAAATTTGTTAATAATTTGTTAATAATATGCCATTTAAAAATGATATTATATCTCATCAATTAGCCATAGGAGAGTTGTATTCACACATAACTCAATGATTAGCAAATAGAGGTTAAATATTATACATAAAATAGATATTATAATAAAATAATATTCATTCGATGATTAAATCGGTTACATTTCAATATAATTTTCATTAGTGAATAACTGATTGAAATAATATCTCTATAAACAGTCAAAATCATATACGGGTAGTAAAAATATCAAAAACTTGCTATCAAATCTTGTTTATATAGATATTTGATAATTTAAACGGATGTTTATAAATATTTTGACTGTATAAATTTATAAAATATCTTTTTTTATAAAGTCTATTGAATTATATTGTGAAAAATGGTATATTAATATTTGAAAAGATGATAATAAATTAACAAGGAGAGAGTTTATGAAAAGATTTTTAGCAGTTTTGATTGCATTAACCATGACCCTTAGTTTGGCAGCATGTTCTCCTGCTGAAAGCGTTGAACCTGAGGTTTTAACTGGATCAGGGGAAGGCTTTAAAGGAGAAATTGTTGTTGAGGTAACGAAACAAGGAGATACAATTACAGACGTAAAAGTATTAACAAACAGTGAAACTCCTAGTGTAGCAAAAGAAGCATTAGAGCAGATACCTGTAGCTATTGTTGAAACAAATTCATCAGAAGTCGATGTGGTAGCAGGAGCTACTTACACAAGTAAAGGTATTATTTATGCAGTAAACAACGCATTAGATCCTAAGGCTTATCCAGCTCCCGAATTTGAAGTTGAAGTACCGACAGACCCTGAGGCGGTTGAAGCATCAGACTTATACAGAGGCTTTGGATTTACGGCAACTCCTCGTAAAGGACCCGGGTCAGATAATGAGAGTGTACAGGTATGGAGTTTTAATATAGTATTTGCTGATGTTATATTCGACCAAGATGGGAAAATTCTTTCTATAACGGTAGATCAAACAGAGGTAGCTTCTCCGAATTATGATGGTGATGGAATGCCTCATTTTAGTGGATTTCCAGGACAAGGTGGATATAACTTCGATGAAAACCACGATGAAGTCGTAGATGGGAAAACTGAAGACACTGAAGAATGGTTTATGGAAGAAGTTTCAAACTGGAAAACAAAGAGAGAGCGT
>LGGM01000134.1 GCA_001509345.1 Clostridiales bacterium 38_11
TAAGCTCATATTCGTCTTTTTGTTTCAAAAAAGGTAAATACACAGAAGCATTACTCAATATATCCATCAATTCCATCTTATGAATCTGATAGGGAATAATGCCATTATCCCCATTTTTTTGCAAAGGTAATAGCGTACCATTTTCTTTCTTAGTCATGAGAGATTGAATGTCTTCATCTGGATTCGAAATTTTCTTAAGCTTAGTTGATATAAATGTGTAAAAATCATCTTGTTTACATCTCTTTATGATTTGCTTATTTTTGTTTTTTTTGTTAACACCACAATAGGCAGCATAGTTATTGGTTTCTTTAACGTCACTAAAAATTGATTTGTATTCTTCAGGAATATATTTCTTAACAACTCTTTTCAATAGCTTCAAATCTGCTTTATGATTTTCATAATCATTCACTTTAGAAATTGATAGATATTGTTTTCCATTTAGATTTCCGCCATGTAGTATGTCTGCTAATATCGACCAGTCATGTAAAGCTTTAATCGATTCAAGTGCTATAATTCTATCTCCTAGTATCTCCTCATACTTATCTTGATTAGAATCATATGAATTATCATTGAAACTAATGCCGTTCATATCATTTGTTTTTAAATCATCGTCAGTAAATAATTGAGATAGTTTCTCTTTTGTACCACAGATTAATCCAATTATAGCATCGCGTGCTTTGTCATCTTTGGATACCCCTAATATTTTCTTTAATCTTCTTTTTTTTTCAGTCCTAGTTAATGATTGATCTCTCAAATTATTCTCAATCAATTCTAAAGACTCACATTCTAATGAAATATCAGTAAACTCTTTTTCTAATATTTCACTTAAGCTTGTGAAAACATTTTTGAAAGATGTAACAGAATTCATGTTTTGACCTTCAAATAAAAAATGCCCTCTATGCTTTAGTATATGATGGATTGCTAAATAGACAAGCCTAACATCATGTGTCTTTTTTCCTTTTATTAACTCTGACCTAAGGTGGTAAATAGTCGGATATAGTTTATTGTATTTTGCATCATTGAAGTTCAAATCATTAAATAATGTATTGGATTGCATTTCATATTGTTTGTCTTCCTTAGTAAAAAAACTGTCTTTCATTCGTTGAAAAAAACCAGGGTCAATTTCAGCTATTGCCTCTGAAAAAATCATTTGTAGCAGATTAATCCTATTCTTTTTTCTTTCAAGTCTTCTTCTAGCTGATCTGAATACTCTTCTCTCTGCTGATGTAGAAGCTTCATCAAAAAGCCGGACACCCCACATCATTTTTCCCTTTGCTTTTATGATATTGTAATCTGTGTCTGATACTGCCCACCCTACAGACTCTGTTCCAATATCAAGCCCCAAATAATAGTCTTTATCAAATATATTTTTCATTTTGCCCCCTATTGACATTTTTGTTAAAATACTTTATAATTTAACTATCTCAAATGCATGACTACCATATGAGATTACACCATAAGTTCAAATAAAAATTTATTCATATCGCCTTAATGGCTCCACAGTGTGGAATATTAAACTTGCTAAAGCAAGTTTTTTTTACTTACTTCTAATCTCTTTACCCTCACCCCTACCACTTCTCCCTCACCAATCCCACAAATGCAGTAATCACTGCAACCAAGCAAATGATGAAAATTGATTAAATTTCTATCCCCCCATATATATTCCCAAACCCTTTGGTTATGTGAATCCCAAATGCTACCCCACTATCATCTTATCATCTATTGTGGCACTATCCATGTACTATTCAAAAGTTTTTTATCATTTCTTCAAGTTTTTCTCTGATCTTATCTTTAAGGTCTGTGGATTCAATTACCTCCACGTCACTGCCCATGGACAGGATCCAGCTGATGATTTCTATCTCACCCTGAAGATGGGCTTCAAACAGAATGGCTTTTTCATTGGGGATATCTGTGATGACTTGGTTCTGTGACCAGATTTTTTCTCTGATGATCTGACTCATGGGATGTCTGATTTTTAGCACAACCTTTTGTGGAACATCCTTGAAAATGCCCAGACAATTGTTCATATAATCTTTGAGGCTGAAGTCGCTTGGTATGGCAAAAAAATCGTCTGTGGTAGCTAACGACTTGATTCTTGATATTTTAAAATCTCTAATTTCTTGTCTAAGATGACAGAATCCGGTTAGATAAAGGGAGTTTCTGTACTCATAGAGGGCATAGGGGCTGACTGTTCTTTCTTGATGCTCGTCATTAAGAAGGGAATAGTAATTGAAATGGATCTGCTTCTTTTGAATCAATGCCGCGTGGATTTTTTTGCAGTGTTCTCTTTCTTGATTGTCGGAAAGTGCTGCCGGGGAAGATTTGCTCACAAATTGATAGTCTGTAAGGAAATCATTGTATTGATGTCGGTTGATTTGTACGGATGCCATTATTTTGTGATAGGCATCGGTTAACTCTCTGGTGTATACAAAGCCAGAGTCCTCCAATTGCATATAAGCCATCTCCAAAGCCATGATTTCATCTGGATTCAGACTAAAGTTCAATAGACTGTCGTAAGTTTTAGGCAGGCTGTATCCACCATATCTACCTGGCTTGGATTCTATAATGATACCTGCTTTCTCCAGATCATCCTTATAGGTCTGAACCATACGTCTGTTTACTTCTAAGATTTCGGCTATCTCACCGATTTTCATCTGTTGTTTAGCTCTTAGCAAAACCAACATAATCATGGTATTCGACAGTTTGCTCATATTATCCCCCAAATGATTTGCTTACCGACCAGTATTAAATGTATATTCAATTGTTAATAGTATATCGCTATTGTTATCCAATGGCAAGCATTAACAGGGTTCTTTGGTTCAGTTGGCGTTTGAAACGCCATCTGAACCTTAGAAACCGTTATCCAGGGACTCTACAGTGCTTATCTCCCACTTATGGAAGTGGGAGTCTTAGCACTGTTAGTCATCGGATAAAAAGATACATCCTTCATCATTGAAATGCTTTCGATGTATTGGACAACCTATTTTATAAATAGTAGAATATAGATAATGACACATAGTTGAAATGGAGGTTGAATATGAAAAAAATAGAGAGCTTTCAAGTGGACCACGAAAGACTGAACAGAGGGGTCTACGTTTCGAGAAAAGATGTGGTTGGTGACCACATTATCACCACCTATGATATC
>LGGM01000003.1 GCA_001509345.1 Clostridiales bacterium 38_11
TTTAAAAAAGTCCCAAAATTACTTTGTTTGTACTGCTTGCTAATTCTCTAAAGAATTACGTTGACTATGTGTTATTCTATTGTCTATGTGCGGGCTGTTGTCTGTTGCAACAACGTTAATGATTTTATCACACCTTGTATGCCAATGTCAATCATTTTTATTTCAATCTGCCACTGTTTTCATACTCTTTCTTAGGGTGCTTTATAAGATTACCATATAAAGTTTAAGGTGTCAACACTTTTTGCTGATTTTTTGATATTAGATTTTCGTTGAAATTTCAATATTGTAAGGCAAATTACAGACCACTAGGAGCCGTGGTTATTGATAGTCCTTCCGATTAAAAATATAATCTCTAATTCATTCGTGTTAACAAAAATTTAACATTAACTTCATGAATTTTTATTCGGATTTACAGGGTTCTTGGGTTCAGGTGGTGTTTTAAATGCCATCTGAACCTTAGCACTGTTAGTCATCGGATAAAAAAAATACAGAGTCATTTTCGCGGCTGTATTCTTCCATTTTTTCCTATATTTATCTCATGTTTCTAGTTGAGTTGCAATCTATTCTTCTGTTATCGGTTTCATAGTTGGGAATAGTATGATGTCCCTGATAGATGGTGAATCCGTCAACAAAATAATAACCCTGTCAACACCGATACCAAGTCCTCCGGTAGGTGGTAATCCAACCTCCAATGCATTGACAAAATCCATGTCCATCATATGTGCTTCTTCATCTCCATCCTCTCTTTGCATTAACTGATCATCAAATCTCTTCTTCTGGTCGATTGGATCGTTCAACTCTGAAAATGCGTTGGCAACTTCCCATGTATTGATAAATGCTTCAAATCTATTGGTAATGTTTGGATTGTACGGATTTCTTTTTGCTAAGGGAGATACTTCAACAGGGTGATGCAAAACAAACGTTGGCTGAACCAGATCCTTCTCACAAAATTCTTCAAATGCTAAATTGACAATGTGTCCGGTCTTCATGTGTTTTTCGACTTTTAAATGAAGCCTTTCTCTAGCAACTTTTTTTGCTTCTTCATCATCATTGTAAGAATAAAAATCTATACCCGTCTTTTCTTTAACCAAATCGTGCATTGAAACTCTTCTCCAAGGTGGTGTTAAATCCAATTCAGTTCCCTGGTAGTTTATTTTTGTGGTGCCATTCGCCTTTTCACACATATAGGCTATCACGTTTTCAGTCAGTTCCATCATGTATTCATAATCGACATATGCTTTATAGACTTCCATTGCCGTATACTCAGGATTGTGTTTTATGGACATGCCTTCATTCCTGAACATTTTACCTATTTCATATACACCATCAAAACCACCCACAATCAATCGTTTCAAATACAACTCATTGGCTATTCTCAGGTACATATCAATATCCAATGTATTGTGATGAGTCACAAATGGCTTAGCTGAAGCGCCACCGGCTATGGTATTCAATATCGGCGTATCAACCTCTAAAAATCCCCTGTCGTCTAAATACTCCCTTAATGCTTTTATGATGACACTTCTTTTGATAAATGTTTTCTTGACTTCAGGATTTACTATTAAATCCACATATCTTTGTCTATATCTCAAATCGGGATCTTTTAATCCATGATATTTTTCCGGTAAAACTTGGAGGGATTTGGAAAGCAGAGTAATCTCGAGAGCCCTAATTGAGATTTCACCCATCTTCGTTTTAAATACCTCTCCTTTGACACCAATAATATCCCCTATATCATACGCAATCAACCGATTGTATTCAACCTCTCCGATGACATCCTGTTTGGCAAAAACCTGTATTCTACCTTCATTGTCTTGGACATCATAAAACCCCACTTTGCCTTGACCTCTTTTAGACATGATTCTACCTGCGCAGGACACTTGACTTCCCTCTAGATCATCGAACCTTTCCTTAATAGACATGCTTTGATGGGTAACATCATATTTTTCAATTTTAAACGGATCCATATTTTCTTCAATAAGATTGTTTAGCTTCTCTCTCCTGATTATTCTCAATTCATTGAGATTCTCATTTTCAGACAAAAAAATCACTCCTTCGCACTATTCAATGCTAACAATTTCGTACTTGACATAATATCCGCTAGGCGTTGAAACTTCAAGCACCTCTCCAGCTTTTTTGCCTAAAAGAGCTTTCCCCAATGGTGATACATTAGATATTCTCCCTTTCATAGGATCCGCTTCCACTGAACCTACAATCTTGTACTCCATGACCTCATCATATTCGATGTCTCTCGTCTTAACTTTACTTCCCAGTTTGACCAGCTCATTGCCAGACACTTCTTCTATGAGTTTGGCGTTTTTTATCATATTTTCAATTTTTAATATTCTTTTTTCAATTTCGCCTTGTTCGTTCTTAGCTTCGTCGTATTCAGCGTTTTCGCTGATGTCTCCAAAAGCCAGAGCCGCTTTGATTTTTTCAGCTACTTCTTTTCTTTTTACCAGCTTGAGCTGTTCAATTTCAACTATCAACTCTTCTAAACCCTCTCTGGTAAGCAGAATCTCGTTATTCATCATTTGTTATCTCCCTTTAGGTAAGTTTATTTATTCTAAAAAGTATAAAATATGTATCTGCGCTTGTCAAGGTATTTAAGCGCTTTCTTCTCTTTTATCCAATGACTGAATAAAATCATAAATGACTCGTTTAAGTTCATCACGGTTCTGGACTTGATTAAACCTGTTTCTGTATTCCGCTGCACCATGCAAGCCTTTAATGTACCAACCACAATGTTTCCTAATCTGGAGAACAGCAACCCTTTCCGATTTTTCATGTGTCAGCATATCAAGGTGTGTCATCACCTGTTCTAGCTTTTCTTGATAATCAGGATAATCAGTGCTAGTCTGATTTTTCAGACCATTCATGATCTGTTTGAAAATCCATGGATTCCCAAGTGCTCCCCTTCCAATCATAATACCATCACATTGGGTTTCATCTAACATTTTCCTGGCATCTGAGAAGGAAAAAATATCTCCGTTGCCGATCACAGGAATACTCAAGTTTGCTTTTAATGCTGCAATCGCATTCCAGTCAGCTTTTCCAGAGTAGAATTGGTCTCTTGTTCTAGCATGCAAGGTCAAGGCATCAGCACCGCTTTCCTGAAGCATTTTAGCAAAATCCATGTAATTAATGTTGTTTTTATCCCAGCCTTTACGGATTTTGACGGTAACAGGCTTAGATGATACGTGTTTGATTCTTTTGACAATTTCCATAGCCAATCTGGGTGTTTTCATTAAAGCACTGCCATCACCATTATTGACTATTTTAGGTGCAGGGCAGCCCATATTAATATCCAGTATGTCAAATGTATCTAGATAATTCAATTTATCTTTTACAACTTGTGCCATAATCAGGGGATCCGATCCAAAAATCTGCATTATGACAGGATGGTTAGATGGTTTAATATCCATCAATTGTTCAGTTTTTTTATCTTTGTAGTATATACCTTTTGCACTGATCATTTCTGTTGTGACCACTCCAGCTCCATGCTCTTTGCAAATGGTCCGAAAAGTCTTATCTGTGATCCCTGCCATTGGTGCTAGTATCACACTATTTTTCACCTCGACGTTGCCTATCTTCATTTAATTCATTCCTTTGTCATTATAACTTCATATTTTTGGGGGTCGATAATGTCTGTATTTCCGCTTGGTTGGATAAAACCGAGCTCGCCACAATTGTTAAAGCCTATGATTTTGCACTCCATCCACTTTTTATTTCCGTGTTTTCTCAATTGTACATGATTGGCAAATTGACTTAAGTATTGTTCCCAAGGCTCGTAAATTCTATCACAGCTTTTTTTACCGTAACACTCCCCAATTAAATCATCTACATGATTCAAAAGCATAGCAACCATATCTTCCATAACAATATCAGAATTGTAGATTGCCATCAAAGATATTGCTTGATTATCAAGGCTGTCAGCAAGCATTTCTCTGTCAATATCTATATTGAGGTTGATACTAAGGATGTATTTTTCAATGTTGTCACAGGTAATACCATCCACAAAAATAGCACCAAGTTTTTTATCATGAATCATGATATCATTGGGCCATTTGAGTACGGGACTCACCCCCATGTCCTTTAGGGTATGAAATACGGCACTGCCTCCCAATAATGTTAAAAGGCAGAAATAGTTTTTCTTTCTATCGAGGTCCAAGATGATGCTTAAATACAATCCGCCTTGTGGGGAAAACCACTCTTTGTTTCGTTTCGTCTTGTTTTCCCATTGCTTATCAGCACATACAACCATCCCATTGGGACTGTGTGAAGCAATAGTGCTTGCTTTTTTCGCTGTTGACTGCAATGATTCAAATTGAATAAAAGATCGCCCCACGTATTCAGTATTTAATTTATCTTTTAAGAAATGATAATTTAACAAAAAATCACCCCAATAACTACTGTATGAATAATACTACAAGTCAACTGATTATACAAGTCTGTTCAAGAGTCTGTGCAAGAGTAAAAGCATTCATTATCAAATAAATGCATTAAAATGCTATTTTAGATTGAGAATTTCCTCAATAACACTCAACAGCTCTTTGATTTCGTCTGGTGTTATATCTGCCATGTGGGCTATCCTGAATGTTTTTTCTTTCAGATCTCCATATCCGTTGGAGATTAAAAATCCCCTCTTTCCTAACTCGGTGTTTAAATCCTTCACGCTGATCTGTCTGGTATTGTCAACTGTTGTTAGTGTATTTGAAAGATATTTTTCATCCGCAAACAGCGCAAAATGTTGTCTGCCCCAATTCCTTACCAGATGTGCCATCTCCAGATGTCTGTTGAATCTATTGTCTAGTCCCTCTGCCAGTATCCTATCCAACTGATAGTCCAGTGCAAACATCAAAGATACATTTGGCGTTGATGGGTATTGGTTGTCCTTTTTTTCAATAGTCTCATATATTTCAACCATATCAAAATACAGACCTCGGTTTTTTACTGTTTTTGCCCTCTCATATGCTTTTTCGCTCATGGTGCATATAGCAAGTCCGGGAGGCAATCCCAAAGCCTTTTGGGTTGATGTGATACAAATATCAATTCCAAGCCTATCAACTTCTATTTTTGTTCCGGCAGCTGAGCTCACAGCATCGACACAAAAAATAACGTTCGGATATTTTCTAATGATTGTTGATATTTCTTCTATTGGATTCATCACACCGGTCGAAGTCTCATTGTGGGTGATGGTCACCAGATCATATGTATTGGTAGATAGAGCCTTTTCAACAAGTTCAGGTGTAGTTGCCTTCCCCAGCTCAGTCTCATACAAATCTGCCGGTATACCGTTACTCATTGCCATCTTGTACCATCTTTTCCCAAATGCGCCAACTGAAAAAACTGCTGCCTTATGAGCAGTACAGCTTCTTATGGCCCCTTCCATAAAGCCACTGCCTGATGAAGTCGATAGCATAATTTGATTCTCGGTATAGAACAGTTTTTTGAGTTTGTCACTTATTCCTCTCTGGAGTTGTGAAATCTCCTTGGTTCTATGACCAATCATAGGGGTTGCCATCTTGTCCAAGACGTCTTGTCCGACTTCTACGGGACCTGGGATAAATAATTTTTTATGCATTTTTCCACCTCTCTAATATATTTGTTAATAAATTATCATTTATTGTAGTTTGTACAATTATAGAGAATTTTCTATTTTTTTTCAAGACTTATTTAAAAAACTTTTGTTTATTGGATAAGGATATAATACAATATATTATACTCAGATCATATATATAGTTGCTATGGTCTGTTTAAACCTTATGAACAAATGAAGTACGAGGTGCATTATGAATAGATTGCGTATTGGCATGCCATCATTGATTGAATTAAATTCTTTTAAGGATACGGTAGATTTATGTAGAGAATTGAATCTGAACTTTATAGAACTAAATATGAATCTACCATCAAATTTTATTGAAAATCTGTCATGCAATGAACTTCTTAAAGTTAAAGAAAACCACAAGATTTTCTACACCATGCATATGCCTGATGATATGGATATGGGTGTTTTCTTTCCGTCTGTTCGGGATGGATATGTGAAGCTTGCACTGGATACTGTTGTTTGGGCTCAGAAAGCTGGTGTTGAGCTATTGAATTTTCACATCATTGAAGGAGCGAAGATGACGCTCCCTCAAAAGAAAATTTTTATCTATGAACAATACTCTGACATTTTTGTCAGGAATTTTAAAGATTCATTTAAAATGGTTTGTCAATCTGCAATAAAAGGCAAAATTGGCATAAACATAGAAAACTCTGGCAATTTTAACCGCTTATTTGCCCAGGAAGCTCTCAATCACGTTTTGGCTATGAAAGGAACTGGAATCACATGGGACATCGGTCACGATTCTGCTAACAGTTTTATTGATCACGAGTATCTCATGCAAATGAATCATCGCATCACACATATGCATTTTCACGATACCAAAGGTCAAAAGGATCATCTGGTTCCATTCGATGGAGAGTTGGATCTGGTTGATCGCATTGATTTTGCCATTAAAAAAAATATAACAGTGCTGCTAGAGGTTAAAACTATGGCTGCTTTAAAAGAATCTGTTTATATACTAAGACAAAGAAATCTGATTCCCAGCTGAATCACAGTTTAAATGTATTGATATTCCTAAATCTTATAATGAACACAATCTGATCGTCCTCAAGCTGAGACCAGATTTTACCACCATTTAATTCAACCATTTCACGGCTTATTGCCAACCCAAGTCCACTGCCTGAACCATGGGATCTTGACTGGTCTTTGATATACATTCGCTCAAAGATACGTCTCATATCATCATTTTTGAACTGCCTCTTGTCAATACTGTTGGAGAAAGTGATGAGAACGTCTTCATTCTCAATAATGGTTCTTATTTTTAAAACACCTGGTTTTTTTGCGTACTTTATTGCGTTGTGTATTAGATTTTCAAAAACTCTGACCATTAGTATAGGATCTGCGTAAATAAATGGCTTCTCAGGGTTCAATTCCAACTCTATTTGAAGATAATTGTCTTCGATGAGATGAGAATACTCAACTTTGATCTGGTCAACCAATCTATTAACATCAAGATTTGTTTTTTCCAATTTTAAAGCCTCACTTGTCAGTTTTGAATATTCGAAAAGTTTGCTTATCAATTGTTTTAGTTGTTGGGATTTGTTGTAGCATATCTCAACATATTCAACCAGCTTGTTCTCATCCGGAAATTTTCTATCTTTAATCAGATTCAGATAACCGATTATCGAAGTAAGAGGCGTACTAAGGTCATGGGCCATGTTGGTGATCAATTCTTTTTTTGATTTTTCCATCTTCTCTTCGATGGCATTTCTTTCTTTGATTGATTGTCCCATCCTATTGATGTTGCCGGCTAACCAAGTCAATTCATCCTGGCCTGATATTTTGATCTGACTTTCCAGATCTCCTTGTGAGATTCTACCCACGGTCTCTGATATTTCATGAATATAATTGATTCTATTATTAGCCAATCTAAAGAATACAAATATGAAGAGAATAACAGAGATCAGAATAATAACCATTACAAGTACATTCTCTTCGTATGGTCTGTCCTTATAGAGCCCTTCCAAAAAAATGATGCCGTTCTCTCCATTTAAGTTTATTGCTCGATATAAAATGTAGTCTTTTTGTTGTGGTTCCGCCTGATGGCTTCTATATAATATTGAACCCTGCTCATCAACAATATTGATGAAGTAAAGACTTGCGTCGAAGTTGAGCGCTCCCAACTTGTCAGCCCAATGATCCTTTGTTTGTTCAATTTCAAGAATTTTTCCCATCTCTTCGATAAGGATTGTGGCATTCAGTTTTTCTGTTTCATAAATATCTTGCTTTGCTTTGAAATACAAATTTTCCACAATGATATATGACATCATCCCGAACACCATCGATGCAACAAGGGATATGACAAAAAACCCTAGAAATTCTGTCCTTAAACTCTTTGAGTTCTTATCTTTCAACTTTATAACCAACTCCCCAAATTGTTTTTATATATTTAGGATTCTTGTAATCGTCTTTTAGTTTTTCTCTTAATTTTCTGATATGCACGGTTACAGTATTATCTGTGACAAAAAACTCATCTTTCCAAACTCTATTATAAATTTTTTCGATGTTGAACACGATACCTTTATTGGAAGCCAATAAAGCCAATATATCGAATTCCGTTTTAGTCAGATGTACCTCTGCCCCATTTAACAATACCTGATGCGTATCTATATTGATTATTAAATCATCGATTGTAATAGTGACATCCCCAGTTTCAATGTCTTTGTTAAAAAGATCTACTCTTCTCAAATTAGCTTTTACTCTAGCTGTCAATTCAAGAGGATTAAAGGGTTTTGTGATGTAATCATCCGCCCCAGCAGACAATCCCATAATTTTATCCATATCCTCGCCCTTTGCCGATAGGAATAAAATTGGCATTCTCCATCTTTCTCTTATTTTGTAGCATGTTTCCATGCCATCCATTTCGGGCATCATTATATCCAGAATCAAAAGGTCAACAGTATGATCCTCAAGTATCTCAATTGCTTCTTTGCCATTTTTTGCCAATAGTACATCATAGTTTTCATTCTGAAGATATATCTTTATCATATTTCTAATATCTTGATCGTCATCTGTCACTAGTATCACTTTATTTTCCAATTTTTCCTCCTGTATCGGTTTCTAAAAACACACTATCATACTTTATTAAAAAAGAGACTCTGTCAGATAAAACAAAATCTGTCCATCGAGTCTCTGTATCTGATGCTGATATGGATTATGCTCCCAAAAAAATCCTTTCGAATTCTTTCCCGTCCAATGTTTCTTTTTCCAACAAAGCTTTTGCCACATCATGCAGTTTATTCAGGTTATCCCTCAGTAAGGATTCTGCTTTATGGTATGCCTTATCTATTATAGAGCGCATTTCTCTGTCAATTTGGGCAGCCACCTCTTCTGAGTAATTTCTGCTCTTTGCAAAATCCCTTCCGAGAAAGACTTCATCGTCATCACCAGAATAGGTCATGGGACCAAGGTTGTCACTCATACCATAATGTGTAACCATTCCCCTTGCAATCTTTGTAGCTCTTTGAATATCATTGGAAGCGCCTGTGCTGATGTCATCCAAAACCAGTTTTTCAGCAACTCTGCCTCCAAGTAAATGGACCAAATTTTCTTCCATTTCAGTTTTTGACATATAGTATCGCTCTTCCTCTGGAAGAATCATTGTGAATCCTCCTGCTCTACCCCTTGGAATAATCGAGATCATATGAACAGGGTCTGAGTTGGGCATCAATCTAGCAACAAGGGCATGTCCAGCTTCATGATAAGCGGTTAGTCTTTTTTCCTTATCGCTAATGATTTTACTCTTCTTTTCCGGACCAGCTATTACTTTTGTGATTGATTCTTCTATGACATCCATATTGATTTGAGTTTCACCCATCCTGGCTGCCAATAAGGCTGCCTCATTTAAGACATTTTCAAGATCAGCTGGAGTGAATCCAGGAGTTCTTCTAGCAATAACAGTGAAATCAACATCTTCAGCGATAGGTTTCTGTCTGGCATGAATTTTCAATACAGCCTCTCGACCTTTTATATCAGGAATGCCTATATGTACTTGTCTGTCAAATCTACCCGGTCTAAGTAAAGCAGGATCTAAAATATCCGGTCTATTGGTTGCTGCAATCATAATAATGCCTGAATTGTCACCGAAGCCATCCATCTCCACAAGGAGTTGATTAAGGGTCTGTTCCCTCTCATCGTGGCCTCCACCGAGACCTGCTCCTCTTCTTCGTCCCACTGCATCAATCTCATCGATGAATATGATACAAGGTGCGCTTTTCTTGGCCTGTTCAAATAAATCTCTGACCCTGGATGCTCCTACCCCGACAAACATTTCAACGAAATCAGATCCGCTTATGCTAAAAAACGGTACACCTGCCTCACCTGCTACAGCTCTGGATATATAGGTCTTGCCTGTTCCAGGGGGACCAACCATCAGTACACCTTTTGGAATTCTAGCCCCTAGCTGTCTGAATCGCTTTGGGTCTTTCAGAAAATCAACAATCTCACTTAATTCTTCTTTCTCCTCATCCAATCCTGCAACGTCGGTGAAAGACACTTTTCTCTCTGGGTCTTCCTTGAAAATCTTAGCGCGGCTCTTTCCAAAGGACATGACTTTTCCGCCCCCTCCACCGCCTTGAGATTGATTCATGAATACAAACCAGAATATAGCAAATAACCCTATCATCAATATGGTAGGTAGCATTTGAATGTAAAATGGTGTAGATGGCGTTGGTTCTCCTTCCATTACCACCAGACCGGATGCGACGCTATCGGCTAAATATTTATCGAAAACAGAGAACAGTGCAACATCGGGTACATAAGAATTAAAGTTTGTACCGTCTTTCAATGTTCCCGTTACGGTATTATTGACAAATTTTATCTGTGACACATTTTGGGCTTCAAGCTGAGTGACCAGTTCTGTAAAAGTCAGTTCAAGAGTTTCTACAGTCTGGTTCGACAACATCGTGACAATCAGCAGTATGACAATAAATATCACGATATAGATGCTTATCCCTTTTGCGAAATTTTTCATTTAGGCCTCCTTTCGGCATTCGTTTTATGTAAAAAATATTAACTCGAATAGTCGATTTATTATTTTAACACAATCATTTTTTTATTTCAACTACAGTATTAAGCTTTGTAAATTTCCTCTTTTAATATAAAAATATAAGGAATATTTCTATATTTCTCTGCATAGTCTAATCCATATCCTACAACAAATTCATCCTTTATATCGAATCCTACATATTTTGTGTCAACATGCGTCTTCCCGCCGGAGGGTTTGCTTAAGAGTGTGCAAATCTCTACACTTTTCGGCCCTCTTGATTTCAGATTCTCCAATAAATAGGACAATGTAAGACCCGAATCGATGATATCCTCAACTATGATGATATGTTTATCTTCAACCGTCTTATCCAAGTCTTTGATTATCTTGACAACTCCCGAAGACTTGGTCGATAAACCATAACTCGATACCGCCATAAAATCAATCTCCAATGGCAGCTTTATCTCTTTCATTAAATCAGACATAAACATTGAAGCGCCATTTAGAACACATACAAGCAACACTTCCTTGTCAAGATAGTCATTTGTAATTTGCTTTCCTAACTCTTTAACTTTTGAGATGATTGTTTCTTCATCAATCATGATTTCCTTGGTAATCTTATCTAAATCCATTCAAACCTCCTTGATTTCTATAACAACAATTCTTTTTGTTGATTCATCTATTTTATAATGTTCGCTCATTCTGTATGGAGCGACCCAGATAATTTCTTTGTCATCAAGTACTATCGGTGTCTCTTCTCTCTGTTCTCTTGGTATTTTTTCATCTATGAAAAAATCCTTAAGCTTTTTAGTTCCACTCATTCCTATAGGCGTAAAAACGTCACCATATTTTCTGTTTCTGACTCTGAGATTTCCAACTATTTTATCATAATCGATTGCAATTTTGTTGTTTTTTTTATTAAAGTCTTGATTTTTTGTTTCATAGCAATCTAATCCAATATTGATTTCTGAGATGAAAACAGGCAACCCCACAGTAATATTATATTCAAAATCCTTAACTTCAGCTTTACTTTTGATGATAATCTTATCATAAGCTATTTCCAAAATGATATTATCTGGCAAGTAAAGACGCTTTCCGGTCTCCTTCTGTTGGCATAATGCAATTCCGGTTTCAATATTTGAATACTGGATATTAGTTGTATTTCCTTTCAATTCTTCTATTGCCATCCTGATCAAGCGACTTCTCAATCCTATCTTCAAGGCATTGAACTCTTTTAAATCAATATGTATCTGCCCTTTGACAAGGACCCTAAGTTTATCGTAAGCCTCAATCGTTAAACCATATAGTAATTCATGGTCTTGTGAGGCTGAATTTGATAATCTAATCAAGCTATCTGAAAATTTAGAATTATATTCTTTCTCTATGTATGGAATCAATTCAAGTCTTAATCTGTTTCTGCCATAGATCAATTGATTGTTTGTCTTGTCCTCACAGTAATCATAGTTGTGATGATGTAGATAGTTTTCAATGTCTTTGCGTCTGATTCCCAGAATCGGTCTGATTATATCATTGGATTTTACTGTCATAGCTACCAGTCCATCGATACCTGTTCCTCTTATGATTCTTTGTAAAACTGTTTCTACCTGATCATTAAGATTATGTGCTGTTGCTATATAGCCATCACCTTTTTCCTTTAATATTTTTCTAAAAAACCCATATCTTATGACTCTACCAGCTTCTTCGACTGTCATTTTCAATTCTTTGGCATAGTTAGTTGCGTTTTTCTTCAATACCTGACACTCTATGTTATGATGCCTACACAGCATTTCAACAAATGCTTCGTCGTGGTCAGCATCATCACCTCTGTACATATGATTAATATGAGCGCAAGTGAGAAGAAAACCCATTTCATTCTGCAATACTCTCAACGCATGAAAAAGAAACACAGAATCCGGTCCGCCTGACAGACCCAGCACAATGTTTTGACCTTCTTTTATTGCAACATGGCTTCTTAAATTATTTCTCACCTGATCAATCATAATACACTTCCTAAAAACAATTCTACTGCTATTATAATCTATTAACAACCTGGTTTGTAGTCCCAGTCTATCTGATTAGCCTTTTTTCAGAGATGATTATGTCCATCTTGATGTCATGTTGTTCATTTGGAATTAAGTCCAATAATTGGAAATCATAGGCAAGTCCAGCAAATCGCACATCCGGGTTGAATCTGGAAAGATATTGATCGTAATAGCCTTTGCCATATCCAATTCTGCTTTTCGAATCATCAAATGCCACACCGGGTACAATTACAAAATCAATTTCATCAAGCCGAGCAAATTTAACTCGTTCAATAATTGGTTCAGGATAACCAAACAAACTCTCGGTCAAATCCTCATCCATGTCATTGACATAAACTGGAGTCAGTTTGATTTCGTTTTTTTCAGTATAAGGTACGACAATCCTCTTATTGTTTTGTTTCAACCACTCAACAATCAAAAAAGTATCCACCTCATTGCCAAAGCTTAGATATATACTGACGCAATTGCTATTGACAAATTCTTCAACAGTTAGCAGCTGTTCCAATATCTTTTTACTGTTTGTAAATACATAATCCTTAGTTATGGTGTTTCTCATTTCCAGCATTTCTTTTCTGATCTCTTCCTTGGTTTTCAATACACTCACCACCAGTTACTCATAATAATATGACAGTGCATCTCTACTTTTATACAATTCAAAGTAGTGCATGAAGTGAATATATCGAACACCTTTATCATAGGCTATACCACTTTCCCCAACCCCGGAGGACACAACAAACACTTTGTTGTTATTGTTTTCACGCAAATAATGGAACAGATTCCTAAGTACCCCGGCTTCTATTGGATCCAAATCATTAAAATGACTATTAAAACGGATGATGATTGTATCGTTGCTAATCTCTTTCAAAGCTACCAGACTACTCCACTGGTTACTGTCTGTTCTTTTGATGCCACCTTTAGACACATCAATCTCCACAATATGCATATCATCCAATATGTTGTTACCAATAGGAGTTGAGTTTATAAACACTCCTTCGATATTAATCGTTATTTTATCATCGAATATAGAAGGTTTGCCTTTTATGCTGTCTGATACCTGGGTGTTAGCTGGTACTAAGGAAGTATCCATTTTCTTTAAAGGGTAATTTGCAGTCAGCTTGTCGATGTAAATAGATCCCTTATTGGTCCTATCATTATAGATATTTGCTATATATATATTTTTCAATGCAACCGGGAAAACAACATTATTTGGAATACCAGCTGTCACCTGTTTCCAACCATACCAGTCAATTTCCTCAGCAAAGTCAATCCGGTACAGGATACCATTAGCGTCAACAATTCTTGCTCTCAGCCAGTGATTGCTTCTGTCACCAAACACCCACATGGTAAAGCTTTTTGGCTCACCTTGTAGAAGACTCCCTGTTTCTCCAAATTCCACAAATGCAATGGCTTGATCATTCGGTTTCATTGTTGTGAAGTCATAGAAGAGTTTTATGCTGTTTCGACCCTCAATACTTCTTTCAAAAATTATCATTCTCCCATTTGAATCACTGGGGTACTGGTTGAGCAATAGACCCCCCAGACTTTCAAAATCATGGATGAGTTTCTCATCATATCCCACATATACTGGAATATTTATTTCTCCTCGGTCAAATCTACCTGTCAGAATACCTTTGCCGGCATTCATTCCAGCTAAAAACACACCAGATGTCACATTTCCAATGCTATTGGAAACCTCCCACTCTATTTCTTTGGCTTTAATGATTGCAGTTTTACCGTTGTTATCAATGCCCTTGAAATCCGGTAGTTTATATTGTTCTGACGTCTGCAATGTAATTTCTTTGAAATCAGATACAAGTTCCTCTACATCATTCAATACCTCAATATCGATTTCGCTGCTGACACCATTATAATAAACTTTTAGGGTCGCTTTACCTGATTCTGTGAATATTATACCTTCAGAGCTTTTTCTGATTGCAAGACCGGTCATGGTAACCTTTGCTCTTCCAGCTTCAAACCTAATTGGTACATTATAATTGTTATAGGCTCTCAAATCATATTCAAAAACCTGGTTTTTAAACAAAACCGTAGTCTTAGGAATGATTTCCAGATTCATCACTTCTGCATTGGCAGGATATCTGTTGAACACTCCAAATCCCGATACCATCTGTCGCTCCCTTCCGTCTGAAGGATTATTGACCACTGTATACTCACCGATACCATAAAAATCAACCACCATCTGTGTTGACCCACCGCCATCAAGATTCAATGCATTCCAACAACCTAATTCAACTAGTATTGAAGCCAATTCTGATTGAAGTGTTCCGATGGAGTGACTGTTTCTGCCATCAACAGTAACCAAAAAAGCTGTGTCTTCTTCTTTATTGATACCTATTGCTGTTCTGGGATGTCTTCCCAGTATGCTATCATTATACTGGAAGACCTGCCCATCCTTTACCAAGTGATTGACTCCTCCGGCAGCCCAATCAATATTATTAATATCAAATCCTAAATCAATGACTGTTTCTATGAAGGTGCCTTCCTGAAAAATGTCGATAATTTCTTTGTTTTTTGAATTGAATACAATCACAAAGCCATCGTCTGGTATATCAATGGGTTTCTCACCAATATGAATACTTCTGATTCTATCCCTATAAACCAATATCTCTACCAGTTCCTTGTTAACAGTGCTACCAAGAGATTGCTTTCCCCATGAGCTGTTAAGCATGATGACTTCATTGTCCAACGCGCCAACCTTATTAATGGTATGAAGTCGAACCTCTAAACCATTCACTAATAATTTCATTCTAGGTTCCAGAACTGAAATATCAAATCCTTCAGATCCTTTGACAATGGTTGGATAACCAAATTGATAACTATTAGGCGCTGAAATGACTCTACCCAAGTCAATTAAAGTACCGAAAGGAAATGAGGGATTATTGATTGAATAGAACTCGCCGTTGATAGCCGCTGTCGAATGCCACTCCTGTGCAATAACGGATAAAGGTTTTTTGACTGAAATTTCACTAGAATAAATTGGTTTCAAATCTGTATATTGATTATTTAGATCTATCTTTAAAATATTAATATCAAGTGGTCCCTCTGTTGTTTCTCTGGTAATGCTGATATGCTTCAATCCCTCAGATAAGGAAGTTTCTGTTCTATAGTCCATGATGGTCTTCATCTCAGCATTAATTGATAAACTCAGAATAAAAGCAATTACTAAAATAAATATTATTAGTTTTCTTTTCATTTTATCTCCCATCAATCTATCATAGTGTTTACATTCACACATTATTCCATATGTTTAGACGCAATGAAAAACATAGTGTTTCTAGATCAAGACCAAAGATTATATTGATCTTTGTTTTTGATGGCTTGAAATAGTCTCTCGCGTCCCTCGGGTATTTCTTTATAAATATTCTTAAGAAGCTTCTTCACCTCTTCTCTCTTGCTGGTTTTGTCCATGGGACATATGCTTTGAACGACAGGTATATTGTTATCCTTAATAGCCCCTATCACCTGAGCTTCCTTGAGATATATCAATGGTCTTATGTTGAATATATCCTTATTTGATAAATACGTAACTGGTTTGAACGTTGCAATTCTACCCGAATAAAGCATGCTTAAAAACATTGTCTCAATAACATCATCCGCATGATGCCCTAAAGCTACCTTGTTGAAACCTATTTCTTTAATTTTATTATGCAAAGCACCATTTCTCATCTTAGAACATAGTGAACACGGGTTTTTCTCTTTCCTTACATGAAAGACTATTTCCTCGATATCCGTGTCCACTATATAGTAAGGCACATCAATTTCCTGGCAAAACGAACCAACTGGGCTCAAATCAAAGTTTTTAAACCCAAGTGAAACGGTAACACCTGCTAACTCATATTTGACAGGACTAAATTTTTGATATAATTTAAGTGCATACAATAATAGCATGCTGTCTTTTCCACCAGAAACACCCACAGCAATTTTATCACCGTCTTCTATCATTTCATACGCTTCAATTGCCTTTCTCATACCGCCTAATATCTGTTTCATACATTCCCTCACGATTAATTACTTTGTTTCTTATGTTATTATAACAGAATATAGCAGGTTTTAAATAACAATATCAATAAGTTGTTGTATTCCTCAATAACACGCAACTAATTGTTGTGCTAGCAGGGTTTTATTTGTACTTATAATAAGGTATAATAACTAAACATGAAAATTTTACGAGGGGTGTTAAATGGGTTTTGTTCTAGAGCATTTCACAAACGAATTATCTGTTTTTTTATTGGCTATGATGCCTATAGCTGAATTGAGGGGCTCAATTCCATTAGGAATAAGTCTTGGAATCCCACCAATCGAAGTATTTATTATATCAGTCATGGGAAATATCCTTCCTGTTCCAATACTTTTGAAAGTTTTCAAACCAATCATTCGGTTTATTGCCAGAACTCGACTATTCAGTCGACCTGCCGGTTATATCTTAAGAAAAGTGGATAAAGGATCCGAAAAAGTTCTTAAATACGAACTATTTGGATTATTTCTTCTGGTTGCAATACCACTTCCTACAACCGGTGTATGGACGGGATGTGGCGTTGCTTCATTTCTAAAACTTGGTTATAAGAAGTCTTTGTTGATGATCAGCCTTGGTGTGTTAACAGCTGGTATCATCGTTATTTCATTAAGTCTGTTGGGTGTTGCATTTGTGAATATGAGGTAAGACTTCAACAGAAAACCCTCGTTGATAGTTATTGACAAAAATTATCAATATGATATAATTTGCTTGATAAAAAAGCCTTATCAGGAGAGGTGGAGGGACGGGCCCTATGAAACCCGGCAGCCAATGCCAGTTATGGTGTGAGGTGCCAATTCCCGCGGTATATCCGGAAGATGAGGACCAATATTTGGACTATACTCTTCTCAGGAGGAGTTTTTTATTGGAAAAACCGGGAATTTAATTTAAGAGGAGGTTAAGTATTGAAAAAATGGCTTTTTACTTCAGAATCAGTTACGGAAGGTCATCCAGATAAAATATGTGACCAGATATCCGATGGCATACTGGATGCGGTTTTTGAAAAAGATCCTAATGGCAGAGTTGCATGCGAGACATCTGTTACGACGGGATTAGTGCTTGTGTCGGGTGAAATATCAACTGATTGTTATATTGATATACCAAAGGTTGTAAGAGAAACAATCAAAGAAATTGGCTATACAAGAGCCAAATATGGATTTGATGGTGATACATGTGCTGTGCTGACAGCGATTGATGAACAGTCATCGGACATTGCACAAGGTGTCAATCAAGCAATAGAATACAGGGACAACAGTAATAATGAATTTGATCTTATAGGTGCTGGCGATCAAGGCATAATGTTTGGTTTTGCTTGTAATGAAACACCGGAGCTTATGCCACTGCCAATCTCGTTGGCTCATAAGTTGGCAAAAAGACTTGCTTTCGTCCGCAAAAGCAAAACACTCAGATATCTTCGACCAGATGGTAAAACACAAGTCACCGTGGAATACCATGATGATAAACCTGTCAGAGTGGATACCATCGTTATCTCGTCACAACATGATGCCAATGTTCCAATAGCCACCATTGAAAAGGATATTTTAGAGCATGTAATAAAAGCAGTCGTTCCAGATTTCTTACTTGATGATATGACCAAGTATTTTATAAATCCTACCGGACGTTTTGTGATTGGTGGTCCGCAGGGTGATGCTGGATTAACTGGCAGAAAAATAATTGTGGATACTTACGGTGGCTATTCCAGGCATGGTGGTGGGGCCTTTTCCGGTAAAGACCCAACCAAAGTTGACAGATCAGCCGCTTATGCGGCAAGATATGTGGCGAAAAATGTCGTTGCCGCCGGTTTGGCCGATAAATGTGAAGTTCAGCTTGCTTATGCCATAGGAGTGGCTCATCCTGTCTCAATTATGGTTGACACCTTCGGAACCAGCAAAATTGATGAGTCTAGAATTGAGGCTTTGATTGCAGAGAATTTTGATTTAAGACCTGCAGCCATCATCAAGAATTTGGATTTGAGAAGACCCATATACAAACAACTGGCATCCTACGGACATTTTGGAAGGACCGATTTGGATTTATCGTGGGAGAAAACAGATAAGGCTAATTTACTCAAAGAACAAGCGTTTAACAACTGATAATAATTCAGAGACTAGATTTTGGAGATGCATAATGAGTAATAAAAAGTTCTGCCAGTAGCAGAACTTTTTTTTATTGTTACTCTTTATTTTATTGCACTATCATACTATAATGTTAGTGAGGTGCGCTATGGCCAAAAAGAAGCAGAAAAAGAAAAAGTTCGAAATTAATTTGATCAGCATGATTTTTTATGCCTTAGCTTTGTATATGATTTTTACTATCGTCAATCAACGTCTCGATCTGAATACTATTGAAAACCGGAAGCAAGCCAAAATAGACGAAAAAAAGGATATTGAGTTGGAACTTCTGAATCTTCAGGATGATTTAGCTAAAATAAATGATCCGAAACAATTTCTACAAATGGTGGAAAAAATTGCCCGGGATGAATACAAAATGGTCAAGCCCTACGAAACAGTCTATATTGATAAGAGTAAGACTAAAAACGAGTTTAATGCAAATGGGAACGAGTAATCATCAGAATTTTTGATATTTCACCTCTAGTGATTGAAGCGTAAGGATCATATGTCTTTGCATCTCTACCAGTGATTATTTCATACGTGAATACTGAAGCCAGTCCTTTGAGCTCTTCAATTGATATGCTCTGTACATCTTCAAATTCAAAGGCTTTTAATTGTTCAGGATACTCCAGTATCCTGCTGATAGCCAAGGCTGCCTCTATCCTAGTCAGTGGTCTTTCGGGATTAAATTTATCTTCTTCAAGGTCCATTATATTGAAATAAACCATCTTTTCAACTGCAGTCACTGCATATGATTGTACTGTATTCTTATCACTGAAACTTCTAGCTGATGCATCACCGAATTCAAAAGACCTACTCAGCAATACCGCAAACTCTTGCCTGGTTACATCATCTTGTGGCGCGAAGGATGTTTCCATTTTCCCTTTTAGGATACCGTCTGCATATAATTCTAGGATATATTGTCGTGCCCAATGATTATCAATATCGGTAAAACCAGCCATATTTGTGACTTCCGAAGAATTGGGGTTTTCAATTTCGCTGGTTTCAATTACCTCATCTATTTTGTCCAGTTCGATGTCCTCTTGCTCTTCAATCTTGACCAACCAGTTTCTGGCCGCCCAGCCTAACCCTTCTCCACTCTCCGTTAGAAGATAGTACCAATAATAACCGCCTTCCATTTCTGCTTCTTTTCCTACTATGTATATTTCTCCATCATTCAGGGTGCCAATTACCTTACCATCAGGAAGTTCTCTCAGATTCAAACCTGAAGTCGTAGCCATGAACGACACTTCTATCTTGTCACCGATGTCCGCCAATGTGATATCTCCCAAATGATTCTCCTCTGGTGTCGGAACATTCAGCGTTCTGCTAGGTGTGCCAATATCCGGCAAATAGGTGATCTCTATCGGATTGATTGGCTGATTGTATTCATTCCTTATCACCATGTAAATCAAATCCTGAAATGTATAACTTTTACCTGAAGCATAAGCCACATTGGGGTTGTTGCTTGCTACAAATCCATTGTATCCCCACAAAGCAAAATACCAATTCTCCAAAATATTGGGGTCCATGTCGCCTACAGAGGGCAAGTAAGCCCACTGCGTTGTTGATGCACTGGCATCCCATTTTTCCATTAGAACATCTATGCCCGCTTCAATATTGTAGGCGATGTCATATCTCAATCTATAATCGTCATACAAACTCCTGGAGTTGTTTACCTGCATAAGTCCTATACTACCTGCGGATCCGGTTCTAACTGAACGACTTGTTTCATCATAGTGTCTGAAAACAGACTCAACTCTTGCTAAAGCCATGACTACAACTGAAGGTACCCCTCTTTTTTGAGCAATTTCAGTTATCATTTTTTCCAACTCTTCTCTTGGTGGATTAATATAATCCGCAAAAGCCAATTCTATTGAATTTATTAAAAGTAAAAGAATCAAAATAAATATTATCTTTTTCATAGCACTCTCCATCAAATTTGACTGATAATATCCATAACTTCATTGATCAGACTCTTACTCACGGTTTTTGCTGTATCAATATCCTTCCCTGTGATCGAAAAATAAATTTTAATTTTTGGTTCTGTCCCTGAAGGCCTCAGCACAAACCAAGATCCATTATCCAATAAGAACTTTAGGACATTGGATTCAGGCAGTCCCGTGTTCATCAGTTTGTTCTCCATCATATTTTTTATCTTTCCTGTTTGATAATCACTGATAGAAGCAACCTTAAATCCGCAAATATGGTCTATTTTAGCGTTTCTGAAGTGTTCCATGATTTGAA
This sequence comes from Clostridiales bacterium 38_11, assembly GCA_001509345.1. Taxonomy (GTDB): domain Bacteria; phylum Bacillota; class Clostridia; order Tissierellales; family Dethiosulfatibacteraceae; genus 38-11. Next base: position 21,023 of record LGGM01000003.1, read on the forward strand.
TGATTTTTTCTCCGCCTTCTTTCCCTTCCATGGTCAGAGATCTTAGATCATCTACATAATAGCCATGCTGAACATACAAGTTTTCCAATTCGTTCAAAAGGTCACTTCGGAGCATTTTATAATAGGCGGCCATTTCACACGCAATCAGAGTCATGGTAATAGCATCCTTATCTCTAACGAAAGGGCTCATGGTATATCCTATGCTCTCCTCATACCCTATAATGAAATCTTTTTCTCCGGTTTTCGCAAACAACTCCATTTTTTCACCGATATACTTGAAACCGGTTAATGTATCCAAGCACGCAGCACTATAATTTTCTGCTACTTTTCTACCCAATTCACTGGTTACGATTGTTTTGATGACCAATGGATTGGTTGGCATTGAATTTTTTTCTTTCAAGGTTGACAATATGTAATTAATGAACAAAGGACCAACTTGATTGCCGCTCAACAATTTATATTCGCCGGATTCAGATTTCACAGATAGCCCCACCCTGTCAGCATCAGGATCATTGGCTATCACTATATCCGCATCAACCTCTACAGCTTTTTTGTAAGCAAATTCAAAAGCCTTTTCATCTTCCGGATTTGGATATCTGACTGTAGTAAAATTCGGGTCTGGCTCGAGTTGCTCCTCGACCAGAAAGACCTTATCGTATCCACATTCACGCAGAACCCTTCTTACTGGAACGCTACCGGTTCCATGTAAAGGTGTGTAGACGATTTTTATGTCTTTATCAAGATTTTTTCTTAGTCTCATGGCTTTTACATTATTAATAAACTTATCATCTATGTCATGTCCGAGTAAAACTATATCTCCTTTATCCAGCGCATCGGTGTAAGAAATTGTTTGAATAGATTCAAAAGATACCTTTTCAATCATTTCAACAAGCTCTTCAGCCATCTCAGGCAACATTTGACACCCATAATCCCAATAGACCTTAAAACCGTTATATTCAGGAGGATTATGACTAGCGGTAAAAACTATGCCTGCTGTGCATCCCAATTCTCTCACTGCAAAAGATAACTCTGGTGTGGATCTTATACCATCATACAAGTAGGTCTTGACACCTGATGCGGCAAGTACACGAGCTGCCATGACAGAAAAATCTTTTGACTTGTGGCGGGAATCATGTGCTATCACACAGCTTTTGTTTTCACGCTCCGATTGATTGATGAAATCAGCCAAACCCTGAATGGCTCTAGCGACAATATGCTTATTGATACGATTGGTTCCTGCGCCAATCACTCCTCGCATACCGCCTGTGCCAAATTCCAAATTCTTATAGAATCTATCCTTTATTTCTTCCTGATTCCCTGAGATTGTTTTTAATTCCTCTTTAATGTCCTGATCAATGTAAGGACTTCTCAACCATTCATTGTAACGATCCAGATATATCATAACAACAATACCTCCATTTAAACATCATCAGGATGTGATGGTTTTTAAATAATCCATAAAATCACTTTTGATGTCCTCTTTTCGAAGTGCAAACTCGACAGTTGCCTTTAAAAATCCTAATTTATCTCCAACATCATAACGCTCACCTTGGAATTCATAAGCATACATCTTCTCTTTTTGTGCCAGTTCTTTGAGTGCGTCTGTCAGTTGTATCTCTCCTCCTGCCCCTGGTTTCGTGTGTTCAAGCACCTCAAATATACCAGGGGTTATTATGTATCGTCCCAGTATGGCAACGTTTGTAGGTGCATTTTCCCTATTGGGTTTTTCAATCAGATCATCTACAAGATAAAGCTTGTCACTGATTTTTTCCCCAGATACAATGCCGTACTTATCCACATCATCAGGTGAAACGCTTTGTACTCCCAGAATCGTTGACTGATATGTTTCAAATTGTTCCATCAATTGCAACAGGCAGGGCTTCTCTGAATAGACGATATCATCACCAAGAAGTACTGCAAATGGTTCATCTTTGATAAAGGTTTTTGCACAATGGATAGCATGTCCCAACCCATTAGCTTCTTTTTGTCTAATATAATGAATGTTGGCCATTTCCGAAATATCCTCGACAATTTTTAGCAATTCATACTTGCCCTTTTGTTTCAGAATGACTTCCAATTCAAAGGATTTATCAAAATGGTCTTCTATTGCTCGTTTGTTTCTACCTGTAATAATTAATATATCCTCTATTCCGGAGCTGACTGCTTCTTCGACTATGTACTGAATAGTGGGTTTGTCTACTACGGGTAACATTTCTTTCGGCTGCGCTTTGGTAGCAGGTAAAAACCTGGTGCCTAAGCCAGCAGCGGGAATGATAGCTTTTTTCACTAACATCAGTATCTTTTCCTTTCATCTGTCAAGAGAGCGCTGGAGTAAACGTCTATGTTGTCCAAGGCCTTGCCTGTTCCAAGTGCAACACAAGATATCGCATCTTCAGCAACCCTGACAGATACCCCTGTTCTCTTTGCAATTAGCTTATCCAGTCCATGTAGTAAGCCACCGCCTCCAGTCAGAATAATACCTTTTTCACAGATATCAGCTGCTAATTCAGGTGGTGTCCTTTCCAAGACAGAGTGGACGGCATCTGCAACAGATGTAACAGTTTCTTCCAATGCTTCCAGCATATCTGTGGATGAAATTGTCAAATTTTTTGGTAGTCCGGTAACAAGATTCCGTCCCCTTACCTCAACAAATTTTTCCTCTTCTTCAGGAAAAGCTGCCCCAATCTGAATTTTCAAATCTTCAGCACTTCTCAGACCAATCATTACATTATATTTTTTTCTGATGTATCTTACAATTGCTTCATCAAATTTATCCCCTGCAATCTTGATTGATTTACTAACCACAATTCCACCAAGTGACAATACAGCAACATCAGATGTACCACCGCCCATATCGATCACCATATTGCCGGATGGTTTTGATAAATCTATTCCAGCACCGATAGCAGCAGCTACAGGCTCTTCAATCAGATAAGTCTTGCTTGCTCCTGCCTGGTTGCAGGCATCAATAACCGCTCTTTTTTCAACCTCTGTAACACCACTGGGCACGCAGACGATAACCCTTGGCTTAAATATTGTGCCACCTATTGCCTTCTTAATAAAATACTTGATCATTTTTTCTGTAATGTCAAAGTCTGAGATGACGCCATCTCTCAATGGTCGTATTGCAACGATATTGCCTGGCGTTCTGCCGAGCATCATACGCGCCTCTTCTCCAACAGCCAGAATTTTGTTGGTATTTCTATCAATCGCAACTACAGATGGCTCCTGCAAGACAATCCCCTTTCCTTTTATGTAGACAAGCACTGAAGCAGTGCCTAAATCAATTCCCATATCTGTTCTAAATCCCATAATCTTCCTCCGTTATTTATTATCACTATATTATACATTATTTTTTTAAATTATCAACAAGGTTCTTGGTTCTTGGGTTCAGGTGGAGTTTCAAATGCCATCTGAACCTTAGAAACCGTTATCCAGAGACTCTACAGTGCTTATCTACCACTTATAGAAGTGGGGATCTTAGCACTGTTAGTCATCGGATAAAGTTCTTATTTAATTTTTCTGGAATAAGCAAGACCTGTGTCTGTAATTGATATTCCTCCCTTTGCTGTTTCTTTAAAATTCTCATGCATGCCTTTACCTACATTATACATTGCCTCAACCACTTCATCAAATGGAATGACTGATACAATCCCAGACATAGCAATATCAGCGGAAATCATAGCATTGGCCACACCAGAAGCATTACGTTTGGAGCATGGTGATTCAACCAACCCCGCAACAGGATCGCAAATTAGACCCATGATATTCTTAAGCGCTATAGCAGCCGCATCAAGTGACTGTAAAGGACTTCCGCCATTCATTTCAACCAAGGCGGCAGCAGCCATAGCAGCGGCAGAACCGCACTCAGCCTGGCATCCTCCTTCTGCCCCTGAAACAGTAGCGTTTGTAGATATGATTTTCCCTACACCCGCTGAAGTGATCAAACCCCTCATCATAGCTTGTCGTGAGAGCCCGTTTTTTTCTGCTATTGTTATAATTGCCGCGGGGATTATACCGCAAGACCCTGCTGTTGGAGCTGCGCATATTTTACCCATTGAAGCATTATATTCAGAACAGGCAAATGCCCGAGCCATTGCCTTGGTAGTCCACCTTCCTGATAAAGTCCTATCAGAATCAGCATAAGCCATCATAGCCTTTCCTTCTCCTCCTATAATACCCCCCAGTGTTTCAACCTTGTTATCTATTGGGTAGGATATTGAATTTTCCATGATTCGGAGTGTTTCTTCCATTCTATTGAATATATCCGATTCCGAGGTATGCTGATTCTCTATTTCATCCAGAAGAACGATCTCCCATATAGGCTTGTTTAATATATCACATGCTTTTAAAATGTCATTTCCACTATTGTACATTTTTGTTCTCCCTCACAGGCTTGATTTCAATGACAAATATCATTTCTTCCAGTCGCTTTATTTTTCCCAGAACTTCAACCGAGACTATTTCATCGGTTTCTATAATCATCGAGGCTTCATTTTTGCTGATATCTCTTCTTACTTTCATATTACCGATATTTATGTTGTTATCCGCTAATAAAGTTGTTACTTTACTGATGATTCCTTTCTTGTCGACATGCTTTGTCACAATTGTAAAATAATCTCCTGTCAATTCAACATTAAATGTATCTATGGCATTTACAATGACCGCACCTCCACCAATGGAAGAGCCTGTAACAGTTATGTGTGTGCCATCGTGTCTTTCAAGTGCAAACCTTGCTGTATTGGGATGAACGCCTGGAATCTCACCTTTTTCAAACAAAACATCTATTCCTGCTTCCTTTGCTATCTCCAATGAATATCTCAGCTTATCATCATATGGTTCCATCCCCAGTATTCCCGCTACCAGCGCCATTTCTGTTCCATGGCCTTTGGCTGTTTCAGCAAAGGATCCATATAATGTGATTTTGGCAGATTTTATATCACCATCAGCAATATATCTGGCTATTTTCCCAAGTCTTGCAGCGCCTGCGGTATGGGAACTTGAAGGTCCAACCATGATAGGTCCTAAAATATCAAAAATTGAATTATACTTAGCCATTATCGGTATTCCTCGCATTAAGATTTATCTTCATAAGATTATGTCAGATATAAATATTATAACAGATTATTGTTTTTTTTTCTTGCATAATATAACAGAATAATATAGCAGTAATTGTCTGTTATTAGTCTAGATGAGTCAGGTCGGAGAGACAAGTCGCTTTGACTTGGATACTCCCGTATGGTATAATATTTTAACATTTCTGTGAATTTAATCTGAACCCCTTCTGTAATCTATCGAAATTTCGTTGAATTTGAAAAAACTAACAAAAATTTAATATATGGGGAGTGATATTGATGTTGTCTTGGATGGATATGCTTAAAGATAACATAATTAAAATCGAGGATTTAGACAATGTGCTACAGATGTCGCCCGATGAAAAACAACATATGATTGAAGTATCTAAAAGACATCCTATGCGAATTACCAAGTACTATTTTGATTTGATTGATTGGTCTGATAAAAATGATCCAATCCGTAAACTTTCCGTTCCCCATGGAATGGAATTGAATGACGCCGGAGATTATGACACCAGTGGAGAAGCAACAAACACAAAAATGCCAGGCTTGCAGCATAAGTATACTGCTACAGCATTGGTCCTAACCACCAATGTATGCTACATGTATTGTCGTCACTGCTTTAGAAAGAGAATGATAGGTTACTCGACTGAAGAAGTCAATCATCGCATGACAGAATCCATTTCCTATATAAGAGATCACCATGAAATAAACAACGTATTGCTTTCTGGTGGTGATTTTTTTACTATTTCTAATAAAATTATTGAAAAATATCTGAAGAATCTGAGTTCGATTGACCATTTGGACTTCATAAGACTCGGCTCGAGAACGCCTGTGGTTTTTCCACAAAGAATTTATCTGGATGAAGATCTTCTAAACATTTTACAGAAATACGCTTCCATCAAAGAAACGATTGTAATAACCCAGTTCAATCATCCGAAGGAATTGACTGAAGAGGCAAAAAAAGCAATAGACGCACTCAAAAATATCGGTATTGCCGTTAGAAATCAAGCAGTGCTGCTAAAAGGTATAAACGATGATCCAGATGTCATGGCCAAATTGCTCAGTGGGCTAACCGCCATGGGAGTTCATCCTTATTATGTATTCCAATGCAGGCCTGTTAGATTTGTTAAAAGCCATTTTCAGGTGCCTCTATACGAGGGGATTGAAATCATATCCGAAGCCAAAAGCAAACTCAACGGTATCAGTAAGGGATTCAGATACGCTCTATCCCATCCTGATGGTAAGATAGAAATCTTTGGAAAAACGGATAGCGATTTTATTTTTAAATTTCATCAAAACAAAAATGATAAGGATAATGACAGATTATTCATGCAACCTATCCATAAAACAGCTACCTGGCTGGATAATAATCTCAAACCAATAGAATAGATAGAATTGAAATACGAATTAAACGAGGTGAACAAGACACCTCGTTTTTTATTTTTTAATATATTTATACATTTTATTAAATTTTTATATATTACTCTTGACTTTATAATGGATAGTTGTATAATAAAAATATTATTCCATTCAATGGAGGAAAATAGATGATTAAAGCAGGTATAATTGGAGGAACAGGTTATGCAGGGCAGGAACTGGTTAGATTGCTTCTCATGCACCCTAATGTTGAAATAAGCTTCATATCCTCATCTACCCACGATGGTGAAAACTACTCTAAATTGTTTATGAATTACTACAATATATTGAATATTAAATGCATAGAAGCGCCGTACAATATAGTAGATCAGGGCATAGATGTACTGTTCATCGCTTTGCCACACAATCATTCTTCAAAAATGCTAACTAGAGAGATACTTGAAAAATTGAAAATAATCGATTTAAGTGCTGATTTCAGATTATCAAATGTCGATACCTATAACCAATGGTATAATTCGACCCATCCCAGTCCTGATCTTGTTGATTCAGCTGTCTATGGATTATGTGAACTAAATAGAGAAGCAATTAAAAAAGCAAATCTAATTGCTAACCCAGGCTGCTACACAACCTGCAGCATATTAAGTCTTGCACCATTATTAATCAAATCTTTAATTGATCTTGATTCAATAATGATTGATGCAAAATCCGGAATAACTGGTGCTGGTAAGAATTTGAGTCAAGCTACGCACTATGCAGAATGCAACGAAAACATGAATTCATATAATCCTATCGGGCATAGACACATCCCTGAAATTGAAGAGAATCTCTCGCTTCTTGCTGGACAAACGATCAAATTGAGTTTTGTGCCTCATCTAATGCCTGTGAACAGGGGTATTTTGACAACAATCTATTGTAAACCTAATCAACCCATAAATTATGATATGATAAGAGAAGCATTCACAGAGCTCTATAGCGAAGAAAAATTTGTCAGGATATTGCCAAAAGGTATTTCCGCTGAGACAAAGTGGGTTAAGGGATCAAACTATATGGATATAGGAATGTTTCATGATGAAAGAACAAATCGAATCATATTAACATCAGCCCTAGATAATCTGATAAAAGGCGCCGCGGGTCAAGCAGTTCAGAACATGAATATCATGTTCGGACTTAAAGAAGAAATCGGGTTGGATCAAATATCCATGTTCCCAATATAAGGAGGATTAAAATGAAAATAAATCATAATGGGGTCACTGAACCATCTGGATTTTATGCGTGCGGAAGATACACAGGAATGAAATATAAGAGAAGAGATTTAGCTATTGTCTATTCAGATGTGCCAGCTAAATATGCTGCGGTATTCACAACCAATCGAGTCAAGGCCGCATCGATTATCAGAAACAAGCAACTATTGGATAGCAAGTCCCTGATACAGGCAATAGTCATCAATAGCGGTCATGCCAATTCCTGTACTGGTAAACAGGGAATCATCAACAATCAGGGAATGGCTGAGTCATTGGCGAGTGTGCTGAATTTGGATGTGAATTCAGTATTGACTGCCTCAACAGGAGTTATTGGCGTTCAGTTGCCTTTTGATATAATTAATAAAGGTATAGAGAAGTCTTGCATTTTCTTGTCTGATGACCGTCAAGGAGCAATAGATGCAGCCTCTGCCATTATGACAACGGATACTGTTTCCAAGGAAGTATCTGCCCAATTCAATATAGGTGAAAAATTGGTCAGAATTGGAGCAATGGCAAAAGGCTCCGGAATGATCCATCCCAACATGGCTACCATGCTGGCTTTTATAACAACCGATCTGAATATTACACAGTCATTGCTCCAAAAGGCAATGTCTGACAGTGTCATTGATACCTATAACATGATATCAGTTGATGGTGATACCAGCACGAATGATATGGCTTGTATATTAGCCAATGGTTTGGCAGGAAATGAGGAAATCACAAATGAGAATGACGACTATCAAACCTTCACCAAGGCCTTGAATCTCATCAATATTGAATTAGCCAAAATGATTATAAAGGATGGGGAAGGTGCAACAAAAACACTTGAAACAACAGTCAAAGGAGCTAAAACCAAAGAAGATGCTCGAATGTTATGTAAATCTATTATCCGTTCAAATTTGGTGAAAACAGCTTTTTTTGGGGAAGATGCCAATTGGGGAAGAATCATCTGTGCAATGGGTTATGCTGGTGCAGATATGAATCCAGATGGTCTTTCTCTCAGAATCAAAAGTAGATTTGGCAGTATAAGACTTGTTGAGAATGGAACACCCCTCCATTTCAATGAAGAGTTGGCTGCAGAGATTCTAAAGGACAATTCCATCGAAATACTGGTCACTTTGTCAGATGGTGATGGCGAAGCAAAAGGATGGGGGTGTGATATGTCATATGACTATATACGAATAAATGGAGACTATAGAACATGATTGGGGATAAAACAGATTGTGAAAAAGTATATGTGATTAAGTTGGGGGGGGCTATACTGGAGTGCGGTGAATCCTTGAAGTCTTTTGCAGAACAGATTCATAAACTACACGCATCAAAAATAGCTGTCATCATTATACATGGCGGCGGCAATGACATCAATCAAATGTTAAAACGTCAAGGCATTGAACCCAGATTTGATAAGGGTCTTAGAATTACTGATTCGCAAACGATAGAAGTGGTGGAAATGGTTCTTTCCGGGAAAAACAACAAGAGAATTGTCTCGGAGCTGCAACTTAGAAAACTGAATGCAGTTGGAATAAGTGGAAAGGATCATAACTTGATACTATGTAAAAAACAAGCTTCTGATGGTCTGGATTTGGGTTTTGTGGGAGAAATCACAGATATTGATCAGACAATCATTCGATTGTTGATTAGCAACAATATAATCCCGGTAATCTCTCCAATAGGGACAGATAAGATTGGTCTGACTTATAATATCAATGCCGATGCGGCTGCATCTGCAATAGCTTCATCACTTGAAGCACAGAGGTTGATTTACATGACGGATGTCGATGGTGTTTATATGAATTTTAAAGATAAGAATAGTGTAATTCCCAAAATAACACCTGAATACGGTAATTCTCTTATAAATGACGGTATTGTTTCAGAAGGCATGATCCCAAAGGTTAAGAATTGCATCGAAGCGCTATACTCAGGCATAGATAGTGTTCATATTATCAATGGCAAGACCAGGAATGTTTTAGAAAAAATTGAAATGAACGTCCAAGTTGGAACGACCTTTTACAGATAAACACTCCAAATCAACTAATTTAGAATGTTTTTGATTTAGCCTGGTATAATATCTATCCTTGAAAAGTCAACTCTATAGGTACTCCTTAGATACGAATTTAGAGGTGAAAGGCATCAACAATTGAATTATCCGCGCAAAATACTTTTGTGACGCCTGATTCACATTTTGTTCTATCTTTTTTAAATCAATCATTATCTTTGGGTACATGGGTTTCTCTTTTTATCATATTTTTGTATTTATTCTCATTGATTTCGCCATCAACTTAAATGCGACCTCTGGGTATTCCTTTGACATGGCACCCAATGACGCCATAATATAGTCATTATCAATCAGTATCTCAGCTTCTGCGGTGGGAAACATTTCACTGCCTTTAACATTGGCAATTACCTTCTTAATGATTTCCGTTCTTTGTGGTAGCCTCGTTAGCGCACCCCCTGTTCCGACTATATACTTAATCTTTGTCAGGTCTTTGCCTTCAGCCACTTTTTTCCTACCAGCCGTCGAATAAAGATCCCGGAACTTGCCTGCATGTCTCTGTAGTGATAAAGAAACAGCTTTTTCAGTCAGTAATTCGACAAATCTAATCTGTAGATTGCTTGTTGGAATCGGTGGGTGATCTAAGATTAAACAATCGACTGCTTCAACCGTTATCTTAAGACTTTTTGAAATTTCTTCAATACCAATCAAATCAACAATATTTTTCATATTGATGTAGACACCCAAATCACCTTCAACCGTCCTTTTCGATTTAGGCTCAGGATTGATTAGAATTCTTTCTATTTCCTCAGAGCCTTCAGTTACAGAATGCACATCAGTTGTAGCCCCCCCGACGTCAAAAGTTACTACATCTCCTATTCTGTCATAGAGCAACTGACAGGCAATCATCACGGCTCCCGGTGTGGGTACGATACTTCCGTTTACCATATCCCTTACGTGTTCCATTCCTGGAGCATGTATGATATGCTTCTCAAATACATCTTGTATAACACTTCTTGTCGGTTCAATATTCAACTGATCTATTTTGGGATATACATTTTCAACAATCCACAATTCGATTTTTTTACCTTCAAAAATTTCTCTTATTTCATCCTGGTTTTCAATGTTCCCAGCATAAATCACAGGAATGTCAAGTGCTAACCCAGCTATGATTTTTGCATTATAAATAGCAGTATCTCTTTCCCCGTAATCTACACCGCCTGCTAATAATATAATATTTGGATTAATTGACTTGATTTTATTCACATCTGTCCTTCTTAGTCTGCCAGCGGTTACCATGTGAATGTTTGCACCAGCCCCTAGTGCCGCTTCCTTTGCGGCTCTCACTGTCATGTCATAAACCAGACCATGAACAGTCATTTTCAGTCCACCTGCAGCTGAACTAGTTGCCAAAAAGCGATCATATGTGATTTCTGGGATTTTCAGCTTTGTTTTGAGATCATCGAATGCTTGGTTTAATCCAATGATAACATCCCCCTCTAAAACACTGGTAGGCGCTTGGCCCTGACCCATGAAACATGGGTCAGGACCGTCTATTTCATTAAAAGCGTTGATAACAGTAGTTGTACTTCCTATTTCTGCTACCAATACATCAATTCTCATTTCTGCATATCCTTTCTCTTCTTTACAAGAAACGTTGCTACATGAATACCTTTAGAGCCTTTACCAAATCCTGCATCAACGCCGCTTTGCACCGCTATCTCCGGAGTGACCTGAGTTCCCCCGGTGATAATGATGATTTTGTCCCTGATACCTTTTTCAACGCAAAGTTCGTGGATTCTTTTCATATTTTTGTAATGAATATCGTCATGGCTGATAATTGTAGAAGCCATGATGGCATCTGCCTTCAATTCGATAGCCGCATCCACCAGTTTTTCAAGAGGACATGACGTCCCAAGATACTCGACCTCTATTCCAAATTTTTCTATACCACCATGCTTGATATCAATTACTTCTCTTAACCCTACAGAATGCTCGTCTTGGCCAACTGTTGCAGCGACAACCTTCATCGGATTTCTTTCGATTTCATCCCATAGCTCCTCAAAACTGAGTATTTCAGGCTCATCCGGTATTTCCAATGTTGATATGTCCAGATCAAAATCAAGCTTCCCTTTAACCTGAACCCTTACACCTTCAGACGGATGGAGAACTTCTACGTGTATTGCCTCCGGATCTCTCAAGTTCATCTTTTTGGCAAATTCAATTGCAGCGAATTCTGCGATTCTTTTTGATGTTGGAAGACATAGTTCAACAACTACAGTACCATCAGCAAGCCATTCCATTTCAGGTTTAATCATGTTGGTGTTTCTGTATTTTTCTGATTCTGCCATTCTGACATTCACATTGTCATTCTCATCCAGCTCATCAATGAAAACAATCTTATCTGGATCTTCTAATGTGCACCCGCCAATCAGTGAAGCCGGATTATCTATGGCATCCTTATCGTATTGTGCTACGTTATTATAACCGAAGTGTGCTGTAACTGGCGCAAAATAATCATCATCTCTTTTATAAACTGTATTTGCCCCAATGCCATCATGAATTTTTCTGCCAATTCCGTCGCCGTTTCTTTCGGGATACATGCCTGAATCAACAAAAAATCCTTTTTCAACAGCCTCGAAATAACCACCAACTTCTAGGAGCTCCTCAAAGTATAGTATGGATCTTTCTTTCAATTCTCTAACTTTCTCAGGTAAAAACCCTTCCGTCTTAAGCTCTATCATCTCCATCAATCCGTCGAGACCGATTAACGTCTGACTGGCCGTGTCGCATGCTTCTATGTTATACATATGCCAAGGCACATTTCTGCCCTCATCCGGTGTAATGGTTGATTGAATATCCGCTCTGGTCATTTTTGATATCAGCATATTCATGACATGTGTTACTGTTGCTTCTCTAGATGAAGAAGTGATATATTTTGTGTTCTGCTGTGCTCTCATCTTATACTCTGTAAACAAGTCACGTAAGGCAACTGCGTAGGGCAAATCATATTTAGTACAAGGTACTGGTGCCGCTGAAGGAGGAACTGTCGACAACGCAATATTCTCCTTCTTCATACCCGCTTTAAAGGAATAGATCGAATTAATCGCATGTTGAACCATCAACTCAGGCATTACCTTCCATGCATCTCTAGCAGTTGCATTTGCATTATGTGCACCGTCTATCTGAGCCATATCAACGTGTGCCATGATTTTTTTCGATTCTGCCGCATCCACGAAAGATCTGACCATGTTGATATTTCTATACAAAACATTGTATTGAGGATCCTGATGAGCGCCATTCACACCCTCTTCTGCGAACATGACAGCTATTTCAGGTCCTGCAACGCCCGATACATACGAATGGTAATTGATAGGTCTTCCAACCTCATCTTCAATAAAATCCAAAGCCTTTCTTTGTGCTCTGACCTGTTTTCTGGATATTGGAATGCCGCCAATACCTTGAGGCGATCCTTCAATCAACCCATCATAATGTGACTGACCTGCGGTTCTGATAACCATGATATGATCAGCGCCATGCCATGCCGCCATTCTCATCCTTCGTATATCATCCTCAAATCTACCGGATGCTATTTCAGTTGTTATTGTTTCCTGGGGTTGAGGATTCAAATTGTCAAAGTATTGTACGGCGGCAGGTATGCCTATAGAATTCTTCAATGGTTCAGAACAATCAGAATACTGATGTCCTCCCATCACTAAATTATCTATCTTTTTTCTCCAAACCCATCCTTTTCTTTTAGGTCTGTAATTTTCCAGGTCTTTTAGAATATCATGCATATCCAATTTTTCATTAGGATTGTATTGTTTCATTATGGTTGCCTCCTTTGAAAATAGATAAGGCATCTTCCCAGTGCATTCCTTCAATCATCTGAAGACCTACTTCTCTGATAGAGATGTTTTTTTCTTTAGATATTCTGTAAACGATATGTCCGACACCTTTTCCTATCAATCCCCTATCGATAGCCCCTTCGACCAACGGTTTCGCTTCAATGCTTGAAAATCCCATTCTTAGAAGAACAGATCTTTCAATCGAAGGACTGGTATGAGTTCTTGCCATTTCCAAAAGCGGATCTACTGTTTTTTCTGCCAATTCCCAAAATTTTTGTTTTAATTCCTCATTGGTTAAACCAGCCAGATGCTGTCTTCTGGTTTCAAAATCATCTTCTCTTTTTAAATAGCCTTTCATTTTATCTATATCCTTTCGATAACTGATTTGACAAACTCAATACTGGTTTTGGAATCTGCTGCCATAAAGACCAGATCGTCATCTGTCGGATGTTTGATGCCTGTGTTTTCGATACAATTCCTCACGTATGATTCTCTTAGATCCAACATATCCAAATCAACAGCCTTAATCAATCCCGGATGATGCGGCAATATGATATTGTTGCCGGGTATCTCTTCTTTTGGATTGCCTGCTAATATGTCTATACCATTCTCCCTGGCAAATGTCATCTGTGGTTGTATGTGTTTGCCCGCGCCGGTGTATTCCGTTTCCTGAACGACCAGAATCTGATCTCTATCCATTGCCTGTGCGATGGAGAAGGCAGCTGCCAAAGAGGTGTTCCCAGCAGGTCCGCGTTCCAAGCCTTCCAGTTGTGCCAACATCTCCGTCGTGTAAAAGACCTCGCCCTGGTTGACTGTTACGTATCTGTCCATATATCTCAACGGTCTTCCCGCGGATCTCGGAACATCCGAGCGATCCGGCCATGTTGTGAATGGCATGCCAAATCCTGTATGACCTGTGGTGAATGACTTCTTGTTGAACTGACTGTCGCTGGCCATGTGCAACCCTTTCAGATTGACACTGGCCGCTATGATTTGTACATTTGCCGCGCCGTATTTTATCAGTCCTCTGGCTGTACCTGTCAGATTGCCACCGCCAGCATTTGTCGCTATGACGGCATCAGGAAGTCTTCCCTCTCTTTTCATCATCTGATCTGCCAATTCATAACCCAGTGTTTCCACTCCTGCTATTCCAAAAGGCGTGTATAGTGAGGCATTGAAGTAACCCGTATCTTCCAACAGCATCAGGAAATAATAGAAAAGCTCCGGCCCGACAGAGAGCTGAACAACCTCCGCTCCGTACGCCTCGCATTTTCTGGCTTTCTCAACGATTTCAGGCTGCCCTTTTCCTTTTGAATCATAGCATTCCTGAACGATGATGCAATTCAATCCCCTGATACATGCCTGGCTGGCAACCGCCGCGCCATAGTTGCCGCTTGTGGCCGCAATGACACCTTTGTATCCCAGCCTCTTAGCATGGTAAACACTGATAGCCGATCGCCTGGCCTTAAAACTTCCTGATGGATTTGACGCCTCATCTTTTAGAAAAATTCTGGCACCCTTTCCCGGTCCTGCATATTTCCTAGCCAAAGTTGTAATATTTTTAAGCTCCAGCAAGGGTGTATTCCCTACTCCAGCCTCACTCTGAATTTTGATCATCTCTTCTAAAGAATAGCCGGTTTCTCGCATCATTCTTTCATAGTCAAAAGCTATGCCACCGGATTCAAAATCCTGATAATCAATGCCTACGGATGCTTTCATAATCTCTGATTTTCTAGCCATAACCGCGTTATAACTGTTAACTCTTGTCATCAGATTCACCATCTTTCAACATTCCCTTAACCTGTCTTCCAATGTACAACAGCTCCGGCACACATTTGCCGTAATTATGGTCATAAGAAGGATTTATTGCTATCAATTTCCCACTTATTTTTCTGCCAATATAGGTCTCGACAGTAACCTCTTCACCTATTTCAGCTGTATCGTTAATTAAAAAGCCTTTGTCCCACAATTCCATCGGTACTTTGCTGGTGTCCTCGGGAACCTGTGGCGCTCGTTGATTAGGTGTCAGAATAACTTTGTAGATTCTGACCCAATCTCCTTTTTTTGCTTTCATCATTGCCTCCTTCTTACTTAGTTATCGGACAAAATCCCTAAAATCTCCCATTATTGCTCTCGGTACCGGTAAGTCTATCATTGTTTTTAACCCAGGAGCTGCATTGATGATATGAGGAATCATATTAACACACATTGCAATTGTTCCCAATCCACCATCAATCTCAGGCTTTATGGACATGTTCACTTCAGGCGTTCCTTTAATTGTAATATAATCACCTGTCTGGGTTCCGCCCATTTCAGGCTCGATCTGCTGAGGATGCTTCATGTCAATCTTCATTTCGCCATTCACATAACCCTGCCCTCTCATGTTGACGCCTGTTACATTACCGGCTTTTGCAAATCCATATTTTGATTTTCTATCGACAGTTGTCATTATGGGATCCATTTGCTGTTCAAATTTATCGACTTTCCAACCGATTGCATCGGCTATCATATGCACAGATTCTGGAAATCCCACGTGTCCTGATAAAGTGTCATTTTTGACACTTGCTAAAAACTCTTCTTTTGTGATGCCTATGCCTTGCTCTTCCATTACTTTTGGACCGAATGGTGACAAGCTGTTTACCCTCTTACACTCTATGGATTGCACATCTGTCATACACCCGGTTAAGCATACTGCCAGCAAATCCATAATAAGACCGGGGTTGATTCCGGTTCCTAAAACCGACACGCCATTCTCTTTTGCTAATTTGTCTATCTTTTCTGAAAGCTCTGGTTCCTGAGCCCAAGGATAAGCCATTTCTTCTGCGCTTGATACGACATTTATTTTTTTCTCAAGACAGAACTTGATTTTGTCAAAGGCCTCTCTGGTAAAAGAATCGGTACACAAAACAACCACATCTGCCGCTTTTTCCGTAATGATGTCCTCATAAGAACCCAATAGCACGTCTTTTCTATCTCCTATTTCGTTATTCAAATAGTCATACATACTTGTACCTATTTTACTACCCCTTCCAACGACACCTACAATATCGACACCTTTTTTGCTTAGCAGCATATCAGCTATTCCTGATCCCATGGCTCCCAGTCCCCATATAATAACCTTTACATTTTCTTTCATGTTATCCTCCAAATTTTATTTGATAAATCTCAATAATCACCCATGATAGCTTTTGATACAGGTAAATACATTAATGATACAACAATAAGATGCATAAACCATGCCAACCTTATAAATTATATGTCTTTCTAGACCTATTCATTCTAGACGCTCCCAAACAGTCAATTCTGAAAGCGTTTTCTCTATGTGAAAATTAGCAAAATATTTTGCTTTTTAATGCGCCACTTTTTTTGCTCTTCCTAAATTCTTGACACTAATACAAATAGGATTTATGATTATAAAGTGAGGTGTTTGCCATGAATAAAATCATTAATTCTTTCATTTACGCTGCAAGAGGTATCTCATACGTTTACAAAACTCAGAGAAATTTTCGAATACAGATAATAATGATGATTGTTGCTACTGTCATCGGATTATTGTTGAACATTTCAGCTATCCACTGGGCCATTCTTTTTATGATTTCATGTCTGGTATTAACTTTGGAAATCGTAAACACGGCCATTGAAACCATTATAGACATGATTACCGACGAGTATCATGTGAATGCTGAAAAAGCAAAAGACGCGGCAGCTGGAGCAGTGCTGATAGCGTCATTTTTTGCTGTGGTGATAGGATTCATTATATTCCTATCTTATATTTTCTAAGTTTGTATTGTAGTCCCTGCCTTTTGATTCCCAATATATCAGCCGTTTTACTAATATTATTGTTGTTATCATAGAATAACTTAATGATAATATCTTTTTCAATTTCGTTCATAACTTCCTCAAGTGATTTTTGCTTGCTGATAATTTTCTCGGTTTTGTCTTCTGTGTAAAAAGAATTAGAATGACTGGCACTTAGATTCAATATGTTCCGTATATAATAAGGCATATGTTTCAATTGCAATGTCTCCCCGTCTTTCATCATACTCATAGCACCTTCAATGATATGCTTAAGCTCCCTTATGTTACCTGGCCATTCATATTTCCTAAAGAAGCGTAAAACCTCGTTGGAAACCCCTTTAAGTTTTTTATTCAGTACATCCTCATAATACTTAATGTAATATTCAGTAAAAAACTCGATGTCTCCTTCCCTTTCCTTTAAATTTGGTATTCTGATATTGATGACACTTAGACGGTAGAATAGATCCTCTCTCATCTTTCCTTCCTTTACCAGTTCAATGGGATCTTTGTTGGTGATGGCTATCACTCTCACATCAACGTGATTTTCCACATTAGATCCAATGGGTCTGTATCTCTTGGTTTCCAAAACTCTTAAGATTTTAGACTGGAGAGACATAGGCATTGAATTTATTTCATCCAGTATCAGCGTTCCACCATCAACCTGCTTTAACAATCCCTCTTTGTTTTCGGCTCCAGTGAAACTACCTTTGGTAGTTCCAAACAGAATACTCTCCAATAGATTTTCAGGTATAGCCGCACAGTTTTCCGCCACAATAGGCTTATCCCTTCTGAGACTTGCATTATGGATACTTTGAGCGAACATCTCCTTTCCAGTACCTGAGTCGCCTACAATCAATATATTTGAAGAGGTCACAGCCACTTGTTTGCATTGCTCGATGATATCGATGATTTCCCTTGAATTACCCAATATATCACTAAAAGAGAATGTTCCTTTCTTAGAATCAACAACCTCAGAATAAAGCTCCAACATTTTTTCTGACATCTTTCTCATGTAGGTGATGTCTTGAGATATCTCAAAGCTACCTATAATTTTACCCTTCTCCATGATAGGATAAGTTGAGTTTACAGCCACGATTTTTTTACCCTGCTTTGAAATGTACTCCTGGTACTTTGATTTGATTGCCTTGCCTTTCTTTAGCACCTCCATATGTGTACTCTCATAACCTAAAGCCGGGAGGACTTGGAGAAGATTTTCCTCTATAACGTCCTCAGCTTTCATACCTTCAATCTCCGCCATAGCCTTATTGTAA
Organism: Clostridiales bacterium 38_11; assembly: GCA_001509345.1. Classification (GTDB taxonomy): domain Bacteria; phylum Bacillota; class Clostridia; order Tissierellales; family Dethiosulfatibacteraceae; genus 38-11. The sequence continues at coordinate 39,629 of LGGM01000003.1, forward strand.
ATGACTGTTTTCCCATCGTCACCGACCACATGGACGCCTTCTTCAAGCTTAGCCAATATCTGTTCATAGACTTTTAATCTGTTCATTTTATAAGCCTCTCAAGTTTTATTTATGAAACAATTATAGCGCTAAAAAAAAGAAAATGCAAAATATTTTGCATTATCATAGGTTTTAAATACTTTGCAAACTCTTCCATGTATACCAATACATAACTGTTCCACCAATAGTGTAAGCGACCACTAATGCACTAAATACACCGGTTATACCAAAATAGTTTGCTAACATCAAGGCAATCGGTAGGTAAATGGCTGTCATCTGCAAAGCTGATAATCCAGCAGCTTGAATTGGCTTATTGATTGCATTCAATATAGCGACATTGTTCAGCAGCATCCCTTGAAATCCGTATCCGATGGGGATTATGGAAAGATACAGAATTGTCACCCTTTGAACTTCAACACTATTATTGAATATAGGTGCAATAAATCTTGCTGTCAGGTTAAGAATAATCAATATGCCGATGCCGTAAATAAAAATCATTTTTCTAGTAACTCGCATGCCCTCGCGTATCCGATCAATCTTTCCTGCACCGTAATTTTGCCCTGCAAATGGAACCATGATGCTTGACATCGCATTGATAAAAGCCAATGTGAAGAATTCTATTCTTGTTCCCACCCCATAACCTGCAACCGCTTCGTTTCCATACTGGGATAACAACCTTGTCACAATTCCCGTGCTAAGAGGTGTTATCATTCTAACTAACGCTGCCGGTATGGCCACATATAGAATCTTTTTCCATGAATCAATGATGCTTATGATTTTTTGAATTCTGAATTTTATGATTCTTTCTCTGACAATCATAATATAGAGAGAGAAGGTAAAAGTAATCATTCGACTGATTACGGTTGCTAAAGCTGCCCCTCCTATTCCCAGTTCCGGGAATATACCAACCCCGAATATAAGTAAGGGATCCAATATAACATTAACACCGGCTGCAACCATCATCACTATAGAGGGGGTTTTGGTATCTCCAAGAGCCCTGATAATACTATTCCCAACCATTGGGATAACAACAAAAGGCATGCCGTAAAACCAGATGGACATGTATTCTCTGATGTAAATTAGCATTTTACCGTCCGCACCCAGTACAGTGAATGTCTGATCAACGATATTTAATCCAATAATGGTAGTCACTATGACAAAAATCCATGATAGGATAATACTATCTGTTGCAATTCTTATCAGGCCTTCCTTATCTCCACTGCCGAATGCTCTTGAAATAAGGGAAGATGTTCCAATGCCCATTCCTAGCGCTAAACTATTAATAATCAGCACAACAGGAAAGGTAAAAGAAACAGCTGCCAATTGTTCCGATCCTAGCTGACCTATAAAGTAAGTGTCCGTTATGTTAAAGACTACTAAGCTTAAAGTCCCGAAAATCATCGGTATGGTCAGCTTTATAATCGATTGACTAACTTTTCCTTCTGTTAGATTATTTCTAAAAGAAGTCATGTTCCCTCCATCAACAGGGTTCTTGGGTTTGGATTACAAAAAATACGGTCTAATTGACCGTATTCCTTATCCTTGTTCTTAGTCTCTACCATATTTTTTCTTGAATTTGTCAACACGTCCACCCTTGTCCACAAATTTTTGCTTTCCTGTGAAGAACGGATGGCATTCTGAACAAATCTCAACTCTTATCTCATTATCGACTGAACCAGTTTCAAATGTATTGCCGCAAGCACATGTCACTGTGACTATCTTATAATCTGGATGTATTCCTTTTTTCAATGTATTCACCTCTTTCCAAATAAGCTTATATAATAAACTATTATCTTTATCTGTTACAACACCATAAGATTATAGCACAGCAAAAATATTTTTTCAATAATTATTATTCTATCTTTTTATTTTTTTATTTTATCAACGTCCATTATTTCTTTCGCATTATCCATAAAATCCATGTTTGTTTTTGTGCTTAGAAGACCTGACAGAAACTTTTCAGTGACGTAATCGACCGGATAATTGCTCAATGCTTTTCTCAATTGCCAGATCGTTTGAAGTTCATTCTG
>LGGM01000135.1 GCA_001509345.1 Clostridiales bacterium 38_11
TTCTTCATAAACTACATTCGTTTGATAAGTCATATACCATCCTGTTGAAGTTAGTAAAATGCAAGCAATTAACAAAACAATCAATACTTTTTTAGTCATGTATTCTTCTCCTATATTATAAATTAAGATCTCTTTCTGCTTAATGAATATATTCGTCGAAATTTTGAAATAGCATATTAAAATCATGCTTATTAAAGCTATCATCTAATTTTTATTATGCTATTTTATTAACATCAAGATATGCCTCTATTGCATTATCCAAAAGATTTCCCATTATTATAGTCATGTCTACATCAGACACATGTATCTCTGTTGGAAGATCAATGTCATATTCAAACACTATGCTATTTTTTGTCATTTTATTCATATTGTAATTAATCAACGATGACATAATTTTATTGTTTATACCCAATATGTGATCTGCTCAATTTTCTTTTTAAAGTAATCCTGTATATTACGCTCCAACAAGACCATGTCTCCGGTCTTTTTAGGCCACCTTCACGGCCGAATAAGTCCACCTTTACGAACGTGAAGGCCACCTGTTAGTTTAAGGTAATTTGTCTCAAGTTTTTGACATTCAATTTCTTTACCACTTATGACATTCAAAAAGTTTACCACTTTGTGTTAATAGATGTTAGTGAACCCAGTCAGCTAATGGAACTTTACAATTTGATGAGTCTACTCGACTGTCTTTGCGTAGTCACTTCGGTCGGGGTTCTTTATGCCATGTCTTTCACGCACAGATAGCTCTCCATCGATTATGATTTCATAGGAGTTGTGAATAATCCTGTCCACAATGGCTTCAGAGACAGGACCGTCATTTGAGGGACTGATTCTGGCACACCAGCCTTTAATGCCATACTGAGTACAGAAAATCATTGACCCATGCCTAGTCTTTGCTTCAATGATTTCCAACAAATCATAGGCTTCAAGGCAGCGTATAAGCCATTCATCCATTATTGTCAACTTCCAGAAAATTTGTGACTAAAACTCCTGATTATGGTTAATTTCAGGAGTTTTTTATGTTCAAAGTTTAAGTATTTTCCTGATTTGACTGCTGAATAAATTGAAGAATTTGATCATAGGATTTGTCACTTTTCATGATGGCATTGATGAGTTCGTCACGTTTTAATGCATCGCGTTTGTCCATCAAATCCTTCAATGTCGATACAACCAAATCATATTTCTTCTTCGCCTTTACCACATCTGATTGCGCCTTCTCAATCTTTTGATCCAACGTTTCAAGTTGGGCTGTTCTTGCCATGATTCAAACCCTCTCTTTTCAATTATTTTTTTAGTGTTTCACTGATCTCATCCGCTTTATATTTTACATAAGAAACGTCTATTCTGAATGCTTTGAGGATGGTCTTCTGGGCTGCTGTGACTGCATGGTCCAGTCTGTATACATTGTCCAGTTGTCTGACCATCTCTATTTTCTCAAGTTCTTTAATCGCCGCAGGAACTGTCATGAAGTTTGGTCTTTTATCGAGACTCTTCATCTCTTCTTTGAGATTGGTGAATATCTTGCTTCGAATGATCAGCGCTATGAATTCTATAAAGATCTTGGCGGATGCCGATTCATCCGAGTACACCCGAAGGCTTCTGTTTCCAAGATAGGACTTGTCTCCTCTGAATAGTTTTTCAGAAGCATCACGGCTCTTGTATAGATCAATCGCTTCTTTGGCAGTCATCTTTTCAGAGGTGATTATGCAGAAATATCCGCATAATTCAATCTCATTTTCTATCACTTTGGCTTTCTCGATGGGAAACAGAAAGGTCTTGTGTTCCTCATCGTAGTATAACTCGAAATACCTCTCGAATCCCGCTCCAAACTCACGCATTTCATTGGAATGACGCTTCATGAACTTTGTCATTTCATCAATTCTGTTTTCCAGTTGCGTCCGCTCTGCACTTTCTTTTTCTATACTATGGTATATGTGGAAATACCGGTCTTTTTCATCCGTAGCATACAGTTTATTCTTAACTGTTATGCCATAGACTCTGTAATCACTGATGTTATGGATTCTCTTTTTCTCAAAAGTCCCCTTATGCTTAAGAATAAGCTCGTTCACAAGCCTAGCCATCCCTCTGACCATGATGACAAAGCTGTAGCCACACTGGTCCATGTACTCGATGTTGCTCTTGCTGAAGTACCCTCTGTCCAGTATGAAACCAATTTTCTTATACCCATAGCCTTTGGCCTTATCCAGCATATACTGAAGCTGAGACACATCGTTTATACTCCCAGGATATGCTTCATAAAAAAGAGGCTCTTTGTTTCTCGTGTCATAGGCGATTGAGTAATTAAATATCGGAGATCCCTGATCCACCTTCGCATTCCCATACTCAAGCATTTCAATATCTCCAGCCTGACAATTCTTATTCGTCGAATCATAGGATATATAGATTTTTTCTCTATGGTCTTTGGATTCATTCCATGAATTCAAAAATCCAACACTTTGATTGTCCGTGATACTTCTGAAAAAATCAGACACCTTCGAGTCACTGTAAATCCTCATATCTTGGGTGTATAGCACATGATTATACGCATAATCCGGATAGTATTGAGCGGCGTTACTTTCAGTGATAATGGAATAAGTCGCTAAATCCAAGAACAATCCCAAATCCTTTTCACTGAAATATTGGCTGAGCATCTCTGGAATTCCGCTTTCACGAAAAAGCTTTTGAAAAACTATATATGCTCCGACTCGTAAACAACTACTTCTCAGCGTCCGATCTTTTTCTTCCGGAAGCTCCACTTCCGGAAAAAATTTCAAGTAGTTTTGATTGGGCTGCATCATGTGAAGATCGACTTTGGATTGCTTACCAATCATCGCTCTTTTTACGTTTGTATACTTCTGACTAGGATCATAAGTTCTATCATATTCATAGTAAACGTAGCATGAATTATCCCTTTTTCTGTATGTAATTTTGCCTTTTACTTCTGGAATCTTGACTAGAAAATCGAGATACATTTTCAGCCCTCCTTTTAGTAACATATACGACTAAATACAGTATATCATTATGCCCGTATTTTTGCAATAGAATCCGCAGAAATACGGGCTTTTGACTGAAGATTTTTTATTTAGTCACATTTTTTACTGGAAGTTGACA
>LGGM01000042.1 GCA_001509345.1 Clostridiales bacterium 38_11
CGGGTGAACCGCAGTTTTGTCCAGATAATTCTCGCCTTCTGAAATCCTTAGAAAACCTGCACATTGTTCATAAACCTTATCTCCCAAACGACTGACTTTCTTTAATTCTTCCCTGCTATAAAATTTGCCATTTTCTTCCCTATGCTTCACTATGTTTTTAGCGACTGTTTTGTTCACCCCTGCTATGTGTTGAAGCAAAGAAAAAGAAGCTGTATTCAAGTCAACGCCAACACTGTTGACACAATCCTCCACTACACCGTCCAACGCTTTGCCAAGCTTGGGTTGATTGACATCATGCTGGTATTGTCCGACACCAATACTTTTAGGATCAATCTTAACCAGCTCAGCCAATGGATCCTGAAGTCTTCTTCCAATAGAAATAGCACCCCTGATTGATACATCAATATCCGGATACTCCTCATGAGCTATCTTTGATGCTGAATAAACAGAAGCGCCTGCTTCACTTACTATCGTGTAGGATACATCTCTGTCCAATTCCTTAATTATTTCTGCAATCAGCATTTCAGTTTCCCTTGATGCGGTACCATTGCCAATACTGATCAGATTAAGGTCGTATTTCGTTACAAACTCCTTGATGGTTTTCTTGGATTTCACAACCTCGTTTTGTGGTTCATTGGGATAAATAGTTGTGTAAGCTAGCAGTTTACCTGTATCATCAAGTGCAGTCAGTTTACAGCCTGTTCTAAAAGACGGATCTATAGCCAATACCCTCGCATTTTTTGTCGGTGGTACAAGCAAAAGATTTTTCGTGTTTTGTCCGAATACTTTTATGGCTTCTTCTTCTGCTCTTTCAGTCAGAATATTTCTGACTTCCCTTGTCACAGAGGGCATAATAAGCCTTTTGTAGGAATCTTCTATCGCATTGCTAAGATAATCGACTGTTATAGCTTTGCCATTCTTTATCACATTTTTTTTGAGATAAGCGATAGCCTGATCATCTGGAGAAGAGACACTTACTTTCAATCTTTTTTCATTTTCACCACGATTGATAGCAAGGATCCTATGATTCGCAATTTTACCGAGTTCCTCCTGAAACTTATAATACATCTCAAACACTGATGACTCTGAATCGTCTGTCGCTTCGGTATGAATGATTCCGTCATTTAAATAAAATTCTCTAATTTTTTCCCTGAAATCAGCATTGTCTGATACAGTTTCCGCTATAATATCCATAGCACCCTGAAATGCATCATTGATAGTCTCAACATCTTCATTCAGGTAAGGTGTAGCTATTTCATCCAAGCTGCCTAATTCTATTTTCTGATTGAGAATTATGATAGCTAAAGGCTCTAATCCTTTGGCTTTTGCCACTGTTGCTCTTGTCTTCTTCTTTTGTTTATAAGGCCTATACAGGTCCTCTACCCTTTGAATAACCTCGGACAACAAAATTTCTTCTCTTAGTTCATCTGTTAGCTTGCCCTGCTCTTCAATCAATCTGATAACTTCATTCTTACGTGTCTCCAGATTTCTTAGATAAGATAATCTTTCGTCCAGATCTCTTAAAATCACATCATCCAGCGATCCGGTTTTTTCTTTTCTGTACCTGGCAATAAAAGGGATCGTGTTTCCTTCATCTATCATCTCAAGTGTGTTCTTTACCTGATACTCCTGAAGATTAAACTCTTTACATAATCTTTGAATAATATTCATATTCTGCTCCTAATTAATCTATTTACTTTTGGCCTTTAAATATTCATTGATAAACAGATCGATATCCCCATCCATAACAGCCTGAACATTACCCTTTTCTGCATTTGTCCTATGATCTTTTACCATGCTATAAGGGTGAAAAACATATGATCTTATTTGGCTTCCCCATGCTATCTGGTTGTACTTACCCTGAATATCATCAATCTCATCCTTCTGTTCCTCTTCTTTGATTTCAATCAATTTTGCCATCAGCATTTTCATTGCTGTTGCTTTGTTCTTGTGCTGAGATCTTTCGTTTTGACATGAGACCACCACCCCTGTTGGAATATGGGTAATCCTTACAGCTGAGTCTGTCGTATTGACATGCTGTCCTCCTGCGCCACTAGCCCTATAGGTATCAATTTTCAAGTCCACAGGATTGATGTCTATCTCTGAATCATCATCAATTTCTGGTATTATATCAACAGATGCAAATGATGTATGTCTTTTCTTTGCAGAGTCAAATGGCGATATGCGTACCAATCTATGAACGCCTTTTTCAGCCATAAGATAGCCATAGGCATACTCGCCCTGAATCATGATAGTGACGCTTTTGATTCCAGCTTCAGTATCGGATAGAATATCCAGTATCTCAGTCTTGTACTGGTTTTTTTCCGCCCATCTCAGATACATTCGCATAAGCATCTCTGCCCAATCTTGTGCTTCGGTGCCACCAGCCCCAGCATGTATTGATAATATAGCGTTATTTTTATCATATCTGCCATTTAACAAGGTTTTAAGCTTAAAAGTTTCCAATTCCTTTTCTGTTGATTTAATGAGAGCATTCAACTCAGGTACGTAACTTTCATCATTTTCTTCTTCAATCAGTTGGATCATCACTTCGACTTCTTCGACCTTATTTTGAACTTGAAAAACCTGATTTATCTTATCATTGACTATTTTCAAGCTCTGGGATATGTTCTGTCCTCTTTCCACATCATTCCAAAAGTCAGGCTTTTGCATCTCTTTCTCATAACTCCTTTTAAGCTCTGTAAGTTTGGAGACGTCAAAGAGAAACACCTACCTCATCTAAAATAACCCTGAAATATTTCAGTTTTTCATTATATTGATACAAATCAATCATTAATCATCAACTCCTAATATTAGTCTTAGTTGTTTTTCCCGCAACACTTTTTATATTTTTTACCACTTCCGCATGGGCATGGATCGTTTCTTCCTATTTTCTCACCTTTGACAACTGTCTTTTGTTTTGATGATCCGCCGTTCAGATTGGTTCCCAATTCCCTGGCAACCTTTGTGCGCTGTAGTTTTTCTTGAGGTCTAACCCTATAAAGGAATTTGACGGTATCTTCCTGAATCATGTTGATCATCTCATGGAACATATCAAATCCTTCCTGCTGATAGGCTCTGACAGGATCTTCATTGCCCATGGCTCTAAGACCGATGCCCTGCCTTAGTTCATCCATGGCGTCGATGTGGTCCATCCATTTGGTGTCAACGGTTTTTAATAAAACAATTCTTTCAATTTCACGGAATTGTTCCTCTCCAAACTCATCCTCTTTCATTTTATAGATTTTCTCGGCAAGGTTCCTTGAAACTTCTGTCAGCCTGACAAGGTCCAAAGATTCAATATTATCAATATTAAGCTTGATTTGAGGTCCGAACAAGTCTGTCAGAGCCTCTTCATAGCCTGTCAGGTCCCAGTTCTCAGGATATTTGTCCGAGGCATATTTAGCGATCAGCGTTGCTATCTGTTCATTGACCATAGACATGACATGTTCTCTCAGATCTTCTCCCATCAAAACTTTTCTTCTTTCTGAATAGATAACTTCCCTTTGCTTGTTCATGACATTGTCATATTGCAAAACATGCTTTCTGATGTTGAAATTTCTACCCTCGACCCTTCCTTGAGCTGTTTCAATTGTTTTGGTTAGCATACTGTGCTGCAATGCTTCATCCTCTGGCAAACCTAAAGTATTGACCATGGATTTGACTTTGTCTCCTGCGAACAGTCTCATGAGATCATCATCCAGTGATATATAAAACCTGGATGTTCCAGGGTCTCCCTGCCTACCTGCACGGCCTCTCAGCTGATTGTCAATCCTTCTGGATTCATGGCGTTCTGTTCCTATGATGCTGAGACCACCTGCTTGAAGCACCTTTTCATTGTCATCCTTGATTTCCTCTTTAGCTCTGGTCAGATATTCCTTATACAGCTTTCTTGCGTTATTGATTTCTTCATCATCTGTTTCATCGTAGCCATCTGCTTTTGCAGCAATCTCTTCGCTTAAAATGCCTTTAATTTTGGTTCTGGCCATATATTCCGGGTTTCCACCTAAAACAATATCGGTACCACGTCCTGCCATGTTGGTAGCAATTGTCACCGCTCCAAACCGACCTGCCTGTGCAACAATCTCAGCTTCTTTTTCATGATTCTTAGCATTCAGTACGGTATGTGGTATGTTGGTTTTTTTTAATAGTTTACTCAGATACTCAGATTTCTCGATAGAAATCGTACCTACCAATACAGGCTGGCCTTTCTTGTATCTTTCCTGTATCTCTCTGATAACTGCCCTGAATTTCGCTTCTTCAGTCTTATATATCACATCAGCCTGATCTTCTCTGATGACTTGCTCATTGGTTGGAATCTCTATAACATCAACACCGTAAATCTCCCTGAATTCATTCTCTTCAGTCTTTGCTGTTCCAGTCATACCGGAGAGTTTTTTATACATTCTGAAATAGTTCTGAAAAGTGATAGTCGCCAAAGTTTTTGATTCTCTTCTAACGTCCATTCCTTCTTTTGCTTCAATAGCCTGGTGTAAACCTTTTGAGAATCTTCTCCCATACATCAATCTACCTGTAAACTCATCAACAATCAATATCTCGCCATCTTTAACAATATAGTCTATATCGTTCTTCATGATGCTATGGGCTTTTAAAGCCTGGTTGATGTGGTGTGAGATTTCCATGCTCTGTTCATCAGCCAAGTTTTCTATACCAAAGAATTTTTCGGCCTTGCTGATTCCTTTATCAGTCAATGTAACATTTTTCCCTTTTTCGTCTACTACAAAATCAACTGTTTCTTCCTTGAAATTACCCATCATCATTTCCATCTTGCTCATTTGCTCGTCTGGATCTTGGACTCTCCCACGCAGACCAGTCGCAAACGAATTCGCCTGGTGATAAAGATCTGTGGATTTATCCCCTTCACCTGAAATGATCAGTGGCGTTCTGGCTTCATCTATCAGGATACTGTCAACCTCATCAATGATACAGAAATTAAGTGATTGCTGCACCATATCTTCTTTTCTCACAACCATATTATCTCTTAAATAATCAAACCCAAATTCATTGTTCGTTCCATAGGTTATATCACAGCTGTATTGTTTTCTTCTTTCTTCATTGGTCAGTCCATGAACTATGCAACCTACCGTGAGACCTAAGAAACTATAGACCTTACCCATCCAATCCTTGTCTCTTTGCGCAAGGTAATCATTGACAGTAACAACATGCACGCCTTTCCCCAAAAGCGCATTGAGATAAACCGGTAAGGTAGCTACCAGTGTCTTACCTTCACCAGTCTTCATCTCTGCGATTCTACCTTGGTGAAGTATTATACCGCCAATAACCTGCACTTCATAGTGCTTCATTCCCAGTACGCGCCAGGAGGATTCCCTCACGACAGCATACGCTTCCGGAAGTATATCGTCTACTGACTCTCCAGAAGCCAATCTTTCTTTAAATTCCAGGGTTTTACTCTTCAAATCATGGTCTGACAAAGCCTCCACTTCTGACTCCAAAGCCATGACTTTTTTTGCTATAGGGTCTATCCGTTTGATTTCCCTACTAGAATATGACCCGATTATTTTTTCAAATAAGTTTTTCATTGATCCACCTTTGTCTAATTCGTCTTAAAAATACTCAAGAGTTTGATTTTAACAAACATTGATTTTATCATTTTCTTGATGCTTTTACAAGTCAGCGAATAATTGAACTGTGATGCCCAGCCTTAATTCCGGTATTCCATGCCCAATGCAAGTTAAAACCACCACAATCACCATAAACATCAAGTATTTCTCCGGTAACAAACAAGTTTTTATGATGACACGCTTCCATTGTCTGAGGATTGATTTCTGTGAGTAATACTCCACCTGCAGTCACCTGGGCATCAGCCCATGAATGAAACCCGGTAACGTTTATTCTTAGGCTCTTCAATTCTTTAATGATGGCGTAAATCTGTCTTCGGTTCATTTTAGTAGGTTTCTGAAAGAAATCATCTATCCCTGCTTCTTTCAGCAATGGTAGAATCATCCTCTTATTGATCAATCCGACTAAACTATCCTTTAAAGACTTATGTTTAAGGTTAATGAAGCGGTCACTCAGAATTTCAAACAAATCATTGCTACTGATATCAGAGAAAAAATCCAGAGATACTCTAACATTTTTCCCCTCATTGATTTTCTTGACGGCTATTCCACTCAATTGCATTATCGGAGGACCCGATATGCCATAATCAGCAAACAGCACCTCTCCTAAATCATTTGCAACTAAATTTTCGTCCGCATACAACGATACAGATGCATTAACTTTTAAACCCTTCAAGCTTCGCAAATGAATAAAGTCACTTTTCAACTTGACCAGAGCTGGATATATTTCTGATAACTCATACCCTAATCCAGCCATCAATTCAAAGCCGGATCCATCGGAACCAAGCTTCTCATTAGATTTACCACCCATTGCTACAATGACTCTATCAAATTCAAAAGTATCTAAATCAGTCTGAACCATATATGCTCCGCCGATGGGTTTGATCGCTAATATTCTTTGGCCGCATATTTCTTTTGCTCCATATCTGAGATATTCTTCTCTTAACACCTCTAACACGCTTGATGCTTGCAGACTATAAGGAAATACTTTCCCGGTTTCGTCAAAAAAGGGCTCAACCCCTAATTCTCTGAAAAATCCTATAGTGGATTTGCTAGTAATATTGCTTAGACATTCTTCCAATAAATCTCTATTACTACTGTAATATCTGCTCATGTCAATAATATCATTTGTGTAGTTACATCTACCATTACCTGTGGCGAGCAGTTTTTTACCCACCCTATCCAATCTTTCCAGTATAGTTACCTCTGCCCCATTCCTAGATGCGACTACAGCCGCTGCCATTCCTGAAGCACCACCACCCAAAACTCCAACTCTAATCATTCCTTGTCTCCCAAGTCTAAATTTAATTATGTGACTTCTTATCTAATATTTCAAGCATCACTGTCTTAAATTTTCCCGCTACCGGTATTTCATGATCTATAAAATGCAATCTGCAGCTTTTATCAGAAACAGACGTGATTTTTTTAAGGTTGATGATAAACTCCTTATGACACATCAAAAAATCATTTTCATCCAATTTGTTCATAAGATTATTAAATCTTTCCTTAAATTTGAATTCTCCTCTTTTAGTATGAATCTTAATACTGGTTAATTGCTTTTGAAAATATAAAATATCCTTATAAGGAATAATCACCATCTTACCCTCATATTTAAACATGTACAATTTAAGATCTCGTTTCATCTTCTCTATAGATGTGTTTAACAGCATATTGATTGCCTCTTCTTCCAACGGTCTGTACAGAATGCCATCAAGATGATCTTGATATTTTTCATTCCTAATATCCTTTTTGTCGGTTATTAGGACTATTGTGGAAGAGTCCTCCAATGATCTGATTTTATCAGATAAAGTAACAGTGGTTCGTTCATCATCCAGAAACACTAAATCTGGAGTGTATTTAGCGTATAACTCATCAATATCGTCACTATTTATCAATTCCTCTATCCTGCAATGCAAATCATTTGACGAGAAATATCTTTCCAAGTTTTTTCTAATCTTAGGGTTTTTATTGGAGTTAATAATTAGAACATTAAATTCCATCCAAATCAACCTCCTTGTATAGACCAATTATATCACACAACATTCTAAAAATAAATTGACTTATTGATACCATTTATATTAACATCAGAATATACTATTTTTACATGATATCTAAATAATAATAGTGGGAGGACATTATGTTTAAAGCCTGGGGTAAACTGATAACAGAAAATGAAATCAAAAAATCATTCGACGTGGAGAATGACACCGAACTCAACTTTGAAGAAAAAAGAAGCAATGCGTTTGAGGAAATGTGTTATCATTTCGATTTGAGCGTTCCTGTTTGGCTGGATAAGCATACAAAGGATTTTGTATCATTCAAGCGTGCAACATTTTATCCGGAAGATTTTGTGGAAGAATTTCATTATGATAGAATGGAGTTTGATCTTGTTAAATGGGATGACAAAAAGTAGAAAATCTAATATCTCTATATTTTATCGTCTCTTGTCTTTTGTGCCGGGCAATTTCCACTTATTCCGCATGATTCACAATCACCATGGGCTGAACATTTGCCTGCTTTGATTCTATTAAATTGTTTAATAATAATGTAACCCGCAGCAAAGCTTATTGCAAATCCTATTAAATAATTTATCATTCCATCACCCTCTATCTCAAAAATAAACTTCCAATATTATAAACCAACATTGACATGATATAAGCCAGACCAGTTTGATATAATACTGAAAAGACCATCCATTTCCATGAGTTCAATTCTCTCTTAGCTGCTGCCAATGCACTGATGCATGGTGAAGCCAACGCTACAAAAACCATAAATGATAATGCGGATATTGGCGTAAATGTGGCTCTTATGGAATCCAGCAGCTCAAATCCACCAGATTCTGAAATACCATTCAAGACTGCTAGTGTCGCAACGACCATTTCTTTGGCTACAAAACCCGTGAGAAATGCAACAGATGTTTTCCAATCAGCAAACCCAAGAGGTCTAAACACTGGTGCTATAAATGCTCCAATAGAACTCAACATACTCTCGCTCGGTAAATCGGTTAATCTAAATCCAGGAGTGAAACCCTGGAGAAACCATATTAAAACCGAACCGGCAAATATGATGGTACCTGCTTTTGTGACAAAAGTCTTACTTCGATTAAATACCTGCCTCATGACATTCCTAATGATAGGCGTTCTATAATCAGGTAATTCCAGCAAAAATATTTCCTTATGACCCTTGAAGACAATTTTTTTGAACAACAATCCCGAGAAAATAATTGCTATGCCTCCAATAGCATACATGGTCATGATGATCCAATGCGTATGTTTAGGAAAAAAAGCTGCCGCAAACATGATATAAATTGGCATTTTCGCACCACAGGAAACAAATGGTGTGAGGATTATTGTTAATTTTCTCTCTTTTTCGCTGTCTAGAGTCCTTGCTGCCATTATTCCGGGAACAGAGCACCCTGAACCGACAAACATTGGAATGAAGGACTTTCCAGTCAATCCTATTCTTCTAAATACTCTATCTAGGATGAAAGATACTCGAGCCATATAACCGCTGTCCTCCAGAATTGAAATGAAGAAAAAAAGAACCATTATCTGAGGTAAGAAAAGCAATACAGCTCCTACCCCACGCACCACACCATCGATTATTAGAGATATAATGTGCTCATTAGCGCCTATCATAACCAAGAGGTTCCCGAGACTATTGGAAAAACTCCCCAACATTCTTTCAAAGATATCCGCAGACATCTCTCCAACAACGTTGATTGAAATATAATAAATAGCCCACATGATGGTTAAAAAAACAGGGATCCCAACATATTTATTGGTGAAGACTTTATCAATTTTTTTAGTTGTATCTGAACGCATTTCACCTAAAATTACATATTGGGATATCAGTTTTTTTATATAGGAGTATCTAAACGAAGATATTTTGTCTTCTGACATGTCACCTTTCAGTTTAAATTCATTGATTTGTTGAATATAATCATTAAAACCGGGAGACCTTTCCAACTCTTTAAAATTTGATAAATTATCAACCAGTTCCGATATACCTTTATTAATCCTTGCTGATATCGGTACTATACAGATTCCCAGTTCATTGGTCATTCCTTCCAAGTCGATTATTGTGCCTTCTTTTTCGATAACATCCATCATATTGAGAGCGGCAATCAAAGGCTTTCCGGTTTCAATCAATTGTAAAGTCAGAAAAAAGCTTCTTTCAATTGCCGTTGCATCCAGTACATTGATAATGACATCAGGATTTTCATTTCTTATGTATTCTTCAGAAATTTTTTCTTCCATGGAATACGAATTTATGGAATAGATACCTGGCAAGTCAGTTACGTCTATACTGACGTTTTTACTTTTTATTTTTCCTGTCTTTTTTTCAACAGTCACACCAGGCCAGTTGCCGACATACTGGGAGCTACCTGTTAAAGCATTAAAAATAGTAGTCTTTCCACAATTCGGATTACCTGTCAATGCTGCACTTTTTATCATTTCCCCTCCGGTCATAACATAATTCATAGTCTGAAAAAATTAAAGCGGCAAAGCCGCTTTTTATACTAATATTATTCTTTCTGCCTCTGTTTTTCTGAAACATAAGCTATAGCCTCTGATGGATATTTCTATAGGATCACCTAATGGTGCATATTTTTCAACCTGAACAGTTTCACCTTCGGTAATACCGAGTTGTGTCATTCGGATTTTAATCGCTCCATCGATATCGATTGATTTAATAACACCTTTTTCTCCTGGTTTTAAGTCGGATAATCTATTCACTTCATCATCTCCAGCTCTTAGTTGTCATAATAATATCCTAATTGATAATATTTGTCAATGGGTATTTTTTAACATTTGCTATTTGTTATTTGCCCGCGATAGATAACTCCTTTATCTTTAATGAAGGTGCTCCAAAGTATGAACCTGCCGGTAAACCAAATTTCAAATCATTCCCAATCATTTCAATATTCTTGATCATTTTAAAGAAGTTTCCCGAAACTGTGATCTGATTGACTGGTTTTGATATTTTCCCTTCTTCTACCAAGTATCCATAACAAGCAAGCGAGAAATCGCCTGAAACAGAATTCAATCCTGAATGCAGACCTTGGAGTTCGATTAATAGTAGCCCTTTATCTATGCCATTTATCATATCATCCATACTATAGGTACCATTCTCAATAAAAAAATTGCTTGGTGAAATGTCTATGATTGATTTATAGGAACCCCTACTGGCATTTCCAGTACTGGAAACGCCATCCTTTTCAGATGTTTTCAAATTATGAAGATATGTTTTCAATATGCCGTTTTCAATAACTTTTTTTATTTGTGTTGGATACCCTTCACCATCGAAAGGAGTTGAAGCGAACCCATCTTCCATATGAGGGTTATCAATGATATTGAGATTATCACTTGCGATTTTTTGACCAATTTTATGCTTTAGCTGGGACAGATTTTTTTGAACATTTTCGGCTGAAAAAACATCAGAAAAAGATTCAAGCAAATCACATGCCACATTATTTCTCAGTATAATCGGATAATTTCCAGACTGAACAGATTCAGCACCAAGCATAGATACTGCCTCTTTTACAGCTTCTTTCGCAATTTCCTTTGAATCAATCTTAAAAAAATCATTGGTTGCTTTATATGCCATTCCAGTTTTAAGATCATCACCATTCTTTGCGACAACACCAACATATGCAAAAGCAATATTGGATTTGGTGCTTAGAGAAAGCCCTTTAGAATTTATTATATTTGTCTCACCCGTAACATCTCCATATGCGCAATACTGTACCGATTGTATTCGGTCATCTAAACTCATGGCCTCCTTTTCCAAATCAAGGGTCAATTGAATTTTTTGTTCTTCAGTCACTTGATCAAGAATGGGGTTATAATTATTAATTTCTTCATATTCATCAGACCCTATATAAATATTTTCCTCGTCGTCAGAATCAATAATAATAGCATTTTGCATAGCCTCTTCCACCAAAAACGGAATAGATGAGTCATCTACTTTTTCAGTGTAGGCATACCCCATCTTGTCGTTATGCAATGCTCGAAATGAAACCCCCTCGCTGTTTGATACGCTGAAGTTATCAATATTGCCTTGATATGTCTTGATAGATAGTTCTCTGCTGGAATCATAGTATATTTCCATGTCTTTCAAGCCTTTTGATTCTCCAAATTTCAGGACTTTCCCCACAAAATCTTTTTTAAGCATTTTCTTCACCATTCCTTCCACCAACAATTATCTCTGATACCCTGATCATTGGTTGTCCAACATTAGTAGGAATACTGCCACTTGCTGATCCGCACATCCCCTGACCCAACTCGAGATTGTTGCCCACCATATCAATTTTCCCCAAAACATCTAACCCTGTGCCTATTAATGTTGCTCCTCTCAATGGGCTGGTTATTTTGCCATTCTCAATTCTATACCCCTCCATCACTGCAAAATTAAACTCACCCGTAGCAGGATTGACGGAACCGCCACCCATGTATTTGGCATAAAGACCTTGTTCGGTATTGGAAATAATCTCTTCTTTAGTTGACTGCCCATTGGTTATAAATGTATTGGTCATCCTCGAAGTAGGGGCAAATCTATAAGATTGCCTTCTGGATGATCCTGTAGCCTCCATGAACATTCTTCGACCATTAAGCTTGTCAACCATATAGTTTTTTAGGATTCCATTTTCAATAAGAATATTGCGAGCTGTATCGTTACCCTCATCATCAATA
The DNA here is from genome assembly GCA_001509345.1 of Clostridiales bacterium 38_11. Lineage (GTDB taxonomy): Bacteria > Bacillota > Clostridia > Tissierellales > Dethiosulfatibacteraceae > 38-11. Next base: position 12,296 of record LGGM01000042.1, read on the forward strand.
TTAGATGATCCCCATCCATTGGGGATGGTTCCATCATCGACTGCCGTTACCAAGCTTGAGGCAACCTGCTGTCCTAATTTACCTGCAAAGACAGAATTACCCTTTGCAACCGAGGTTGCTTCCAGGCCATGACCGCAGGCTTCATGAAAGATTACCCCTCCAAATCCATTGTCTATCACAACAGGCATCTTGCCACTAGAACTATATTCTGCAAACACCATAGCCTTGGCAATTCTTGAAGCCTCTTTCCCATACCACTCCACGTCGAGGTTTTCAAAAAACTCAAATCCTTTTCCCGAGCCAGGCCCAAAATATCCAGACTGCATTTCACCATTCGATGAAGCAACAGATTGTATAGCAAGTCTGGTTCTGACCCGAATGTCTTCCTTGCAGACACCTTCACTATTGGCAACCAATATTTTTTGATGAGAATCCAGATAATGGACAGTTACCTGGGTGATGATTTTATCATAAGTATTTGCTGCATTGTACGCACGTTGCATGATATCAACTTTTTTTCCCTTATTAACCGTATCAGGATAGATTTCAATCGGATTGACCAGTTGATCCACCATCTGATAATTGATGGTTTGTACTCCTTTTTGTTTCATTTTTCTAACTGCTGTAGCAGCTTTTTTAGCTGTCTCAATCAAGTCTTTTTCATTCACACTATTAGTATAAGCATAAACACTAAAAAACCCATCAAATATTCTTATACCTATTCCATAGTCTCTACCAGATACTGTGTGTTCGATTTTTCCGCCTATGAGGCTTATTCCAGTGTTGGTCTTATCTTCCACAAATATCTCTGAAAAATCACCTCCAGTTGATAGTGCGGCATCCAGTATATTTTCTATAACATCTTTACGTAGCATTTTTATCTCCTTCAATTTTACTCTTTTAGTCCAAATATAATTTCTGAATCATCAACTCAAGTTTTTTGTTCAATTGTTTCAATTCTTCGATGTTGCCTTGTTCTCTAATATGGTAAAACTCTTCTTGCAACTGGGTTATTTCAGCTTTTTCAACATTCCCACTAAAAAACAATGTTTGTATCTGTTTAATGACTCTGGCAACCAGTGCTGATCGGGTCATAAAAAACTCCTGTGAATCAACTATCTCAAATTTTATCTTTGACATTTCCTCATCCAACTTACTGGCAATTTCTCCTGAGTCAATGAGCCTTTTCCGTAAATCTTCAGGCATATTCTCTCCGAATTTGTAATTGATAGAATGTTCAATGGTAGCCCAAAAATTCATTGCAAGCGTTCTTATTTGAATTTCAGCCAAAATCTTTTTGTTACCATATGCAGTATGAACCACATAGCTGATGATAATATGATAACTTCTGTAACCACTTTCTTTCATATGGGTTATATAGTCTCGTTCGACTACTATTTCCATATCTTTACCATTTCTGGATCTGATATGCTCAACAACCAAAGGTATATCATCCACAAGTTGACAAATAATTCTAATCCCTGCAATGTCTTCAACACATTCGGGATCAACCGATTTTCTTCTGGCTTTTTCTATAATGCTGGATATTTTTTTGACCCTTCCAGTTACAAATTCTATCGGAGAATATTCATTCATCACACGAAATTCTCTTCTGATGCTTTTAAATTTAGTTTTTAACTCTTCTACTGCCTGTTCGTATGGTAACAAGAATTCATCCCAATTTTTAATCATTTTTTGCCCCCTTTAAATTAATCTCATATCATTATATAAAAGAAATTGAGTTTTATAAAGATTTAATTTATACTTATCATATTACAGTAGGAGGTCAATTATGTATTTTATAAGATTCGAACATCTCAACACGATTAGCATAGGATTTATGAATTTGGCAAAAACTAAAATCATACCATCAAATTCGATTATTCAATTTAGAGAAGTGACAGATATGAACTCTCTTATTGATCTGTTTCATGAGCAACACATTAAACTGATCGAAGAATTATTTGAAGATGATAGGACACCGTATTTATCTCCCGATGAAATAAAAATTTTAACACCCATTGAATATTCACGCAGAAATATCTTTTGTCTTGGGAAGAACTATATGGACCATATCAATGAAATGAAGCATATAACCGGGGTTAAAGGAGATATTCCAGAGTATCCCATCTACTTCAGCAAAACTTGCTATCCTTCAATAGGAACCGGTGATGATATATTATTGGATCGCAATGTTACCCAATCGTTGGATTATGAGGTTGAGCTGGTCGTTATAATAGGCAAAAAAGGTAAGAACATCAGTAAGAAAGACGCTGCTCAGTATATTTTCGGTTATACAGTAGGCAATGATTTGTCTGCAAGAGATTTGCAATTCAAGCATATTCAATGGCATAAAGGTAAAACACTAGATACCTTCACAGCTTTAGGACCATATATCATTCATAAGTCACTGATTGATTATCCAGTGGATTTATCAATCGACTGCTATGTGAATGGCGAGCAGAGACAATCCTCTAGAACATCCAATATGATATTTGATATTGACCATATCATTTCCGACTTATCCCAAGGGGTCACTTTGTTCCCAGGGGATGTGATCATGACTGGTACGCCATCAGGTGTTGGAATGGGTTTTGACCCTCCTAAAATGATGAAAGATGGGGATGTGGTTACCTGTGA
>LGGM01000043.1 GCA_001509345.1 Clostridiales bacterium 38_11
CCTTAAAGATATTGGAGACCATATGCCGATTGAGATGATAAGAGAAGCACTTTAAAACTACGAAACAAAAATGACTTGATTTTATGAAACCGGTTTCCTATAATCAAGATAGAGCATAGATCATAGATTAAGGAGGTCAAAGTTTGCAGGAAGCCAATATAGATTACAAACAAAGAATAACACAGACGTATTACCATCTTTACCCGGGATACACCAATGAACTGGGTAGATTATTTGACATGCTTGAAAAATACAAGATGGAGCGTCATCCTAATCTTATAAGACGGGACATGGCAGGGACCAATTGGATGCATTCATCTAAAACGGTAGGCATGATGCTATATGTAGATCGTTTTGCAGATGATTTAAAGGGATTGATAACAAAATCCGACTATTTTGTAGACCTTGGAGTTACACTGCTTCACCTTATGCCGCTCTTGAAACCCAGAGATGGTGAAAACGATGGCGGTTACGCGGTACGGGATTATCGCGACATTGATCCCAGAATCGGAAACATGGATGATTTTATAGAGATGGTGGACCACTATCATCGAAAGGGCATAAGAATATGCATTGATTACGTCATCAATCACACTTCCGATGACCACGAATGGGCAAATAAGGCAAAATCAGGCGATGAGACATATCAAAAATACTATCTGATGTATGATGATGACATCATTCCCCGGCAGTTCGAAAACACTTTGCCGGAGGTTTTCCCAAAGGTTGCTCCAGGAAACTTCACCTATAATGAAAGCCTGAAGAAATGGATTATGACCACTTTCTATGCTTATCAATGGGATCTTGACTATAAAAATCCACGTGTCTTTAAAGAAATGGTGGATAACCTTCTCTTCATGGCCAATGCTGGTGTGGACCTGATTCGATTGGATGCCATACCCTATGTGTGGAAAGAGTTGGGAACAGACTGCCGTAACCTTCCTGAGGCCCATATGATCCTATCACTTTTCAGGGATATCATATCCTATTGTGCACCCTCTACAGCACTTCTTGGAGAAGCCATTATTGCACCAGAGCTGATCACAACATATTTTGGGTCAGAAGATAAGCCAGAATGCCATTCGCTCTACAATGCTTCATATATGGTTGAAATATGGAACAGCCTGGCTACAAGGGATGCGAGACACTTGGCGCTGATGCCTGAATATGACTTGCCAACTGGCATAACATGGATCAATTATGCACGATGCCATGACGATATTGGCTGGGGTCTGGATCTGGATAAGACGAGATCATTGGGTTTTGATCCCCAGGCCCACAAGCAATTTCTCATAGATTTCTATTTGGGTGTATTCAATGACAGCTTTTCAATCGGCGAGCTATATGAGTTCAATCCCAGAACAGGAGATGCAAGGAATTCCGGAACTCTGGCAAGCCTGTCAGGACTTGAAAAGGCCATTAAGGAACATGATCATTACCAATTGGAATTATCCATCAAACGTATCAAGCTGATTAGTGCATTGTATTTATTGAAAGAAGGCGTTCCTATGATTTATAGTGGTGACGAGATAGGTCAACTGAACGACTACAGCTATAGGGATGAGATTGACAAGCGAAATGATTCCAGATGGCTCCATAGACCAAAAATGAAATGGAATCTGTTAGTTGAACTAAACCAGCCATTCTCACCTATCAGCCAGGTATATAATTGCATTAAGCAGCTCGTTTTATTGAGAAAAGAACTAGGTAGAAACGGTGACATTCGGCAGGAAAGGATTTTGCATCAGAGAAATTCCCATATATTGATTTTTGAACAGAGAATCGAGGATAATGAAACTCAGATACTACTCTGCTTTAATCTTTCAGAGGATAGACAATGGTTTTATGCTTCTGATTTAAGGCGGTATGGTATCAAAGGCGAGTATTCGGAGATGCTGCAAGGAAAAACAGTATACTTTGATGAGGGAAGAATCCTAATGGGACCATATGAATTTTTTGTAACAAAAGAGCGTTTTCCCAAAAAAGACTTGCTTTTATGAAACCGGTTTCCTATAATAGAAATATAGGGATATTTAGTATCATTTAAGTATCTTAATAAATTGAAGGGGGCACATATGAAAAGAAACTTAGTATTTTTGTTGATTTTAGCACTCTTGGTAGCAATGATAGGTGGATGCTCAAAACCTGCTACACAAGATGAGACAGTTGTAATTTATCAGAATAAAGTAGAGATTCATGAACAGCTGACAGCATTTGCTGCAGCCTACAAAGAAGCGACAGGAAAAGAAGTTATCGTCAAGACTTCCGGTGGAGATTCACCTTATGCTGAAGCATTAAGAGCAGAATTCCAATCCGACAGGCAACCTGACATATTTGTCATTGAAGGAATGGGCGGCTACAACACCTGGGAATCAAAACTACAGCCTTATGAAGGAGATGAATGGATCGATCTAACAACACTTGAATTTATTGTTGATGGTAAAGTAATTGGTTTCCCAGTAGCAGTTGAAGCATGGGGAATGGCATACAATAAGGACCTTCTGGAACAAGCTGGTGTGGATCCATCTACGCTGACATCACAAGAAGCATATCGTGCTGCCTTTGAAAAAATCGACGGCATGAAGGACGAGTTGGGAATCAGTTCAGTTGTAGCAATGGCAGCTGGTCCTGACATGAGATGGGTAACAGGGCTACATAATTTCAACGGTTACTTATCAGCGGGATTGCCTTATGGCGACACTACTGTCTTAGACAAATTGAACAATGGTGAAGCTGATATGCAGCGCCTGACAGAATATGCTGATTGGGTTGAACTGTTGTTTGAATATGCTGACCGTACTGTCCTTTTGACAGGAAACTATGACTCACAAGTCAGCCAGTTTGGAACGGGAAAAGCAGTATTTATCCATCAAGGAAACTGGATAGACCCATGGCTCCAATCAAACAACGTTACTTTCCCGATGGCCTTTGCACCTCATGCATCCGTTAAAGGAACCCATGATAAGATATTTATCGGTGCTCCATCATTTTATGTTATCAACAACGAGAGCAAGAACCAGGAAGCGGCAAGAAATTTCTTGAACTTCATGGCTACCGACCCAGCTGGACATAACTACATGGTAACAGAGGCCAACATGGTGCCTGCTTTCACAAACGTTACGCTTACACCTACTGCGCCATTGTCAGCGAATGTGACAGAATGGCTGGCTAAAGACTTGAAATATACCTGGCTGCAGAATGATATGCCTGATGGTTTTGGAATGGGAACCATTGCGCCTATCTATGAAGCTTTCGCAAAAGGAGATATAGATAAAGCACAATTTATAGAGCAGCTTGCAGCAAAAATTGAAGAAATAAAATAATGTATCAACTGGCAAAAAGGGTGTAGATTCCACTGGCACCCTTTTTTCTTAAAATTATTGAGAAGATTGAAAAGAGGTGGATTATGAACAAACGTATAAAGGACAATATGGTTTTCTGGTTGTTTCTTACGCCGGCACTTTTTTCTTTTCTAGTGGTGGTGATTATCCCGTTTTTTATGGGTTTGTATTATTCAATGACTGATTGGACAGCTGTCGCAGGCTTGCAACCCAATTGGGTAGGGTTCGAAAACTACAAAGCCATGTTTTCCAATCTGGCTTTCAGGTATTCTTTTCTCAGGACGTTTTTATTCAGTATAATAAGTGTTATCTCGATTAACCTGATTGCCTTGTTCTTTGCTTTTCTGGTGACTCGTGAAATCAGGTTTCGAAATTTCTATAGGGCTGGATTTTTTATTCCAAACCTAATTGGTGGTCTCGTTTTGGGTTATATCTGGCAATTTATTTTCAAGGAAGTCGTGCCAGCCATTGGTGGAATGCTGGGAATTAGTTACATTGAGAATCTTCTGTTATTAGCAGATCCAAACCTGACATTGTTCGGACTTATTATGGCATTCACATGGCAGTATGCCGGGTATATTATGATGATTTATGTAGCCGCCCTATTGAATGTACCCCAGGAATTGCTCGAGGCAAGCGATATCGATGGTGCCAATTTCTGGCAGAAGCTTCGCAATATTACCATACCGATGATAGCCCAAGCCTTCACCATCACATCATTTTTGACACTAGTCAATTCATTCAAGCAATACGATATTATTGTAGCGCTGACATCAGGCGGGCCGACAGATATTTATAAGGGTCAGGTGGTCAATTCGACAGAGCTGCTGGCGGTTCATATTTACAACATTGCCTTCAAGTATAATCGCATGGCAGAAGGGCAGGCTCGTGCCATTGTATTCTTCCTGGTTTTGTCAGTAGTGTCTATCGCCCAAGTTTATTACAATAAACAGAAGGAGATTGAAATGTAATGGAAACTAAAAATAGATATATAAAGATATTTCTGCAGATCATTACAGTATCATTTTTCCTGGTGACTTTGTTTCCGTTTTTTATTGTTATCATCAACTCAGCTAAGTCATCTCTTGAGATTATAACTGAACCCATAGCGCTTCCGAGGCATTGGCCACAGATGCTTGCAAATATTAAAGAAATCTGGACCAGCCCAAGCATTAGATATGCATCAAGCGTCTATTCTTCAGTTTTGATCACTACTATTTCTCTTATTACCATATCTGTATTTTCAGCTATGGCGGCTTGGGTACTGGTACGTCGAAAGACCGGAATAGCGACTGTTATCCTGCTACTGTTTATCAGTGGACTGATTATACCTTTTCAGGTTGTCATGTTTCCTTTGGTGGCTCTTTTCAGAATCATCAACGAAACGCTTGGGATCCGTCTTCTCCGGGAGTATCATGGTATGATTTTCGCTTATATTGGTTTTGGAGCGCCTTTAGCCGTCTTCATGTTCCATGGTTTCATCAAATCCATACCTTTAGAGCTTGAAGAAGCAGCATTGCTTGATGGTTGCTCTAAACCTCAGATATTCTTTCTGATAGTCATGCCGATTTTAAAGCCGATTTTTGTCACAGTCAGTATCCTGAATGCAATCTGGATATGGAATGACTTTTTGTTGCCATCCTTGATACTGGGGATTGGACAGGATATTCAGACCATACCACTGGCTATCGCTGGATTTGCAGGATCGTTTGTTAAGAAATGGGACCTGATCATGACAGCTGTACTTATGGCAGCGGCACCGGTCATCGTCGGATTCATTATAGCTCAAAAGCAAATCATAAAAGGCATGGTTTCGGGATCCATCAAATAATAAATGTTATTAGGAGAGACCAGTGGAAAAAGTTACAATCAATGAAATTGCCAAACGTAGTGGAGTGTCAAAAGCCACAGTCTCCAGAGTTATAAACAACTCAAAGCCTGTGAGTGATGAGGTGCGCCAAAAAGTCATGGCAGTAATAGAAAGCACTAATTTTGTGCCGAGTGCTTTGGGTAGAAGCCTGTCTTTAAAGAAATCACATCTGATTGGGGTTATCATTCCAGATTTAGCAAACCCGGTGTTCTCGAGAATCATAGCTGGGATGGAATCCTATTTACGCTCTAAAAACTACTCACTCCTTATTACTGCAACAGATTTCAATATTGATACAGGTATCAGGCACATACAAATATTAAATGAAAAGGCAATAGACGGCCTGATTTTTCTTGCCGGTGCCATGAATGAGGAATTGATACAGGCACTGAACACATTTCACAAGCCAGTTGTTGTAATCGGATCTGACATTGACAGCGATACCATACCTGTCATAGAAATTGACAATAAAAAGGCCGCTTATGATGCAACTGTTTACCTTGTTTCCATAGGGCATAAAAACATAGCTATGATACGTGGTCCGTTAAGCGACCGATACGCAGGCAAGGAGAGATTTATCGGTTATCAGGAAGCATTGATGGAATCAGGACTATATCAAACACATCTTGTTGTGGAAGGTAAATACACCTTCGATCATGGCTACAACGCAATGAAGAGATTGTTGGTCAGTAAACCGTTACCAACTGCTGTATTTTGTGCAAATGATCTGATGGCTATTGGGGCTATGAAATGTGCTTTTGATGAGGGATTTAAGGTTCCTGCTGATATCTCTTTTATCGGTTTTGATGATGTGGAAATTGCTAAGATGTATAACCCCACTCTGACCACAATTCATCAACCTTTTGAAGAGAAGGGCTTGCAAGCGATTGAAAGATTGATTGATATGATTAAATTATATAATGATAAAAAAGAGGCATCCTTTGCAGAGCTTGTTATTCTTCCACACAAGTTGGTTGTGAGGCAAAGCACCGCTAAAGTCAACCATCAATCCAAGGGGGTTGTATGAGTGCAGTCATTTGTATTGGAGAGATGCTGATAGATTTTATTGGGTCAAAAAAAGACAGCAATCTTGCAGAACAGGATTCTTTTCTCATGAAACCGGGAGGGGCTTCCGCCAATGTGGCCTGTGTCATTAGTTCCTTAGGGGGAAGTTGTTATTTTTATGGTTCGGTCGGAAAGGACAGCTTTGGCGATTTTCTGGAAAAGACACTAAAGCAATACAATGTACAGACCCAATGGTTGGATAGATCTGATTTGCCCACAACACTGGCGTTTGTCTCTGTTGATACAGAAGGGGAGAGAGACTTTATGTTTTACAGGGGCGCTGATGCTGATGTATCAATGGTAAATATGAAATCTTTGGAAGACTCGAATATCCAGCTGTTTCATTTTGGCGCCGCCACAGGATTTCTTGAAGGGAATCTAAGATTTACGTACAATGAACTACTGCACAGGGCAAAAAAGAAAGGATATTTTATCTCATTCGATCCAAACTTCAGAGATGCCTTCTGGTCAGAAAAATCCGATGTCTTTAGAGAGTCTTGTGATGAATTCCTTAGATTGGCAGATCTTATCAAATTAAGCGAAGAAGAGGCTTTCCTCATATCAGAGACCAACAGTGAAATGGAAATGATTACCTATTTCAGAGAGAACTATAGGGGTACTTTTGCTGTTACTCTGGGTAGCAGAGGAGCACTGGTATTTAATGACAAATGGGAAATGACAATACCTGCGCCTAAGGTTAAAGTAGTCGATACAACCGGAGCGGGAGATGCATTTATAGGAGCGTTGCTATTTGAACTGAGCGACAAAGAGAAACCACAAGACTTGGTAAAGTCACAAAAGGATATGATAAAATACGTTGAAAGCGCTAATAAAGTAGCTTCTGGCATATGTACAGAACTAGGTGCCCTTTCGGCGCTCAAAACAAAAATTGATATTCAATAGAGGCTTGAGGAGGTAAAGGTATATGGCAAATTTAAAGCTTACAAAAGTCAACAAAATTTATCCAAACGGATTCCAAGCTGTAAAAGATTTTGAACTTGATATTCCTGACAAGGAATTCATGGTGTTTGTCGGGCCTTCGGGATGCGGGAAAACAACAACTCTCAGAATGATAGCGGGACTTGAGGATACAACAACCGGGGATATTTATATTGGCGACAAACTGGTCAATGACATATCACCAAAAGACAGAAATATAGCAATGGTATTTCAGAATTACGCACTTTATCCACATATGACAGTCTTCGACAATATGGCATTTGGGTTGAAACTAAAGAAGACGCCGAAAGATGAAATCAAGGAAAGGATTATGAAGGCAGCAACAATACTAGGCATAGAGATGCTGTTGGATCGTAAACCAAAGCAGCTTTCAGGCGGACAGAGACAACGCGTTGCCCTCGGAAGAGCAATCGTTCGTAAACCAGAGGTATTTCTGATGGATGAGCCATTATCAAATCTGGATGCCAAATTAAGAGTGCAGATGAGGACAGAACTGATCAAGCTTCACAATGACCTGGAGACGACATTTATCTACGTAACTCATGATCAAACCGAAGCGATGACTATGGGTACCCGAATCTGTGTTATAAATGAAGGAGCAATTCAACAGGTAGCTGAACCAAGAACTATTTACAATTATCCTGTCAATATGTTTGTCGCGGGGTTTATAGGAGCGCCTCAAATGAACTTCTTTGATGGTGAAATCGTTGATACACCTGATATCAAGGTTGAAGGATGTACCATGCCGCTGAATTCGGTTTTGTTGGATCGTGTCAAAAAAGACAACCTTTACAATAAGCCTTTTAAAATAGGCATAAGACCTGAGGATATTCGCCTGGAAAGTGGAGGCAAGGGGATTGATGGCGTTGTGGAGGTAACAGAACTACTTGGTAGCGACCTTAATATCTATTTTAAAATCAATGGTAATCAATACATCATGAAAACAGACTCTTCAAAAATATTTAACTTTGGGGATAAGATTAGCATCGTGTTTGATCCAGAAAAGATTCACCTGTTTGATTTGGAAACCGAAAAGTCACTTTATTACTAAGACAATGAAAAATTGATTATATAGAGAGGGGGAAATCTTCATGTGGAGATTGACAAAAGATACCTATGACCCTTCCAGGCAAATGGTAGAGGAAAGCTTGTTTACAATAGGAAACGGCTATGTTGGTTTGCGGGGATGTTTTGAAGAAGGTTATCCGCAAGGTGACAGCATCCGAGGAACATACATCAATGGATTATATGACCGTATCCCCATGATTCACGCGGAAATGGCCTATGGTTTCCCAAACTTTCAAGACAAGCAACCTAGAATTGTTGATACACAAACCTGTGAGGTGTACTTGGATGGAGAGAAAGCACAACTCAATGCAGGAAAGTACGAGGACTATTACAGATGGTTGGACTACCAGCAGGGAGAATCAGAGCGCGGGTATACTTATAAGACAGAATCCGGCAAAACAGCGAAGCTGAGATTCAATCGCATGGCATCCTTAAAACATCTGAATTTTGTGATTTACCGTATTGAGGTAGAATACGAAGGTGTTATTGAACTGAAGAGTATCATTTATGGAGATGTTGAAAACTATACGACTCCTGGAGACCCTAGAGTCGGTCAGGGTCATACAAAATTGATGGAGCCGGTTACTATGGAAGCTACCGCTGAATATGTTCATTGCGTGCTAAGAACCAAGACTACTGGGATTGATCAAGCTACCATCATCAGACACCATGCGGAGTCAGACAATAAATATCAAATTACATCCGATGTAAAGAATGAGCAAGTTGAAACGCTTATACAGGGAACAGGCAAACTTATATTAGAGAAAATAGTGATTTTTACAGACGGCATTAGGTTTGAGAGTCCTTTAGATCAAGCTAAAGAGCTTTCTTTAGCATATGAGGATTGGCGATACAATGATTTCAAGAAAGACCAGATAAGGATCCTCGACCAATACTGGACAGAATCGGATATTGTCATTGAGGGAAACCCAAAAGATCAGATGGCTTTACGATTTAAACTATTTCAATTGCTTCAATCTGTAGGGAAAGACAGCTATTCCAATATTTCAGCCAAGGGTTTGTCTGGAGAAGGATATGAGGGTCATTATTTCTGGGATACAGAAATTTATGTACTACCTGTTTTGATGTTCAATCAACATGAGAGAGCCAGGGAATTATTATCATACAGATACAGGATATTACCTAAAGCTAGAGATAGGGCAAAAATGCTGGGACATCTGAAGGGGGCCGCCTATCCTTGGCGAACTATCTCCGGCATTGAATGCTCAGGCTATTTTCCTGCAGGAACTGCCCAATACCACATTAATTCTGATATCGCCTATGCATTTATCCAGTACCACTTGTATACCGGTGACTGGAAATTTATGGTAGACAAAGGCGCTGAAGTCATTTTCGAAACGGCCAGAATATGGCTTGAAATAGGTCATCATCATAAAGGAACCTTCCAAATCCATGATGTGACAGGACCGGATGAATATACCGCAATCGTCAATAACAATTATTACACAAATGCAATGGCCAAATATCACCTTTATTGGGCCAATAAGATATATAAGGAATTATTAAAACTGACGGATGCAACACTTAAAGCATCAGCCCTTGAAATGTTGGAACAAATAGGTTTTAGAGATGAAGAAGCGCGAGACATGGCATTGGCTTCGGAAAAAATGATGCTGCCATTTGATGACGAGTTAAATCTTTATGCTCAGGATGATTCCTTTTTAAGCAAGCCGATCTGGCCTTTCGAACAGGAAGAATTTTCAAAAAGACCGCTTTTATTGTACTATCATCCTTTAACCATCTACCGACACCAGGTGCTGAAGCAAGCAGATACGGTCCTTGCTCATTTTATGCTGGAGGATTATGCTGACAAAGAATATATCAAGAACGCTTATGACTATTACGAAAAACTGACTACCCACGATTCATCCTTATCAAGCTGCGCCTACGGCATCATGGCATCAAAATGTGGCATGAGCGATAGAGCTTATGACTATTTTATCAAAACAATCAATCTGGATTTGGAAAATACCCACGGGAACACGAAGGACGGTCTTCACATAGCCAATATAGCCGGGACAGCTCTGAGTGTCATAGCTGGATTTGCGGGATTGCGCATCAAGGAAGAAGGACTGTCATTTGAACCATCGTGCCCGAGGCGATGGGCTGGGTACAAGTTCAAGATTCACTACCAGGACAGGTGGCTGGATATAAGTGTTAACCGGTATATAGCTGTTGCATTGATTTCGGGCGATCCGATTACATTGCAAATTGGCAATCAAAAATACTATCTAACAGAAGAAAAACCAATCAAGATGATTCTAAAGACTTACAAGGGTGTTGTATTTGATTTGGATGGTGTGTTGACAGAGACCAGCAAGGCACATTTCAAAGCATGGTGCCAACTGGCTGAAAAACTTGGGTTTACCCTATCACCGGATATAGAGGATCAGGTGAGAGGTATATCACGCCTTGATTCAATGGAGATAGTCCTGAAAGCTGGAGGCATAGAGAAAAACTATACAACGGATGAGAAAATAAGACTGGCTAATGAAAAAAACGACATGTACATCGATCTGATCAAGTCCTATGGGTCAGGTGATTTGTCAGAGGGAGCACTGGAGCTTTTGGAGTATTTCAAGCAGAATGGATATAAGATAGCTCTGGCGTCTGCCAGCAACAATGCGCCATTCTTGCTAAAAGCAATGGGAATTGACAGCTATTTTGATACAATAGCGGATCCAAAAACTATTAAAAAAGGCAAGCCGGCGCCAGATATTTTTTTAAAGGCCTGCGAACAATTGGAGCTGCAACCCCATGAGTGCATAGGTATCGAAGATGCATATGCTGGAATAGAGAGCATCAAGTCAGCGGGTCTGTTTCCTATAGGCATCGGGAATCAGGAGCTACTGACCAACTGCGTAGATGTTTTCCCGGACTTGATATCATTATTCGATTTTGTCATCCAATAAATATCTTAATGAAAAGTACAAGCTATAGATTATTAAATCAAAGCGGTTGATATTCAAAGCGGTTGACATTCTTGACATTTGTTTCTACAGATGATAGTATTTTCGATATCAAGTAAATTTGAAGGAGAAGTAGGGATTATGTTCATTGAAAATGTCGCAATTATAGGATTAGGATCTCTGGGTGTTCTGTATGCAAATCATTTTTCAAAAAGAATGGATAAAGAACATTTGAGAATTATCGCTGATAAAAAAAGAATCGATAAATACAAGCGTGAAGGGATTTATTGCAATGGTGAATATTGCGATTTCAACTATGTTGACTTTGAAGAGAAGGATGAGCCTGCAGATTTGGCTATTTTCTCAGTTAAATTTGGCGGTCTTGACGATGCGATAAACATGATGCAAAACCAGATTGGCAAGGATACGATTATCTTATCAATACTCAATGGGATAACAAGTGAAAAAATAATCGGAAAAACATATGGCGATGAGAAAATAGTCCATTGCGTCGCTCAGGGAATGGATGCCGCAAAGCTGGGCAATGAACTAATCTACAAGAATATGGGCATTCTATGTTTTGGCGATCTAAAGTCAAAAGCACCAAGCAAGAAAGTCAAGGAAGTTGCGGATTTTTTTGATCGGATGCAACTACCCTATGAAATAGATAACGATATGGAAAAAAGAATATGGAGAAAATTCATGCTGAATGTTGGCGTCAATCAAACGGTAGCCGTGTATGAAACCAATTACGAAGGCATTCAAAAAGACGGTGAAGCTAGACAGACAATGATTGCCGCCATGAAAGAAGTGATCGAACTGTCAAAAAAAACAGGAATCAATATAGAAGAAAAGGATATTGACTATTGGCTGGCAATACTAGACTCATTAAACCCTGAAGGAATGCCTTCTATGAGACAGGATATGTTAGCGAAAAGATACAGTGAAGTTGAGCTCTTTTCCGGGACAGTTATAGAACTGGGCAGAGAACACAACTTGAAAACACCGGTCAATGAAATGCTTTATAACAGAATAAAAGAGATGGAAGCAGAATTCCATCAGTGATTTTCAACAGCACCTCTTGACAAAACATATCAAGAGGTGTATTATTGATTTAATAAATTGAATACAATTAAATTGTATAAAATATATAAAAGGAGTTCAAAATGAAAATATATGATTATTCTGTAAAAAAAGTAGATGGAAGCGAAGTATCACTGAAAGACTATGAAGGTAAAGTAATGTTGATTGTCAATACGGCAACAGGTTGTGGTTTTACACCGCAGTATGAGGGATTAGAAACCTTATATAAAAAATACAATGATAAGGGATTTGAGCTATTGGATTTTCCATGCAATCAGTTTCTAAACCAAGCCCCAGGAACCAATGAAGAAATTGTTAACTTCTGCAAAGTCAATTTTGGAACAACTTTTGAAACCTTTGCCAAGATAGATGTGAATGGTGAAAATGCCCACCCACTATACAAATACCTGAAGGAACAAGCACCAAAAGACATTGATAATGGTGGCATGGCAGATCTGCTTTTGAAATTGAAAGACAAATTTTCAGTCACTAAACAAGAGATACAATGGAATTTCACAAAATTTCTCATAGATAGAGAAGGCAATGTTGTTGGCAGATTTGCGCCAACAGTTAAACCAGAAGAACTAGAACCACATATCGAGAAAATCCTTTAACAAACAAGAGAGGAGTCAGTTTTATGAATTATGAGTATGAGGGGTTGAAACTTAAAAACCAGCTATGCTTCCCACTGTATGCCAGCTCAAGGCTGATTGTCAGATTATATGGCCCTGTACTTGAACCACTGGGACTGACCTATACCAAATATATCGTCATGTTGGCCCTTTGGGAAAAGGATAATATTGGCCTCAAAGAGCTTGGAGGTATACTATTTCTCGACTCAGGAACTCTGACACCACTTCTCAAAAAACTGGAGATTCAGGGATTGGTTACCAGAGAAAGAAATCTCGAAGATGAACGAAATATTAACATCAAATTGACCGACCGAGGCAAAAGACTAAAAGAGACAGCTAAAGACATACCAGCTAAAATTGGATCCTGCATCAATATGTCAGCTCGGGATTTAAAAGAATTGCACAGACTTCTTCATATCATACTGGAGAATAATAAAGAGAGTCAATGCCTTGGTTTATAAACTTCATAAGAAAGCATACCATAAATATTGATAATGATTATCATTTATGGTATGCTTATTATATCAACAGGGTTCTTGGGTTTAGGTGGTGTTTCAAACGCCATCTGAACCTTAGAAACTGTGAACGGGACTTGGTATCTCGTAGGTGTCATACACGGAGAATGGACCACCTAAAGGTAAAATACAAAAATATACAAATGGAGTTGAATAAATGAAGTCTAACAATGAATACTATTCGGGATTTGAAATAGGACCAATCAGACCACCCAGCGAGGCGCAGAGCCTGCTTTTAAGAATTACCAGGAATTGTCCCTGGAACAAATGCAGGTTTTGCAGTCTATATAAAAATGAATCATTTAGTGTCAGACCAATAGAACATGTTCTTTGCGACATCAGTACGTTAAAGCGTTTCATTGATGAGTTGGATCAGGCCGAGAAGCTATTCTTATCGGAAAAAAGGGCGGTCATGCAGAAACTGTATGAACAAGACCATCTAGCATGCCAATCTGCAGAGATGTGGCGCATGAACGGTAAAAAATCTGTTTTTTTACAGGATGCCAATAGCATGGTCATAAAGGCAGACGATATGGTGACCATTTTGAATGCCTTGAGAGAAAACTTCCCAGACATAGAAAGAATCACTACCTATGCCAGATCCCATACTATCGCACGGATAAGGGATGAGGATCTTAAAAGAATTGCGGATGCCGGTCTAAACAGGATTCACATTGGTATGGAGTCAGCATGTGATAAAATCCTGGATCTGGTAGAAAAGGGCGTCGACAAGAAAATCCACATCACTGCAGGGAAAAAAATCAAAAAAACCAATATTGAACTATCTGAATACTTTATGCCTGGTCTAGGTGGGAACGAATACTGGCGAGAAAATGCTATTGACACAGCAGACGCATTGAATCAAATCAACCCTGATTTCATTAGAATTAGAACGCTTGCAGTGCCAGACAGCAGCCTTCTGAGTGAAGACTATAAGAAAGGCACCTTCTCCAGAGTCAATGACGAAAGGGCTGTAGAAGAGCTACTGCTGTTTGTCAATGAGCTGAAAGGCATAGATAGCACCATAAAAAGCGATCATATTCTGAATCTGATACCTGAATTTGAGGGTAAGCTACCTGAAGACAAGCCCAAAATGATAGGAGTACTGGAATGGTTTTTGAATCTCGACCAATCCGAGAGAAATATATTCAAGATAGGTAGAAGAACCGGCATCATGAACAGTATCAGACACCTGGACATCGACTCTAAAAGGATGCGAGTAATAGAGTTGATCAACAGCAACCATATCGCCAATGACAATATAGATACAGTTGTTGAAGAATTAATGAAAAATTTTATTTGAATGTATGGCGGTTTTGTACTAGAATATATAAATGAAGTCGGGGCATAGCTCAGCTTGGTAGAGTGCTTGACTGGGGGTCAAGAGGCCGCAGGTTCAAGTCCTGTTGCTCCGACCATATAAACGTTGAAATT
>LGGM01000004.1 GCA_001509345.1 Clostridiales bacterium 38_11
TTATCCACTTCATTGACGATTCTATTGGACACTTTTTCCAAAACTTCATAGGGTATTCTAGCCCAATCCGAGGTCATGCCGTCAGTGCTGGTGACAGCCCTTAGTGCAACTGTATGTGAGTAGGTTCTCTCATCTCCCATAACACCTACGCTTCTAATATTTGGTAGGCATGCAAAGTACTGCCAGATTTGATTCTGAAGTCCGGCTTTCTTGACCTCGTCCCTGAAAATATAATCTGCCTCTCGGACAAGATGAAGCTTATCTTCTGTGATTTCTCCGAGTACCCTGATAGCCAAGCCGGGACCCGGGAAGGGCTGTCTTTCAACTAGTTCATTGGAAATGCCAAGCTCTCTTCCGACCTGTCTCACTTCATCCTTGAAGAGTTGTCTGAGGGGCTCCAAAAGCTCAAAATCAACATCCTCAGGAAGTCCGCCAACATTATGGTGACTCTTGATGATTGCTGCTGTATTGGTGCCGCTTTCAATCACATCTGGATAGATAGTTCCCTGCACCAGATAATCAATATGCCCGAATACATCTTTCAATTTGTTTTTTTCTTCCTCGAAAACTCTGATAAATTCCTCTCCAATTATTTTTCTTTTTTGTTCAGGATCAGAGATTCCTTTAAGCTTTCCGAGAAATCTCTCTTGGGCATTCACACGAATCAGATTCATATTGAATTCTTCCTTGAAAACCCGCTCAACCTGATCCCCTTCATCCTTTCTTAGCAACCCATGGTCGACGAAAACACAAATCAGATTTTTACCAATTGCACGATGAACCAAAACAGCCGCAACAGATGAATCCACACCACCGGATAAAGCGCATAGGGCTTTTCTATCACCAACAATCTCTTTAATGTTAAGAATTGTTTCCTCTGCATAGTTTCCCATGTCCCAGGTTGGTTCTTCTTGACAAATCTTGAAAATAAAATTGCGAATCACCTGTCTACCATTATCTGTGTGCTCCACTTCAGGATGAAATTGGACAGCATAAATCTGCTTTTGATCATCCTCAAAGGCCGCTACAGGGCAAGAATCTGAGCTGGCAGTCACTTTGAATGCCTCAGGTAGTCTTTCTATGTAATCCGTATGACTCATCCAGCATTTATTGCTTTCTTCAAAGCCTTTAAAAAGCATGCTTTGCTGATTGATGTCCAGCAGTATCCTGCCAAACTCTCTAGATGACGCTCTGGCAACTTTACCGCCAAAGTTCTGTGCTATTAGCTGTCCGCCGTAGCAAATCCCAAGGATAGGTATTCCCAAATCATAAATACCTCTATCCGTTATAGGTGCCAAATTCTCATATACACTGGCAGGCCCCCCTGACAGGATTATCCCACTGGGTTGTTTTTCTTTTATCTTTTCCAAAGAAATATCATAGGGCACGATTTCGCAATAGACCTTTGCCTCCCTGACACGCCTTGCTATAAGCTGACTGTATTGTGCTCCAAAATCCACTATCAATATCATATCAATCTCCTACACTTATGCTCTGATGCTGTAGTTCGACGACTCTTTTGTAATCTGGATGTCATGTGGATGGCTCTCTTTCAATCCTGAACCGGTAATGATGACAAACTGAGTGTTATTTTTAAGCTCATCAATATTCTTAGTACCACAATACCCCATTCCAGCTTTCAGACCACCTACCATCTGGTAAACAACCTCGCTGATCGGTCCTTTAAAAGGAACCTGCCCTTCTACACCTTCAGGGACAAACTTTTTGCTGTCCTCCTGAAAATATCTGTCCTTGCTGCCCTGATTCATAGCCCCTTCAGACCCCATGCCTCTATACACCTTAAATCGTCTGCCCTGGTAAAGGACTGTCTCGCCCGGGCTTTCCTCTGTACCGGCGAACAATGAGCCTATCATCGCGACATCTGCTCCAGCGGCTATGGCTTTTGGAATATCACCTGTGTACTTGATGCCACCGTCTGCTATTATCTGAACACCATGTTTTTTAGCCTCTCTGGCACAATTCTGAACGGCTGTCAATTGTGGAACGCCGACACCTGCCACGACCCTGGTGGTACATATCGAGCCAGGTCCTATCCCAACCTTTACACAGTCCGCACCCGCCTCGGCCAAATCCCTAACCGCGTCAGCAGTTGCAACATTACCGGCAACAAGCTGCAGGTCAGGATATCTGGTTTTAATGCTCTTTACTGCCTCGATGACGCCAGTTGAATGTCCATGAGCCGTATCAACTACAATCACATCTACCTTAACTTTAACCAGAGCGTCCACCCTTTCCATCATATCACGGGTGACTCCTACCCCTGCTCCTACTAGAAGCCTTCCATTTGAGTCTTTCGCAGCATCGGGATATTTGATGGTTTTCTCTATGTCCTTGATGGTAATCAGACCTGCTAGAACACCATCTTCTTTTATCAAAGGGAGTTTCTCTATTCTATGGGCTGATAGAATATTAAGCGCATCGTCCATTGATATTCCCTCAGGAGCAGTTATCAAGCCCTCTTTTGTCATGGCATATTTGATCTTCTTAGAAAGGTCTTTTTCGAATCTAACATCTCTGTTAGTTATGATACCAATAAGTTTGTTTTCATCGTCCACTATGGGCACCCCTGAAATTCTATAACGACTCATCAGTTCAAGTGCTTCCTCAACGAGGTTTTCCTGAGACAAATAAAAAGGGTCTGTGATCACGCCATGCTCCGACCTTTTTACCTTGTCGACTTCAATCGCTTGGGCTTCAACAGACATATTCTTGTGTATAATGCCAATACCGCCCTCTCTGGCCATTGCAATAGCCATTTTCGATTCTGTCACTGTATCCATGCTGGCAGACATCAGCGGTATATTCAGTTTAATTTTTTTTGTCAGATAAGTAGAAACGTCTACATCTCTCGGCAAAACTTCTGATCTGGCTGGTAATAGCAGAACATCATCGAAGGTATATGCTGTGGTAAGAAATTTTTCCATAGTAAACTCCTTTCTATTCTAAATGATTATCACAATTAATTTAATTAATATAAATTATCAAAAATACCGGGTCATGTCAATCTACTACTTTATTTGATCCGGTCATAATCAATAAAAATATTTCAATAATTATAACACTTATGGACCATCTTTAAAAGGTTAATTCAGATACTAATAGCAATATAAATCTAGAGACGTCAAACATATGTGACACGGACCTGTTGAATATTCAAAAATATTAATTACTTTTTCTACAAAAAACTGATATAATTAGTTAATAAATCATGAAAGGAACAAAAAATAATGGGAAAAACTTCAGATTTTGAAAATGGGATTATTGTTGACAGTTGCACAGATATCAATGAACAGATTAAAAACAATTTTGATACTATTCCTTTAAGAATTCTTATTGATGATGATGAAATCGTTGATGATAATCTAAATACCCAATTTTTATTAGATATGATCAAAAAAAGCAAACATTCATTGAAAACCGCATGCCCATCTCCCGGTGAATACTACGAGGCATTCAAAAAATATAAAAATAGCTTTGTCGTAACGTTATCAGATAAGCTCAGTGGATCATATGGTAGCGCAATGGCAGCCTGCGCAATGATGAAGGAAAACTTCCCTGATTCATTTGTTCATATTTTTAATTCCAAATCTGCATCCGCTGCCCAATCAATGATTAGCATAAAGATTAAGGAACTCTTGGACGCCAGTTACACAAAGGAAGAAATCGTCGAACAAACCACAGCCTATATAGAGAAGTTGAAAACTATTTTTATTCTAGAATCTTACGAGCATTTGGCCAAAGCTGGAAGACTCAGCCGTGTCAAAGCATCTTTTGCAACTTTTATGCACATATCTCCAATCATGGGTGCAACTGATGAAGGTGAGATTGATGTTCTGGATAAGGTCAGAGGCAAGAAAAAAGCATTCAACAGACTTATTCAATTGATTGGTGAACATGAAGTAGATTACGAGAACACGATTTTGGGTATATCACATGTCGATGCACTTGAAAAAGCACAAGCATTGAAAAAAGACATTCTTGAAAAATATCCCTTTAAAGACATTATGATATTTGAAGCCAGAGGCATAAGTACCGTATACGCTGATGACAATGGTATTGTTATTGCTTTCTAATAAATCATTAAAAAAAGTTCTCTTTGAGAACTTTTTTTGATTTGAACAATTATTGTTGAACAGGTGCATCAACCGGGCAAACACTTGCACAAGCACCACAATCGATACAAGCAGATTCATCTATGACATAAATGTCATCCCCTGCACTAATGCATCCCACTGGACATTCTGCCTCACAAGCACCACAGCTAATACAAGCATCTGTAATTACATAAGCCATAATCAACACCTCCTTAATAAGCTAAATAAACTCTACAGCATTTTAATCGCTTAGTCAATCGTTTTAACGAGCTTTATCATTTTTTTGAAATATCCTTTTCTTCAAATACCAGAATCTCAGATATGTCCTCATCTTTTTTCTTTAGTTTGACCTTCAGTTTGCAAATCAATGGATTGATATGCACCACCTCACCTATGCCATTTGGGGTCACTACTTTTTCACCAATACTTGGAAGCCTGTCCAAATTTTCTTCGTACAACTCTTTTTCATAATTCAAGCAACACATCAGTCTGGAACAAATACCGGATATTTTGGTTGGATTTAATGAAAGATTCTGTTCTTTCGCCATCTTGATTGAAACAGGAGCAAAATCACCCAGAAAAGTGGCGCAACATAGGGCTCTTCCACAAGGACCCATTCCACCTATCATCTTAGCCTCATCTCTGACACCTATCTGTCTCAGTTCAATCCTTGTTTTAAATACTGCCGCAAGGTCCTTGACCAGGTCTCTGAAATCCACACGTCCATCTGCTGTAAAGTAAAAGATAACCTTATTGTTATCAAAGGTATACTCTACATCTATAAGCTTCATATCCAGATTATGCTCGGAAATTTTTTCCATGCATGTGGTGAAAGCCCTTTTTTCATCCTCTTGGTTTTTATTATTTTTTTGTATATCATCTAAAGTAGCTACTCTTAAAACTTTCTTCAAGGGCTGAACAATTTCATCTTCTCTAACCAATTTTGGACCGACAACCACATTGCCAAATTCTACACCTCTTGCAGTTTCAACAATTACATAGTCGTCTTCTTTTATCAATTTTCTGTCTGGATCAAAATAGTATATCTTACCTGCCTTTTTGAACCTAACCCCTACAACTTTAACCATGCCTAACCTCCTGAATTTCAAAAAGCAAATGGTCTATTGCATATTTGTAATTCGAATTATTATTTATATCTTCATATGTCATCTGCAAATGTCCGTAAAGCTCCGCACATTTGATTCTATTCACTCTTTTGCTGTGTTTTGATATCCATTCAAGCTTATCTATGTTGATTATCTTTTCTTTGATATCTGTTTTGTAAAACAAAATATCTCTAAACCAAATCATCATTATTTCAATGATTTCTTCAATCTGATGCTTGTTTTGATCGAAGTATTTTTCAAACCTGAAAGCGGTGAATCTTCCACCGTCCATCAATTCATCAATTATTGTTAACACTTGATCTCTCAATGTCAATAAATCAAGTCTCTTATTCTTTATATGGATTGCCCTTTGTAGTATCCCTTTTGAGTATCCGGCAAGCAATCTTGCCTCGGTTTCAGTTGCTTTATAATCTCTAATTAGAATCTTTTCAATTGTTTGAAAACTGGTTTCCTCAAATCTAAAATACTGGCATCTGGATACTATAGTCGGAAGCAAAAAATTGATATTTGTTGTTGTCAAAATAATTGTAGTATCTTCCGGTGGTTCCTCCAATGTTTTCAAAAATGCATTGGCTGCCTGGACTGTCATCTTTTGAGATTCATTAATGATGAAAACTTTTTTATCACTTTCATAAGGTTTGATATATATTTTGTTAAGTATTCTATCGATATCCTGCCTTTTTATTGAATCTTCCAATAAATCGAGATATTGGATATCCGGATGATTGCCACTATTGGCTTTTATACAGGATGGGCATATCTCACATGGCACAGAACCCCGACTTTTACATAATATTGACTGGGCAAATATCTTTGCCATATCAAATTTACCGGTACCCTTCGGTCCCTCGAAGATATAACCATGAGAAATCTGATTGCTTTCCACAATCTGCTTCAAGTGTTTTTTTATGCTATCCTGACCTATTATCAAACTATACTGCATGTCTTTTCCCTAGTCTACATTTTTTCAAATTTATCCACATCTACAACAAAAATCGTTGCACCACCAACTAAAACCTCTATTGTCCTAGGAATATATCCACTAGCTGCAGTATAGGTACTAGGTATGGAATCAGTTGTTATCTTTTTTCTGATTTTACAATTTTCTTTAATAATCTCCAATGCGTAATCCACCCTATCTTTTTCCACACCTATCAGAAGAGTGGTATTCCCTGAGCTTAAAAATCCACCTGTCGATGCAAGCTTGGTCAATCCAAAATTATTGTTTCTTAAATCATTTGACACCCTGTTGGCGTCTTCATCCTGAATGACTGCAATAATAAGTTTCACTGAAATTCCTCCCCTAATAATATTCTTTCAAGCTGTTCAATAACACTTTCAAATACTTCTTCTTTAGATTTGGATGCATTGATCACCTTGATTTCAGGTGATATCTTGATGATTTCCTTATAGCCATTGTATACATCCATATGAAACGAAACATGCTCCTGTTCCAATCTATCCCCACCATCGATACGCTTTTTCCTAAGCAACGCATCTGTCGGGTCAATATCCAGAAACAGGACTAGATCAGGGTACGTTCCTTCTATTGCGAATTCATTGATACTCCGTACTTCTTCAACCCCCAATTTTCTTCCGATTCCCTGGTAAACAAGGCTTGAATGGTAGAATCTTTCACATATGAGTGTTTTGCCTGACATCAGAATCGGTCTAATTTTCTCGGAGACATGCTGAGCTCTGGAAGCGGCATATAACAAAGCCTCAGTTGTTGCTGCCATCTCGGTGTTGTCGTTATCCAATATGATGGCTCTTATTTTTTCTCCTATAGGTGTCCCACCAGGTTCCCTTGTAAATTCTATTTCATGCCCTTTACGTTGCAGATATTGTGCTATCATCTCCGATACAGTGCTTTTACCGGCGCCATCCGGTCCTTCCAATACTATAAACAAACCCTTCTTCATCAGCTTCTCCTATTGATTGTCTTTGATTACTTTAATGTTGCCATTCTCCAAGCCTAGTATTTCTATTCCTTTCTGATTCAACGTATTGATCAAATCTATCCATTTTTCTGATATTCTTTCACCAGGACATATCAACGGAATCCCTGGCGGATAAGGAATGATGTAAACCCCTGCAATCTGTTGATTAGCAGAATTCAAAGGCAACACAGTTTTTTTTGCATAAAATGCGCTTCTTATATTCATGCTGACTTCAGGAGTAAGAGTCATATTAGCATAGGTATCTGCTTCTATGATGGTATCACTGCTCTCACTTCTGATTATATCATCAACTGATTGAAATAGAAATCGCAAATCCTCCAAATCATCACTGACAGTCATAAAGCCATTGATATATTCAGTGTCAGCCATCTCCATCTCAATATTATATCGGTTTCTTAAAAGCTTTTTACCATATAATGCAACAATACCAGCTTCAGCTAATCGGAACAAAAGCTTCGATGAATCAAATTCATATACACCGTGTTCTAAAAAATAATCCCTGCCCTTAAAAATCTTGCCCGCTCTCGTGTATTCTTTTGCCAGTTTTTCGACAGTATGAAGATTCTCTTCAAGACGGATTTTCCCATTATCTGACATAAATCTGACTGATTTTTCCAATGATAACATCAACAGATAGGAAGGGCTTGTTGTCATCAGAATAGATAAATAGCTTTCAATTCTTGATGTATCCAAGTTTGAATTGATATGAAGCATCGAGGTTTGGGTCAGTGCCGGTAGTGTTTTATGGGCACTTTGTATGATGACATCAGCGCCCGCTTCTTCCGCAGATATCGGTAGTAAACCGCTAAACTTCAAGTGGCCGCCATGAGCCTCGTCAACAATTATTATTTTTTTGTATTTGTGGACTACCCTCACTATCTCTTCTATATTGCAGCAAATTCCAAAATAAGAGGGATATGTGATAACCACAACCTTGGCATCTGTATGCTTTATAGTTGTTTCAAACTCCTCTAAATTGCCTGAATAAATTAGTCCAGTATTCTTGTTGCGTGATACAGGTAAATATATTGGGTTTAGATCTCCCAAAATCATAGCGTTATAGACTGCCTTATGGCAATCTCTAGAAATAATGATTTCGTCCTTTGGGTTGGTCAGTCCAAGTATAGCTGCATGCAAAGAAGTAGTGCTGCCATTGGTTGACATGAATGACCTTCTGACACCATAAGTGTTGGCAATACTGTCCAACATGTCTTTTATAACTCCTTTTGGGTCATGTAGATTATCCAATCCATCAATTTCAGTTATATCATTCCCATATAGGAGGATTTCTTCATTTGGAGAAAAAATGTTTTTCCCCTTATGACCGGGCATATGAAATCGATAGGGGGTATTATAATTGTACTTTTTTAATTGGTCTTCCATGTCCATGATAATCCAACTTCCTATCCAATATTCTTAATATCCTTTCACTCGGCGAAAAGACAAATCTGTAGAGCTTGTTTTCATGCTTGAATTCACAGACTTTGCACTCGTCCTCCATATCCCTATAGATGAAGTAATAGGTCTCTCTGACTTCTGAATTAGGTTCTACAGCCTTGAAATCTTTCATGTTGATGACTTCATCGAGATTGACAGTCAAAATGTCATGCTCTCTGTTTCCTGTTTTTTTTGCAAAAATGATTGTGTCCTTTCCGATTTTGTAGACATAAACGGATAGGTATCTCTCCATCAAGAGAAAAATCATGATTCCAAACACTATAATCAGACCGATGCTCACTAAATTTCTATTGCTTGCAAGCTTATTGGTTAATGTTATCAAATTGTTCAAGACTATAATTGATAGAAATCCGGTAACTATAAAAAATGCAGTTGATTTCCGTTTCTTTTTCAGAACTTCTCTGGCATAAAACTCTTCAGACATCAGAACCTCCTGTTATACTTGTCAAAATAATCATCAGGATAAGGATTATTCCTCTTGACTATCTGTTTTGACTGGCTATTCTTTGAAGGCTGCTTCTTTCTTCTCTTTTCGGCATCAGCAGCCGATGATATGGTTTCCATAATCAGTACAGCCATGAAAATTACCATCATAAAAACAAAAATACCTAAAACTATCTTACTCAGCATATCATACACCTTCGTATCAGATTGCTATCAACAGCCTATTATACATTGATTACCCTCTTTTATAAAGTACATATTATCTGACACTTGCCTTTACACTCTTCAATCTAACCTCGTTTCTTTTTTCAATCAAAGCAATATAGATGACCGATAAAATTATAATGCCTGTACCCAAAAAAATTCTACTATGAAATGTTTCCCTAAATATGATTACACCAACCATTATACTGGTAAGTGGTTCAAATGAGCTCAAAATCGCAGCGGACCAGGATGATATATAGTTCAAACCTGTCTTAAATGCAGACATGGCAACAATTGAAAACAATGCCAGTAAAATAACATCAAGGTAGGCTATGATTGTTACATCCAGTGTCAGGGTATTTGTCAATAAGGCAGTAAGCAGAAAATAGAAAAAATTGTGCATGGAGATATGAAAGACCAGTACATAGGAATTCATGGCTTTCAGATTGCTATAGGATACCTTGAGTATATAATAGGCATAAAAAACACCTGAAATAAACGCTAATAGGAAGCCCACAAGACTAATGGATATCCTACCTGATTCAGCTGATAGCAGGTATATTCCTGTAAATGACGCAATCACTATAACGATTTTCTCGATTGTCAGCTTCTCTTTATAAAACATGACTGATCCAATCAGAACAACTGTGGGGTACACGAAATGAATGGTGGTGGCAATACCTGTGGGAAGATAATTGTAGGATGAGAACATCGTCAACAGCATCAGTCCGTAACCAAAAAAACTAACCAACACAAGGTCTTTGAGCAATGTTTTATCAACTGTTCTATCGACGCCTTTCTTTTTCATGTAGAGATACAGAAAGATAGAAGCGAACAAGCTTCTAAACATAATAATGGATATGGAGTTGAGACCGTTACTTGTTCCTATTCTGGCAAACAATGGCATCAATCCAAAAATGCTGGACGCCATCATAATCAACAAAATACCCTTTGTTTTACTCATTTTATTCCTCTATTCAAACATGTCAGATTTTTTATTTCTCTGTATTTAACATTTTCCAAAATAGCTTTAACCGCATTGACGTTTTTTTTGTCTTCCACAGACAAATCCAACTTATTATAGATTTTTATCAATATTCTGTCTATGGTGTTGTAGTCCATACCCAACAAATACTCATCGGTAACTCCAGGAGCGATATCCGGACTAGGCGCTTTATTAAGTATTCGCGTAGGTATATCCAGTTCTCTGGCAAGATCAAACACTTCCGTTTTATACAAATGGAGAATAGGCTCAATATCTGATGACTCATCGCCCCACTTAACGTATAAGCCTAAGTCGTACTCTGTTTTGTTGGTTGTTCCAATGACAGCATACCTTCTCTTCTCTGCCTCAAAATAGAGATTGATCATTCTCATCCTGTTTTTTGCTCGATAGTAGGCTTGATTTTTTCGGTTTTCCATATCCCCGATGGATTTCAAATCAGCGATGTAAGGATTTTCCATGTTCTCCCACAATCCCTTGGTATATTTTTCTTTGTAATGTTCAGTCAATAAAAAAGTCGGTGGTTTGAGGGAATAGACTCCCATCGCTCTAAGCTGTTTAGTCAAATTTATAGTCTTATATTCTAACCCAAGGCTCTCACAAACATAACGACTGTCTTCTGAGACTTTCTTGGAAGAATCTCTCTCAGGCATGGACAATCCAAGCACTTTTTTTTGACCTAGCGCTTCTATCAATAGCTTGGCAACTACCGTTGAATCCAACCCCCCGCTGATACCAATCACAGCACCATAAAATTCATAATCATGTAGCGTTTTTTTTATAAAATCAATTATCTTATCTTTTCTTTCAGACATAAGCCCTCCGGTTATCTTAGACTGGATTTATTGTTTGATTAACTCAGCCTTATACTATATACTATTCTAAGAATTCATTCAGGAGCAAACCATGAGTAGACTTAGCGGTAAAGTAAAATTTTATATTTTTACAGGATTAGGTCTCTTTGTATTTATCATGAGACCACCTCATTCAAATGATAACATACTACTGATTATTATACACGCGGTACAGGAAATCTTCCAGAGCTATTACAGTCATATTACATTATTCTTTATGTTGTCAGTCTGTCTCCTGACATTTTATGTCAAATTATTCAAACCAAAGCATTTGGCCAAATACGAGTTTATCAAAAAAAATTTCAATGTCAAAGCATTACAGATACTATTTAGATTTGCAGCTTTATTTTTTATTGTCAGCTATAAATTTTTTGACTTCAGCATCCTTTTAAAACTGAATGTTGCCAGTGCGGAAATCATAGAAATGACTGGTAGTATTATCATTTTTATTACCATTGCCAATTTCTTCTTACCGCTTCTTAGCGAGTATGGTTTGGCTGAGTTTCTGGAGGTCATGCTGGATAAAGTAATCAAGCCCATTTTTAGAGTGCCGGGTAACGCTATGGTAAATCTTGTCACATCTTTTTTTGTTGGATCGACCATGAGCATGTATCTGACAGGTATACAATATGAAAAGGGCATCTACTCCAAGCAAGAGGCTATGAGAATCATGACAACCCTTACGGTACCCTCTCTTTCTACAGGGCTATTATATTGGAGTGTCATAGGTGACAGTGCTTATTTCTTCAAATTTTACGGCCTGACTGTTCTTGTTTTTTTTACAATGGCCTTTATCATGGTGCGCATTCCACCCTTTGTCAACATGGATTCCAAAAAAGGTATCTCACTGGAGATTAATCATCAAGGTGATAATAAGCTTGACTATGCCATCAAAAAAGCTAGTGAGAGAGCATTTAAAACAAGGTATTCCGTCAAAAACAGCTTGCTCTCAGTCGCTAACATACTGCTGTCTTTCGTTCCATTTCTGATAACATTGGGAACATTATCAGTCCTGTTGATAGAATACACCAATATTTTCGAAATCTTGTCTTATCCCTATGGGTTATATTTGAAGCTCTTTGGTTTTGTACAACCTTTTCTGCTATCTCAGACATTGATTCTCTACACAATAGATCTGATCATGCCTTCGGTAATTCTTAGAAACATCTTACCTGCCAACACCCAGATCATAATGGCAGCAGTCACCATGAATCAATTGATCTACATTGCACCTATGCTGATTATTATGTCGTTCCATGGCTTGACGACTAAAAAAGATTTTCTGATCATTTTCTTACAAAGGATAATTTTATCAGTTCCCATCACACTTTTCTGGAGCTGGATTATTCTTTAACAAACAAGATTCTCCAATAAAATATTATTAGAGAACCCTAAATATGAGTTGATTTTAAGCAGGATTTAGTTGATTAGAACATAAGAAATGATAGCAATGTCTTTGATAAAATCGCTGGTATCGTCTCGAAAATCGCTTCATCCATGTCATAATTTGGATGATGGATTTCTTGCATGATACCCTTCTCCTCATTTCTCGAGCCAATAAATATGTATGCGCCCGGCACATTTTGAAGGAAATAACTAAAATCTTCAGCTCCCATGGAAGGTTCATCAATATGAATTATTTTATCCTGTAAACCATATTCAATCAACGTATTCTCAATATTATCCACAACCTGTTCATCATTGATGGTAGGTGGATAATTTTTTATGTATTTCAATTCACATTTCGCACCGTAAACAGTCTCGACACTCTTGATGATATCAGTGAGTTTGGAAATGTAAATCGACTGGGTCTCTTTTGAAAAAGTTCTCACACTTCCCAATAACCTTGCGGTCTGAGGAATGACATTATTGGTTTCACCTGCATTGAATGCACCAAAGCTGATAACGGAATTTTGGCTGGATGGGATGAAATAATTCTTGATACCCTCTATTTCATTAATTATTTTGCTGCCAACAACTATGGGGTTAACCGTTTTATAAGGTATAGCACCATGTCCCCCTTTACCCTCAATGGTAATGTCAACTATGTCTGTACCTGCCATTATAGGACCTTTTCGAAGCCCTATCTTGCCGCTTTCTATAGACGGCCAGATATGACAACCCAGAATATAATCGACATCAGGGTTTTTCAACACTCCGTCATTAATCATATTCAATGCGCCACCGGTCGTTTCCTCTGCCGGTTGAAAGATAAATTTGATGTTGCCTTTTATGTCATTCTTGATGTCGACTAAAATATTCAGTATTCCTAAGGTGATTGTTACATGTCCGTCGTGCCCGCATGCGTGCATTTTTCCATCATGTCTTGAGGAGAAATCAAAGACATTTTCCTCATTCAAGGGAAGGGCATCCATATCCGCTCTATATGCAATCGTTTGTCCTTTATGTCCGCCATAAAGAGTTGCTACTATACCATTTTCACCAACATTTTCATTTATCTCTACATCAAGCTTTCTGAGTTCTTTTAATATGTATTCTCGTGTTTTGGGCAAATCACTTCCCAATTCAGGGATTTGATGCAAATCTCTTCGAATTCTGATCAAGTCTTCAACTATCCGCTCAGATGTTTTATCAATAGACTCTAAAAGTTTTTTATCAATCATTCTGATTCTCCTTGAAAATTATTAAAGAGGGAGTATATTCCCTCTTTGATTATATCTGAGTTCTACCTTCCAATGCCTTAACAAGTGTCACCTCGTCAGCATACTCTATATCTCCACCAATAGGGATACCATGAGCCAATCGTGTGACGCGTATACCCATAGGGTTTACAAGCCTGGCAATATACATTGCTGTTGCTTCACCCTCTATGGTTGGATTGGTGGCTAGTATAACCTCTTTAACATCATTGTTCAGTCTTGTAATTAAACCTTTTATATTGATCTCATCAGGGCCTATCCCATCCATAGGTGAAATGGTGCCATGTAAAACGTGGTAATAGCCATGAAATTCTTTAATTCTTTCCATCGCTGCAACATCTCTCGAATCTTCGACAACGCAAATCACGGATTTATCACGCTTGACATTGCCGCAAATTGCGCATGGATCTTTATCTGTCATATTGCCGCAGTTTGTACAAAATTTGATCAGTTTTTTAGCATCTACTATTGACTGAGCTAATTTGACAACCTGATCCCCTTTCATATCCAAAATGTGAAAAGCTAGCCTTTGTGCTGTTTTTCTACCGATTCCCGGTAGCTTTGACAATTCCTCAATTAAATGGTTTATAGGAGCGGCATACTGTTCCATCACATCAACTCCATTTAAAACATTCCTGGAATATTCAGGCCCCCTGTAACCTTGGACATTTCTTTTTCCATCATATCCTCAGCCTTCTTGGATGCTTCCATTACAGCCGCAACAATTAGGTCTTGGAGCATTTCGACATCTTCAGGGTCAACAACTTCCGGATTGATCTGAATTCTAAGCAATTCTCTTTTTCCATTAACAACCGCAGCGACTGCACCGCCTCCAGCCGTTGCTTCAACTTCTTTCTCTTCTAGTTCTTTTTGCACCTCAGCCATTTGCTGTTGCATCTTCTGAACCTGCTTCATCATATTGTTCATGTTTCCACCTGGCATTCCACTAGGCATTCTTTTTCCCTTTGACATAATTTCCTCCTATTCGATTATTTCAACTTTGTCTTTACCAAACAGTTCAAAAGTTTTTTGATTTAATTTTTCTTTCAATTTCTGCTCGGATATCTTCGATGATGAATCTTCATCACTAGTATCAATTACAAACTTTACAGTGCAATTTTTTTTGAGAATGCTGCTGACGATGCGTTGCAGTAGCTCTATATTTTCTTTATTGTTTGCTCTCTTAAAATGGAAACTGAATTTCCCGCCAAATCTGATAGTGACCACATCACCTTCCACATTAGAAGGTTCAGCCTCTTTCAGCACCGCATTGAAAGTTACTTTCTCTTGTTTTATAACGGCCAGAATATTTTCCCATTGATCTTTGATCAGCTTTAATTCTGAGTTTGTGAGATTATCTGGTTTTTTGACGGTGATTGGCTTGATAGTTGCTTCATTATCATTTTT
This sequence comes from Clostridiales bacterium 38_11, assembly GCA_001509345.1. Classification (GTDB taxonomy): domain Bacteria; phylum Bacillota; class Clostridia; order Tissierellales; family Dethiosulfatibacteraceae; genus 38-11. Next base: position 15,234 of record LGGM01000004.1, read on the forward strand.
TTGTTTTTTGTGAATCATTTCTGTTGGTGATTCTTGGTTTAAATATGCCTCAGTCTTCAATTTTTGACCGCTACTCAACAGCCTGATTACCCTGGTTTCAAGAAGGATTCTGTCGTTAACCGCTTTCTTGCATAGTGACAGTGTTTCAGACAAATCCTCTATAAACATTATATTATCTTGTATGGATAAGGTTTCACTCTGAATCTCCAATTGTCGTACAGCATCTTCGCCAAGTCTGATAAACTTTTGGCTATCTTCTACAGATTTGACAATCAGAAGGTTTCTAAGATGGGCAATCAGGTCTTCCAGAAAAGTTGAGATTTCTTTCCCTTCTGCCAATATTTCATCTAAAAGCATCAGTGTGTCCCGTATATCTCCCTGAATCAATGAATCTGTAAATTCCAATATGGTTTTATAGTTGACGGTACCAAGAAGCATTGTGACATCTTTATAAGTTATCATTTCATTGTTATAGGTTAGGCATCTGTCCAATAAACTCTGAGCATCCCTCATGGCTCCTTCAGCGCTGTTAGCTATCATTCTGAGAGCCTCGTCTTCACTCTTCACGCCTAAATCGTTTAAAATATCTTTAAGATTTTTGATGATGTCATCAACCCCAATCCTTCTCAGATCAAATCTCTGACACCTAGATAAGATGGTTGCCGGGATTTTCTGAGGCTCAGTGGTTGCCAATAAGAAAATAAGATGTGCAGGTGGCTCTTCAAGTGTCTTTAATAGCGCATTGAAAGCCCCCTTAGAAAGCATGTGAACCTCATCTATTATATAGACCTTGAATTTGCTTTGAGAAGGCAGAAATTTGACTTTTTCTCTCAAATCTCTAATGTCTTCCACACCATTGTTGGAAGCAGCATCCATTTCAATAACATCCATGTTGCGCTCGGAAAGGATACTCAAACAAGTATCGCAAGTATTGCATGGATTACCATCAGTATTATTGGTGCAATTGATGGCCCTTGCAAATATCTTTGCTGTTGAAGTCTTACCTGTACCTCTGATTCCTGAAAAAAGATAAGCGTGGGCAGTTGATTTTCTCATGATCTGATTTTTGATTGTTTCTGTAATATGTTGTTGCCCAATCACTTCATCAAATGTTTTCGGTCTGTATTGTCTGTAAATTGCCTGATGTGACATAGAAACACCGCCTAGTATAGAGTCTACATCATTATATCAAACTTTCCGCTTTATTCAAATATTATCTTTACTTGCCTAAAAAGAAAAAACACACGTATCTTATGACACATGTGTTTTTTCAAGCCGTGCACCTAAATTCGAAATTCTCTAACCGGCGTTACCCAAGTAGTTGACTCAAACCCGGATTGTCTGCGGCACATGAAAAAATCCGTTTACCGCTGCTTCCTTCCAGACCTGACGGGGTTCACAGCATTTCATTGCGCAGGACCAAATTCTCAACATCACTTGCTCAAGACAGGCCCGACCGGAGTTATTCCTCATAAAAGGAATTCAACCCTGCTATAGCGGATTGCAGGCTACAAGGTACCGCTAGCACCCCATCTAGCACGGCTCGATGGCGGAAAAGAAGGGATTCGAACCCTTGAGGCAGTTTCCCGCCCACACGCTTTCCAGGCGTGCACCTTCAACCACTCGGTCACCTTTCCATCATAATTTTGATAGCTTAAATATTATACATAAAATGATTAAGCATGTCAATTTAAACTGAGCTTTGAAATCGACCTACAGGATTGTCTTTATCGAGGCATTATTTTTTGTGTGGCTATTGTTTACCCGCCAGCTTACAGACATCGTTCCAGATTCCCGGGTCAACAGGAATGCCTTTCTCTATATTTTCTTTTCTTCTTTTAACTTGTCTTTCTCCTGGATAAACAATTGGTTGATCTGGATTGATCGGAGTTGCATTGTGAATCGCAGCGATACTTCTGTTGGCAATATCTTCAACCTCTTCATGGGTTGAAAACATCTCCGGATTTATTGCGATAAAAATCTGACTGCTTCCTGCTGAACTCATTTTGCCTTTTACCTCTTCATCTAAAGCCGGTGTATTGAGACCATTGGCCAATACCGCACCTATTATATCCAACGCCAACGCCAAACCTGAACCTTTCCAAAAACCAATTGGAAGTGCTCTTCTGGTTTCTTCTATCTCGGCAGGGATGACTGTCAATTCTCCTTTTTTATTGTATCCACCTGGAAAGGGTAGCGTTTCTCCTGCCAGGCGTGTCGTTTGAAGTTTGCCATATGAGTATTGGGATAAGGCCATATCAAGTACGAGGGCACCCTCATCTCTGGGCACAGAAAAACAAACAGGATTCAATCCTACACAAGGTTCAATCGATCCCCATGCCGTCACGGCTGACTCAGTATTGCTCCAACACATGCCTATCATACCACGATTCGCTATTTCCCATGCGTAGGTTCCACCACGCATCCAATGAGATGTGTTTCTGACCGACACTAATCCCACACCATGAATTTTAGCTAACTCCACCGCTCTTCGAGATGCATTCATGGCATTGATGACACCTATGCCTCTATTGCCATCATAATTTTCCGCAACACCAAAACCCTTCCTCAATTCAAGCTGTCCATTTAGATTTACCCATCCATTCTTGACCGCCCTTATAAAAACAGGGATGCGATTCAAACCATGTGAGTAAATCCCGTCAAGAGCTGTTGAGCTATGAATCTGTGCCACCAGATCAGCCTGTTCCAAAGATAATCCGGCATTTAACAATGCTTGCTCAATGGTTTCTTTGAGCTCATTATGATTAATTCTCATGTTTCATCCTCCTCTGTAAATAAACAATCTCATTGACAAATCAAACCGCAAGCAAAAACCCCCGTATACTGGGTTTTCTGTTTATCAGAATTTCATTATCAAGGTAGCTTTATCTGGTATACACCATCTTTTATAATACATACATCATCAAAATATACTGAGACGTCTAAAAAAACAAAATCTATATGGAATGAGCTGGCACTTTTCCCGTTCAAACTACGATTATCTCCTATAGCAATGTGTGCTGTTCCCATTCTCTTACCAACCTCTCTGGTATTGGGAACAATTCTGCAGGCTGGGTTTGTACCTAAAGCAAATTGTGATGCTGCATTATAGCCGGCATCGTCTTTGCTCATCAACAGATTTTTTAATGCTGTGGCTTGTCTACCTCCATTAATCTTCAGAATTCTTCCTTTTTTTATCTCAATTTTCAAGGGCTCCGTAATTAGACCTAATTCATCTGCAATATAGGGTGAAACCACAACCCCCTCGGTTCTTCCTTCCAAGGGTGCCAGGGTAGCTTCTCCATCAGGTAAGCCAGATAACATTCCAGGTTTTGTCACGAATCCTGTTTGTGCAATCGCACTTCTTCCTTCAGTCCACATAGTCAAATCTGTTCCTGCCGGAGTAGTTAATCTGATTATTTTAGTTTTTGTTAATAGGTCTGCCAGATATTCACTTACTTCTCTTACTTTATTATAATCTGCATTAACACCACCATTGAACATCATATCTTCACTAAAGTTTCTCATGTTGGCTATTCTTGCACCCATTTTCATAGCCTGTCTAGTTGCGTTAGTATGTGTTATGCTTTGGGTCGATTGATTGATGACAACATCTGCTGCAGCCATAGCTGCAGCAACGGGAGCAGGTGGTTCCTCTCCGCCTATGCTCTGCGGTTCCATTATAATAACCATTACCCTGCCACCAGCTGAGACAGCACTGTAGGCAATCGCTTCTGTGATAGAGCTTGGTCTGGCTGTATCTGTCACAATCAATACCGATTCATCTTTTTTCAATTCTAGCACTTGATTAATCAACATGTTTGCGGCAAAAGCCATCCGTGATAATTTCATATTATTTTCCTCCAACTGACCTTAATTAGCTTAATTCAGCTTTGGACATTCTCAAACCTCGGACAAAAGCAAATCCTACAGAAAATACAGCAAACGCCAATAGAACTGCACTGATAGGAGATGCTGTCGCTACTCCCCAGAAGCTTCCTTCAGATATGATTAGACCTCTACGCAAATTCGCCTCCATAAGAAAACCAAGCACAAAGCCCAAAACAACAGCGGTATGCGGTATTTCCATTTTTCTCAACAAGACGCCCACTACTCCAAATGCTAGGGTTACACCTATGCTGAAAAGCTCTCCACTATAAGCAAAAGCGCCTGTATATACCAAAGCGATAACTGTCGCAATCAGTACGGGTTTTGAAATGCTTGTAATTTTAATAGCGAATTTTATAAACATATATCCTACAAAAAACAAGAACACATTGGCAAAGAAAAGTGATACGAATATGCCGTACGGAATTTCAGGTGTATTGATAAAAAGCATTGGTCCCGGACTGACATTGTGAATCATTAGAGCCCCGAGCATTATGGCAGTCGAGTTGGACCCAGGAATCCCCAATGCCAGCAATGGTACCATCGCGCCTCCTGTTGCCGCATTGTTTGCTGATTCCGGCACAGCCACCCCAATTATATTTCCTTGCCCAAAGCTGCTAGAATCCTTGCTAATGCGTTTTGCTTCACTATAAGAGATAAAAGCGGCAGTTGTTGCTCCTGCACCAGGCATAACACCAATTATAGTTCCAAAAATAGAACCAAATACATTCCATTTAAACAGACCCTTAATTTCTTTCCATTTTGGAAAATGGGTATCCGGATCACCCTTTAGCTCAAAAACTTCTCCGCCCAACAATTCTTGCGCTTGCTTGAACATCTCGCTAATCGCATAAAAACCCATCATAAGCGCTACCATATCAAAGCCCGAGTTAAGTGACATTACTCCAAAAGTAAAACGGGGAACACCTTTAATCGGGTCAAAACCGACAGTTGATAGAAAAATGCCGATGAATCCAGCCAGTATTCCTTTAAAAACATACTTTTCTCCCAATGAGCATATCATGGTTAGTCCCAGGGTTGCCAAAGCAAAATATTCAGCTGGACCAAAAGCTAAAGCAACTTCTGCCAGGGGCATAGCAAAAAACAAAAGTGCAATGGCTCCAAAAAACCCACCAAAAACAGAAGAATTCAATGAGGTGTAAAGCGCTAACCCGGTTTTTCCCTGTTTATGTAGCTCATGACCATCAATGACCGTACAGGCTGCAGCATTAGTTCCTGGTGTACCAATCAATATGGCTGGAATAGATCCGCCATATTCACCCCCTGCATAAACACCACACAGCATTACGATAGCATTGGTCGGACCCATACCCCATGTAAATGGTAATAGCAATGCCATAGCTATGGTAGCATTGATTCCAGGTATCATACCACCTATCGTACCCCAAGCCACTCCAAACAATATAAATAACAGGGTATTAATATGCATAATCTCTGTTATTCCTTGCATAATCAAATCTAACATAATTTCCTTTCCTCCTTAAAACGTAGGATGATAGATGCTTTAATTCATATACTAATCTAAAAAAAAGGTTTCATGATTCCCAAAGGTAACTTGATAGACAATCCATAGAAAAAAATTAAAAAAAGAATGATTGTTACACTGATAGAGGTAATTATTATTCCTTTAATTTTTCTTTCTTTAATGATCCATAATATGGAACCTATCAGTAATGGTGTCATCAACAAGTAGCCAACTGTCTTCAAAGCCAAAATGTAAATAATACTGACAGCTACAATCATCAATAACGGCTTGAACTCCCGCCATTCTTTGGCATAATCAATTTTATCTTCTGTTTTCTTTCCTCTCTTATAATCAATCCACCATCCAACCAGATGAATTACACCTATAATAATCATCCCCCATGCTAAGATAACAGGTACATAGCCGGGACCTGCACTTTCGCTGGATTGATAATTTGCCCAAAACGATGATCTGTAAATAATAAAGGCACCAAGTAAAATACTTGCTAACCCGACACTCCAATCGTAGCGTTTAAACATAGACTGTTCCTCCTCGCCCTATTTAATTTGAGAGGGTGGGATTCTCCACCCTCTCAAGTCAGTTTATACTATTCTAATGTGGATTTGACCTGCTCATGTTGTGCATCCATAATAGCTGTAAATTCAGCTCCTACTTTATAATTAGGTATCATATTATTAGCCTTGATATATTGTTGAAAATCTGGATCATCAAATGCAGTTTTCATCATTTCTGCTAGCTTGTCTATTACTTCTTGTGGTGTTCCTTTTGGAGCAAGTACGCCTCTGAATTTCTCTATCTGGATTTCAGGATACCCTTCTGAAGCGAAAGTCGGAATTTCAGGTGCTTCAGGCATTGCATTCAATGAAGCGATTATTCTGAGTTTTCCAGCTTCAACTGAGGAAGCAATCTCTGCGTATTCTCCTATGCCACCATCGACATGTCCACCAAGAACACTCACTGCGGCATCTCCCCCTCCTTCGAAAGGAACAAGAGCCATTTCAAAACCAGCAACTCTCATCAATTCAGCGCCAACGACAAATCCGAGTTCTCCGGGTGTTCCACCGGCAATTTTTAATGTTCCAGGATTAGCTTTTCCAAATTCAATAAGATCCGCCAATGTTTGGAATGGAGATTCTTCTTGGACAAAAACAACCATTGGGTCGGTAAACATCATACAAACCGGTTCAAAATCTTTATATGTGGTTGTCATTCCACTGATTAGAGGTGCAGTTATAATTGTAGAGGAAACTCCCAACAAAGTGTATCCGTCAGGCTCTGCAGATGCCGCATATTCAAAAGCGGTAGCACCGGAAGCACCTGGCATATTGTTTACAACCCATGAAACACCAAGAGCAGGCTCAAGAGCTTTACCCATTGTTCTTAAGAAAATGTCACCACCAGATCCAGCTTTTGAGTGATATACAACCTCAATGTTATCTTCTGGGTATGCCAAACTAGTTGTTGCTTCGGGAGTAGTTTCTCCTCCGCCTGCTTGAGTGGTTGGTGCTGCTGTAGTTGGTGCCGGTGTATTGCTACCGCAACCGACCACAAGCGTCATTACCATTACTAAAGACAATACTACCATTAAAATTTTCTTACTCATTATTCTTTCCTCCATTTTTTATTTAGATTTCAGCTAATGCCGAAAAATAAAATTTTTATTAGTTGATTCCCATTACATTTAAAGTGCTAATACTTTTCCGTCCTTGACAATAAGTTGATCATCAATACTGATAGTAGGTTTAAGAAACGTGATGTCCATGTGCATGTAACACTCTACATTTCCACCCAATGATTTATTGTCACCTATTGCTATGTGGGCAGTTCCAAGTTTTTTCTTGTCTTCCCGTGAACTACCGGTAATCCTGCAAGCGGGATTGGTACCGAAGGCAAACTCTGCAACATTTCGGCCGGTTACTCCCGTTTTTTCAAGAATCTCATTGAGTGCTCCAGCTTCTTGTCCCCCTTCTACTTTGGTCACCAGACCTTTTTCAAAGCTGATGCTTATCGGGTCTTTAACAACACCGACATCCTCCATCATATATGGATTGACGATAATACCTTCGGCAGTTCCTTCGAGTGGAGCACAGGCAGCTTCCCCATCAGGTAGTCCTGAGAATGTTCCGGGTTCTGTAGCAAACCCACACAGAGCAAATCCATTTCGACCTTTTATACTAAATTTGAGGTCAGTTCCTTCTTTGGTAGTGATGTGAACTCTCTCACCAGAATTGATTACTTGAACCAGCATGTCACTTATTCTTTTTACTTCCAAGTAATCAGCCGACACACCTCCTCTTATCATCATATCCTCACTCATGTTCCGAATATTGCATACCCTTGCGCCTTTTGCAATAGCGCTTCTCTGTGCGTTGGTAAATGTCATGGAATGGCTGGTTTGATTGATTATTACATCCGCACAGTTCATAGCTGCCGCAACAGTTTCCGGTGGCTCTATACCACTCATGCCTGTTGGTTTAGCGATTGTGATGATGACTGTTTGTGCTCGGGCTATTTCAGCCGCGACCGCAAGAACTTTTGTGATGCTATGCGGTCTTTCTGTGTCCGTTAGTATAAGCAACTTCTCACCCGGTTTTACTTCCAACACTGCCTCCATTATCATCCTGGCAGTGTTGGCCATCCTGATTTCAATCACTTCATAAACACCTCCCTTTAATTTCTAAATCTTGTACTGAATTTGGTTCTTTCTAATGCTTGGATATACTATTTATCTTTATTTACCACGTCTTGGATAATTTCAGCACATCTTACTTGGTTGAAAATACCACAGTAGCAGAAGTTACAAAGCTTGATTGCAGCTTCTTCCTCAGTCAATTTTCCTTTCTTTACCTGATCAATCATATGCTGCACGAATTTAGGTGGTATCATATGATGCCCACACATTGTCGTTATAGACAATGTGGTATCATCAGGCAGTATTTCGGTTTTTCCCCATACACCCAAAGAGTAGTTGATGGAGTGTGGTATTACTTCTGCCTCTTTACAAGCTGGAAGCACCTCTGAAAGGACACCTGTAACAACTACTGACATACCCAGATCCTTTTCCTTGATTTGTCTCATGAATTCTACGATTTGAGATCGCTTGGTGAAAACACCTCTCAAACGCGATTTATCCGTTATGTGATCCCTGATATAATCAACTGGATATCGGGTAATCGGCCCTGATTTAACATCGCCCCAATTTTCTGATCCCAATGCTTCCACGACTGCGATAAATTCAAGAGCCTTCGGCTTGATGTTTACATCATTTACGCCCTTTGTCTGATACATAAACCAGTTGAAATCTTTTTTCTGTGATTCTATAGTGCCTGAACGGTGCAATGAATGAGTCATACTTATCCCTCCTTATTTATTATGCCAGTGATAGCGGCTTGCCCAATCCGACGTTGACCTTTCCTCTGAAAGGCTGTGGGATTCCTAACTCATCAAGACAATTAAGTGCTTCAGTCTCCCCATTTTCATCTGTTCTGACAATCAAACCAAGAGAAAACACAGTCTCAATTTCCTTGGCAACCTGTTGCAAACCCTCCATCACTTGTTTCAGCTCTTCTTCCTGGCACTTTCCTTCAACGATTACTGAAAGCAGATGATAGTCATGACATTCATCAACCAGCTTACCTGTTGTAATATCTGGCATCAGAGTTGCAAGAGGTGTGTGCTCCGCAGGTGCTAGTTTGACGCCAGATTTGGCACAGGCCATCGCGACCTTTTCTGCATCTCTAAGATAAACTCCTGCTCCAGGACGACCCATATCAATACATATGCCAATTTCACCCTTTTGTATTCTTCCAGTGACATCATTGGTTTTTACTTCTTCAGTGCCCCTTCCTGTGACACCAGTAACACCATGATTTTCCACCGGATCACTTATTACATGCTGAAACTGCTTATAGAAGTTTACCAACTCAACTGGTTCAATAGCTCCTTGAGGACAAATATTTTGTCTCAGACATACATAACATTCTGTACATCGATCTTGGTCAACATGCATTTTTCTTTCTTCCTTGTTAAACACGAATGCATCTACAGTACAATATTTTTGACATATTTTACACCCGATACATTTTTCCACATTAATGACAGTCATAATTACCTTCCTTTCTCAAATCTTGATTTCTATACTATCCCTATCGCTTTGATTACTTTGCATTTCCAGATATGGTATTAATCCTCCCAGTCTGATATATTCCAACATAAAATCAGGGGGTTTTGCGAAATTATAATATTTGTCTTTTGTTTCATTATATATTGATCCTGCTTCCAAATTGATGGTACACATATCTTCATCATTCAATTCTGTTATAAAATTGGGACAGACTACAGCTGGTATCCCGATATTAAAGCAATTCCGGTAGAAAATCCTTGCAAATGACTTGGCAATTATTACTCGTATACCAGCGTTTTTTAGGGCTTGAGGTGCTTGTTCACGACTTGACCCATAACCAATGTTTTCACCTGCTGCCAAAAAGTCTCCTTCCTTAACCTTTGAAGAAAACCGTGCGTCAATTCCAGACATGCAATGCTTAGCCAATTCCTGAGGCTCAATCTCAGTCATGTATCGAGAAGGCAATATATGATCCGTACTGATATCATCGCCATATTTCAATGCTTTCCCAGAAAAGTACAAACTATCATTATTCATGAATGCCTCCTCCTAAAAACTCACGTGGATCTGTAATATATCCTGTAACCGCAGATGCCGCAACAGTGTACGCGCTTGCCAAATAAATTCTGCCTCCCGGACCCATTCTCCCATCCATATTCCGAGTGGTCGTTGAAATACATACTTCTCCTGGAGCAAGACAACCTACCTCGTAGCCACCGCAGGTGCCACAAGAAGGTGAACTAATCACAGCCCCTGACTCTATCAATGTATAGGCAACACCTGTTTGCATCGCCTTTTCAATTACCTTGGAGGTATTTGGCACAATCACAAACCTAACATCAGGATTGACTTTCCTTCCCTTTAATATTTCAGCTGCCTGTTCCAAATCATGGTAATATGCTCCCGCACAAGAGCCCAAAGTTGACTGATTGATTTTAGTTCCTTCTACACTTTTAATATCAGTTCCATTAGTTGGCATGCCTGGAGTGGCAACCATGGGTTCAAGAATACTGATATCAAATTGTACCCTTGAGGCATACACGGCATCTTGATCCGCAGTCACTATTTCTTCATTCATCGCTGTTGAATTCAGTTTAGATAGAAGCTTTTCATCAACAGGCATGATTGCATTCTTTACACCCATTTCCAAGCACATAATGTTTATTGCCATTCTCTCCTCTATTGTGATCGTATCAAGAAAGGATCCTTCAAATTCAATGGCCATATAGTTCAACATAGATGGACCGAAGTGCTTGAGAATTAACAATGCCACGTCTTTCGCACATACCCCATGGGATAATTGTCCATCCAGAATAACCTTGACAGTTTCCGGTACTCTCATCCATATCTTTCCTGTGGCTAATACCGCAGCCATCTCAGTTGATCCGATGCCTGTAGCTAAACAACCAAAAGTGCCCACTCCGACTGTATGTGAATCCGTACCAACAATTATTTTGCCTGGTCGTGGAATCCCCATCTCAGCCATGACAGTATGAGAAACCCCTCTTCCAACATCAATGACTCTACAGCCATATTGCTTTGAAAACTCGCGAATATTGCGATGATGTATTGCCGCTCTGAATGTAGTGGATGGAGAATGATGATCAAGAATAAAATAAACCTTCTCAGGATTCCATACCTTCGCATTTGTCAGCTTAGCAAATTGTTGGATTGCAATAGGTGCGTTATTATCATGTATGTACGCCACATCTATGGGAACCTCTATTATTTGCCATGGTTTTACCATGGCCATTCCTGTCTTTCTAGACAGGATCTTCTCAGTTATAGTCATACCCATCTTTACGCCTCATTTCATAAAATTATCCGTTTTATAATACTCCGCTGGCTTTAAATGCTTTGAATAGCTTCGCAGATGGCTTTTCCCATTTCTTCAGTAGATGCTGTTCCTCCTAGATCAGGGGTCACAAATACGTTTTCATTCAGCACTTTTTCTATGCCTGTTTGAACATTTTCAGCAGCCTTTATTGCAGACGCATCATTCTTTTTATTTCCAACCCATGACAGCATCATCTGAGCAGACATTACCATTGCATATGGATTAGCAATGTTTTTTCCCGATATATCTGGGGCTGAACCATGAGTCGCTTGAGCCATAACATAGTCAGGTCCTACGCAAAGTCCAGGTGCCATACCGAGCCCACCTACAATACCAGCTGCTTCATCTGATAAGATATCACCAAACATGTTGGTTGTGACAACCACATCAAATTTTTGAGGGTTCATGACCATTTGCATTGCAAAGGTATCCACAACAGCAGTATCAAACGTAATGTCCGGATACGCTTTGGAAACCCCTCTGCATGTATCTACAAACAAACCACATCCTAATTTGAAAACAGTATTTTTGTGGACTGCAGTAACTTTTTTCTTGCCATTTCTTTGTCTGGCTAAATCCATAGCTACTCTTGAAACCATTTCAGAATTACGTTTAGTAATAACTCTTACAGACATGGCCATATCAGGCGTAGGCATGAACTCACCTTTACCTTTATGCATATTTCTATCAGGTTGAAACCCTTCGTTGTTCTCTCTGACAATCACAATATCCACATTTTGATGAATGCTTGGTACAGTAGGATACGATTTTGCTGGTCTAATATTGCTAACCAAATCAAAATCTCTTCTTAGAATAGGATGAGGATTGATTGCTTTTGGATCATTCTTTGGATAAGCCATATGTCCTATCGGTCCCAATATCCATCCATCAAGACTGTAAAGTGTTCTTAGTGTTTCCTCCGGTAGGGTTTCGCCAGTTGATAAGTACGACGGATATCCAATAGGTAGTTCGACCCAGTCTATCGTGATATCGCTATATTTTTCAACAGCTGTCTTAATCACCTGTACTGCAACTGGAACAATCTCCAACCCTATATCATCACCTTTGAGAACCCCGAAACGATAATTTGCCATAAAATGATTTCCTCCTTCAATTGAAAACGTTTACTTTACCAATAATGGTGCAAGTAACATGCCAAAAAGTGAATGTGACGAAAAATTGTTTCGAGCGTTTTTAATTGCCTTAATCAAAACATTGATTTCTGAACGCTTATTTGTGCAATTCATTAATATTGACAATTTTTTTAATGTAATTACCTTAGATAAAACACAAAATGCACAAAAAACACCGGCGAATATGACTAATTTTTATCAATTAGGCATATTAAATCCATAATGATTCCATATAGGTTGTATTTAGGCATTTTTTAGGCCATATATAGAAGATATATGGCCTAAAAAAAAGATATTATAAAATGAAACACTCTAAAGCAGTTTTTTACTGGCGTAATTTAAAAACTCCTCACCCTTTTGACTTATTCGACTACCTTGTTTGGTTTTACCAATGTCGACGTATCCAAGCTCCGCTAGGTTTTTTAACCATTTCTTTATTTTATGATCAGCAAATCCAATATCAGAATCCTTCAGTTTCTTCATCAATGTCTGTCTTCCTATTCCATTGTTTAAAACACCAGCATTGTGTATTTCGGTGAGTATCATGATTATAGGTCTCAGTATTTCCTGTTTTTTAAAGTTCTGCATAACCTCATCAAACTTAATATACTCTGATTGTGTCTTTGATATTTCATTATTAACTTCCGGGGGTTTTTCTTCACTGCGCATCATATAAAGAGGAAGATGCCTGATCGTAACCGTATCATCTGCTTCAACCATACTACACAGATATTTGACAACATTTTCTAACTCTCTTATATTACCTGGCCATGAATAACTCAAAAAAAAGTCTTTTAGAGGATTCTCCAATATTAGATTTCTATTGTATAATTTATGTGAAAAATAATCAGTGAGAATTAATATATCGTTCCCTCTTGATTTTAATTCCGGTATTTTGATAGGCAAAGTACATAGTCTATAAAATAAATCTCCTCTAAACTTGCCTGATTTCATCAGTGAATCGAGATTTTGATTTGTGGCTGCAATGACTCTTACATCAACAGGCGTAAGTGTATTGCCTCCAACTCGGCGTACCTTGTGCTCTTCAAGAACTCTCAAAAGACTTTTTTGAACCTCCAGTGAAGCATCTCCAATTTCATCTAGAAAAATTGTTCCCATATGTGCTTCCTCAAACAATCCTGCTTTTCCTTCTTTCTTTGCACCAGTAAAAGCACCCCCTTCGTATCCAAATAATTCACTCTCGACTAGTGAGTCTGGAAGCGCCGCAAAATTTATCGCTACAAAAGGATTGCTGTTTTGTTCAGAGTAATTGTGTATTGCTTGTGCAAAAATCTCTTTTCCTGTTCCGCTTTCACCTTCCAGTAGAATGGCTAACTTAGTTTTAGCAAACTTTTTCGCCATATTAACTGCCTTTAGGACTTCTGTTGATTCACCAACAATATGGCCAAAAGTATAGTTGGCTAAATTCCCTTTCGATTTCAATTCTCTTCTGACTTTAGCCTCCAGTTCCTTTACTTCTCTTACAGGTCGAAAAATAGATACAATACCGGAAATTTCATTATCCTCGTCGAGAATGGGATTGGTGCTTAAAACGAAATAATTCCCATTTATATATCTTATCTCATTGACAATGCTTTCACCGGTTTGAAGGCAATACGAAAAATCAACCTGAGGAAGAATTTCCCTTACATCTCTATTGGTTACCTGAATATAATTGACACCAAGCAAATCTTCTGCAACATGGTTGAAAACAACAATTTTGTTGTCTTTATCGACAGAAACAATGGCTTCATCGACAGTATTGAGAATAACCTCAATATTCTTTTTCAATTCTTCATTTTTGCATGCCGTCTTGTAATGTTTGAGTCCTAAATTTAGTATTTCCTCAACATAATTATGAGAAATCCCATTGATAATCTCTCTTGGCAAGTTCAAATATTCAACCAATTCAACGAAAGTAGATAGCTCCAATCCTCGTGCACCTATATCGACAATATTCTTGATGCTATTCGGGACAACATAGTTGACCCCTGGAGATATGGCCGTATCTATATCTGTCGGTATTTCAACCCCGCAGTTTAGAAAATAGGGTATCATCTTAAAATAATCAAATCCGTATTCTTTTAATAAATTGATGGTAGTAAGCGCTACTTCCTCCCAATATCCAACAACTATAACCTTTGAACCTTGTGGAATCTGAAATAGTCTATCAAGATTGTTTATACCCAATGCCCGTGATGCTGTTATGATTAAGCTTTTAGATGGAAGTTGGTGCTCCACAATACCAAATACAGTCTTACTACCAGCTATGTAAATGTCACATGTCGGGTAGGGTAATATTTCTTCATGCTCAAGTATCCAAACATGAACATTGATATAATCTCCTAAGAATTCTACTAATTGTGCCTCTATGTGTCTTGCTGTAACTTCACTTCTCGAAATATAGCAAACTGTTTTTTTATCCATAATAACCCTCTTCCCTATCCTAAGTACTGTAAAATTTTGACAATTATCGGCATAACAACAACTATTGTGATAAGACGCATCAAATGAATTGTTGTTACCTTGATTATGTCGACGTCAAATTCGTCTGCTGTCATGCCAATTTCTGATAATCCTGCTGGAAGTGAACTCAGATAAGCTTCATGAATCTCCCAATGGCATAATTTATATAGCAAAAAGGTGATTAACAATGACATCGATATCACCCCTAGAGTGACTATAATAACAGCCAAGCCTATGTCTCCTAGCTGCTTGACACCTGCAAGCGTAATTCCAAGCCCGATATAGCACCCCATAACCACACGTATGATACGTTTCAAATACAAGGATATCTTCAAGTCCGTCTTGGTGATCATCTGTGAAATAGCCGCACCTAAAATAGATCCCACCATAGCGCCTGCGGGAATGTTTAAAAAATTCAAAGTCAATCCTCCAAATATAGCTGAAAAAATAATGATTAATCTATAGGACACTTTTTTTTACCTCTTTTCCCCGATATGATTGGAATCTTTTGACAAGGGGCATCATAACCACCAACACCAATTGACTACGAACAAGCTGTAATATGATTATTTTTTCAGTGTCCGCACCTACACTATCAGATAATATTGCCATTTCCGTTTGTCCTCCGGGGGCGGTAGAAAGAATACTTGTCAGTAGATCCCATCCGGTGATATAGCTTAAAAAATATCCAATCATTATAGCGAAAAAAATCAATGATACACAAGAAATTAAAACCGGTTTCACCATTTTCTTGAAATCAATAAGAACCTCTGCAGTAAATCTAGTGCCTAAAACCAATCCTACTGCTATTTGCATTATCAATTTCATCCAGCTGGGCTTGGCCATTATTGTTCCAAAAAATACTTGAAATACACCCACAGATATTATCGCTCCTATAAAAATCCCAGCGGGAATTCTTAACCTGTGACCAATGAACGCTCCTAATCCTCCAACGACCATCAATAAAAAAAATTGTTGGATATAACCGATATTCATAAATTATTCCTCCATCCATCAATAGATATTGTAAGTGCCCTTAAGTATTCTATCATGTCCAGTATCGCCTTTCAATCACAGACCGTTCTATGGGTAAATTCATTTATTATACAATCCATTTTTCTAAATATTTTGACTTCTAATAACCTCTGTATTATAATATCATAGAATACAATAAAGGAGGTAACTTATGACTATTAGTAAAGATATGTATATAGGACAAGTTCTCAGAGAAAAGCCGGAATCTGCAGAGATATTGTTTCAATATGGTATGGGTTGCATTGGCTGTCCATCATCTCAAATGGAAACATTAGAACAAGCAGCTGCTGTTCATGGATTAAATCTTGATGAATTATTAAAGAGCTTGAACGCATAGAAAACAATAAAAACCAGAATAGTGAATGGTCGAGGTTATTAATAACCTCGACCATTTTATTATGAAACAATCCTTATCAATATTCAACTATAAAAAAGATTATTGGCCTACCTTATTTCAAAAGGTAAGAACTGTTACATCTTTATCCTTCAAATATTCTGTAAGAGTTTGCCCTATGTAAAACACTTCAACACCTATAGACTCAAGTTTTTCGACTGCATTCAAATTTTCGGCACATGCTTTGCACGCTTTGATATGAACACCATTGTCAATCATCTTTTTGACTGATTTTTGAATTGTTTCATCATTTGCTGTCAATTCAGTCGACGCTCCCCAAATAATCAAGGTTACTTCATCCCACCAGCCTTTCAACTTGGAATTAAGTCCGTACATAAAAATCATGTTTTCTGCAGAAACCTTGTCTCTGTCTGTCCATAAAATTACCAGCTTGTTCATTTTTTCCTCCTCTGGATTGAATATTTACTACTTGCTTAATCTCTCTGGCAGAGCTCAACCAAAACACCATTGGTGCTTTTAGGATGGCAAAAAGCTATCTTCGCTCCGCCTGCTCCGTATCTTGATTTTTCATCAATCATCTTAACACCTCTTGACAGCATGTCAGCGATTGCTTTCTCTATATCATCGACTCGATATGCGATGTGTTGGACACCCTCGCCTTTCATATCAATATACTTGGCGATAGGTCCCTCCGCATCCGTTGATTCGAGCAGTTCAATCTCCGTATCACCTATAGGCAAAAAAGCAACCTTTACCTTTTGTTCTTCCACAATTTCAACACCATGCAATTCCAATCCGAGGGTTTCCTGATAATATTTCAGTGATTCCTCAAGATTTTTTACCGCAACACCTATGTGATCTATTTTCGTAACCATATAAGTCTCCTTCTATTCATTTTATTGTTGACAGCAATCTATCCCTTAGTGTAAACGGATCTGTCTCCTTATTAAAGAGAATATCTGTCATACGATCCAGTTCGCCGTTGCTTTCTGTCTCTCTTATGACCAATTTTTTGAGTTCTTCTTCAACCAACTCAAGAAGCTCTCTCTTGATGTTCTTTTTTCTTCTTTCCTCTAAAAGACCATTTTCAACCAGATACTCATAATGCCTTTGTATTTCCTGCGCCATCTGGTCAATATTCTTATTCTGATTTGCAGTGACCATCACCACAGGAGGTCTTCTGTCTGTATTTTGACTCATATCCAGCATCATATTGATTTCTGTCGCTGTTCTTTGTGCGCCAAAAAGATCGCTTTTATTCACAACAAACAAATCACCAATTTCCATAATACCTGCCTTAATGGATTGAATATCATCTCCTAGACCTGGTACCATCACCAATACAACTGTATCAGCTGCCTTTACAATATCAACCTCAGATTGTCCGACACCTACCGTTTCTATGATGATATAGTCACACCCATAAGCATCCAGTATTTTAACAGCATTTCTGGTAGCCTTTGCCAATCCGCCCAGATAACCTCGAGTTCCCATGCTTCTGATGAACACACCGGGATCAAGCGCCAGATCGTTCATTCTGATTCTATCTCCCAGAATTGCGCCACCGGTATATGGGCTAGTTGGATCAACGGCTATAACACCCACTATGTAATCACTTTTTCTTAAAAGCTTTGCATATTTGTCTGTCAAAGTGCTCTTGCCGGCACCGGGAGGTCCTGTTATCCCTATGATATGAGCCTTTCCTGTGTATTTATATATTTTCTTAATCAGTTTTTCTGATTCTTTTTCGTCATTCTCAACAATGGAGATAAGACGCGCACAGGCCCTCTTATCTCCTTTTAGCATCTTATTAATCAATTCCATCAAATCATCCCTTAATGTGTTTATCGTTTAATATTGTCTCTGATGAATTGAACAATCTCAGTTGTCAATGCACCTGGTGTGAATATAGCAGCCACTCCCGCTTCCTTCAGAGCAGGTATATCGTCTTCAGGTATGACGCCGCCCGCTATCACCATTATATCCTCTGCATCCTGATCTTTCAACAATCCTATGACCTTGGGAAACAAGTGATTGTGCGCACCGGATAAAATGCTCATGCCGATAATATCGACATCCTCCTGAATTGCTGCCGCTACTATTTGTTCAGGTGTTTGTCTAAGGCCTGTATAAATCACTTCCATACCTGCATCTCTTAAGGCTCTAGCTATCATTTTGGCCCCTCTGTCATGTCCGTCAAGACCAGGTTTTGCTACCAAAACTCTAATTGGTTTGTCCATTTTTTCCTCCTAATGACTCAATCTCAGCTTATTTTTAAAGCATTACGCTTTGTTCATATTCGCCAAAAACTTCTCTCATAACATCGCATATCTCACCTAAAGTGGCATATTCTCTGACAGCTTCAACTATATATGGCATAAGATTTTCAGTGCCTTCACATGCCTTTTTGAGAGCTGTCAGTTTTTCTGTAACTGCTGGATTATCTCTTTTTGCTTTTAATTCAACCAGTTTTTTCTTCTGCATCTCTCCAACCATAGGATCAACCTTCAATAACCCTTGTGGTGCTTTTTCATCGACCTTAAACTTATTCATGCCAACCACTACAACATCGCCTTTTTCAACATCCATTTGATATTTATACGCCGCATCTGTGATTTCCTTTTGGATATAACCGGCATCTATAGCCCTTGGTGCTCCACCCAATTCATCTATTTTGGTGATATATTCCATAGCCTTGTCTTCAATTTCTTTGGTCTTGGCTTCCACATAATATGAACCTGCCAGAGGATCCACCGTATTGGTGACTCCGCTTTCATAGGCTACTATCTGCTGTGTTCTCAATGCAATTCTTACTGAGTCTTCAGTCGGTAAGGCTAAAGCCTCATCTTTAGAGTTTGTATGTAGAGACTGGGTTCCTCCCAAAACAGCTGCCAGCGTTTGAATTGCAACTCGGACAATATTGTTATCTGGTTGCTGTGCTGTCAATGTAGATCCACCAGTCTGTGTGTGAAATTTAAGCATCATGGATTGCGGTTTCTTGGCCCCAAATCTTTCTTTCATTATTTTCGCCCAAAGTCTCCTGGCTGCCCTATATTTTGCAACTTCTTCCAATAAATCATTGTGGGCATTAAAGAAAAACGAAAGTCTCGGTGCAAAAGAATCCACATCAAGCCCGGCTTTGATTGCCGCTTCAACATACGCTATACCATCCGCCAAAGTAAATCCTACTTCCTGGGCGGCTGTAGAACCTGCTTCCCTGATATGGTATCCGGAAATACTGATGGTATTCCATTGAGGGACGTTCTCAGAACAGTAGGCAAATATGTCTGTTATCAGTCTCATTGATTCTTCTGTAGGATAGATGTATGTTCCCCGTGCAATGTATTCTTTTAAAATATCGTTTTGAATAGTCCCTCTCAACTTTTCAGGAGATACACCTTGCTTGTCGGCAACAGCAATATACATCGCCAACAGAACAGATGCGGGAGAGTTAATGGTCATGGATGTGCTGACTTTCTCCAAATTTATGCCATCAAAAAGAATCTCCATGTCTGCTAATGAATCTATAGCAACACCCACCTTGCCCACTTCACCCTCAGCCAATGGGTGATCCGAGTCATAACCAATCTGGGTAGGAAGGTCAAAAGCGACGGATAGTCCTGTAGATCCCTGATCTACCAAAAATTTGTAACGTTTATTTGATTCCTCTGCAGTTGAAAAGCCGGCATACATTCTCATGGTCCATAATCTACCTCTATACATGGTAGGTTGATAGCCACGTGTATAAGGGTATTGACCCGGTAAACCAATTTCTTCCATATAGTCCAAATCATCAATATCTTCAGGTGTATACAATCTTTCTATTATATCTCCTGATCCAGTTTTAAACTCTTCTTTTCTCTCTGGTGATCTGGAAAGCGATTTGTTCAGATCCTTTTCTTCCCAGTTTTTTCTAGCTTCTTTTATTTGCTCAAATTTCTCTTTTTCAAACATTAATTATACCTCCAAACGTACATTTATCATATTAAATTTATATTAAAAGCCTTTAAAATACAAGATTTAATGCAAAAATGATTTATTTATTTTAAATCTTGCAGGTTGCTTATCAACAGGGTTCTTGGGTTCAGATGGTGTTTGAAACACCACCTGAACCTTAGAGACCGTTATCCAGGGACAATACAGTGCGTATCTCCCACTTATAAAAGTGGGAGTCTTAGCACTGTTAGTCATCGGAAAACTCCAGAAAAACCGTCTCAAAATCATGGGGTGTATGAACAAATTTTGATGTTCTAATTGCCCTTTCAACATATTCCCTCAATTGATTTTTAAAATCCGGATGGACACAGTTCTCAATAATCAGGTCTGCTCTCTCGGATGGATTGAGTCCTCTTAAATCAGCCAAGCCTTGTTCTGTGACCACAACCTGAACATCATGCTCAGTATGATCCACATGCCTGACGAATGGCACTATACTGGAAATTTTGCCATCTTTTGCTGTAGAAACGGTTGTGAATATGGAGATATACCCATTGCGTGTAAAATCACCTGAGCCTCCGATACCGTTCATCATTCTTGTACCACCAATGTTGGTGGAGTTGACATTCCCATAAATATCGAATTCTATTGCAGTATTCATGGCGATCACACCAAGCCTTCTTATCACTTCCGGGTTGTTGCTGATTTCTTGAGGTCTTAGAATTATTTTGTCTCTATACTTACCAAAATTTCTATAAAAATCATCTAGTCTTGAGGGTGAAATAGTCAGTGATGTCGCTGAAGCGAAATCAACTTTACCAGCATCTATCAAATCAAGTACTGAATCCTGTAAAACCTCTGAATATATTGTAAGATTTTTAAAATCGCATTCACATAACCCACCAAGTATTGCGTTTGCAACACTCCCCACACCAGACTGCAACGGCAGAAGCTTTTCGGGAATTCTGCCCGCTGTCTTTTCATCGTACAGGAATTTGATGATGTGATTGGAAATTTTTCTTGAATCATCATCTATCAGAGTAACGTCTCTTGTTTTATCAATGATATCGGTGTAGACAATCGCTTTGATCTTTTCCGGATTACAGGGAATATAGGTGGTTCCTATTCTGTCATCAGGCTTAAAAATCGGAATTGCTTTTCTATTCGGTGGATTATCCAAACTGTAGATATCATGAATTCCTTCCAGTGTTACCGGTTGGGATGTGTTTAGTTCAACGATTACCATATCTGCCATTTCAACCAGCACATTGGAATTGCCAATAGAGGTTGAGGGTATGATTCCACCGTTTTCCGTTATACCGATGGCTTCAACGATTACTACATCGATTTTGCCAAAAAACCCGTATTTAATCCACTGTGGCACATGACTCAAATGCATGTCCGAATACTTTATGGATCCGTTATTGATCGCATCCCTCATGGATGCATTTGTTTGATAGGGGTACCTTCTTGCAATCACTCCCGACCTGGTCAAAGCGCCATCCAATTCGTCTCCAACAGATGCTCCGGTAATCAAGGTTATCTTAATATCTTCTCCGTCTCCAGCTCTTTGGGCCAAGGCTAACGGGACTGCTTTCGGATAACCTGCCGGTGTAAATCCACTGGCACCAACTGTCATGCCGTCCTTTATCAGTTCCGCAGCTTTTTCAGCTGTCATTATTTTTTGGTTCAGTGTCTTGCATCTGATTCTTCCATCCAACATGGATTTGTACCTCCAAAATGTTTATTAATTAAATAAAAAATGCACGAAAAACGACTTCTATTGATGTCGCTGACCGTGCATCATTCGCTTCAAAACAAGGGGATACCTCACTACTACGAACAATAGGGCATATTAATTAACTGAAGCCATGATAAAACAATATCTTGAATCTGTCAAGAAAAATTGCCACTTATGTATCTCTAACTAGGTTTTCTCAACTTTCTTCTTTTGAGAAAAAAATCGAGTCAAATTTCTTTTTGCAGTTTTGAACAGCTGTTTTGACAGCTTTTTTTGCAGATCCGAAATAAGAAATGTCAATCACATTTTCTATTTCATCCATCTGATTGATATTATTTCCAACCAGCATACGCGACACAAACTTGTTTGCCAATTGTGTGGACAAAGTGCATTCCGCTTCCAGTATCTCTCCTGTTTCAGATTTAATCAGAAGTCCAACTGCAATCACTTCATACATCTTGCTGGCAGTGATATTTGTAGGTAGTTTCGCATAGCCGGTAACAAAAATCTCTTCCGCCAAAATCTGGTTCATATCCTTATTCGTCATTGCTTGATAAATTCAGAAATATTAATGATAAATCTATCGTGAGTACCCTCTCCGATTGTTTTTTCATCTGTGAATGTCTTAACGCTAAAAGTCAGTTTTTTTCTGTCAATGGCTATTAGTTCACACGCTGTAAAATAAGTGCCATCTATGGCAACAGACGCACGGTGTGAAACATTGACATGTGTTCCTACTGTGCTGTATCCTTCCGGTAAATATGGCTGAACACAAGCTGCACAAGTACCTTCCATGACACCTATCATAACAGGTGTGGCTAAAACCTCAACCAATCCACTACCAAAAGAAGCAGCTGTATCTTTATATGCTACAACTTTCTCAACACTATGCTTAAGTCCTATTTTCAAATCAAAATCCATATTTACTCCTTAATCAATTCATCTAATTTCGCTTTATTGAAACCTTCTATGACTTTATCATCTACCAGAATTATGGGGACGCCCATATAACCCATGCCCATTAATTCTTTTCTAGCTTCCATATCAGTTGATACATTTTTTTCGATGTATTCAATGCCCTTTGATTTCAAATAATCTTTGGCTGAAACACAATGAGGGCAAGTATTGCTTGAATATACGACTATTTTTGACATGTTGCACCTCCTTTTTTGTTTATTTTACCATAATAGAATTAATATTTCTATAGCTTTGCCCTTTTATGAGAATTTACTTTCTTCCATAATTTTGTTAATATGATTATCATAAGTTTCTTAGTACCAAAAGAATCGGAGGTGTTCAAATGCTAATCAATCAAACAGGTCAATACGACGTGGTTGTCGTTGGTGGCGGTTTATCGGGAATGCATGCTGCTATTGAATCCAGTAGAAACGGTGCAAAGGTCGCTGTCATATCAAAGAAAAAGACTGGAAAATCAGGGTCTTCTGTGGTTTCAAAATCCATCCATAGATTTGCGCCAACTGATCTGTCTATGCAAAGCGTTTATCTCAAAAAGGCATTGGAAGCCGGTAGATTTATTAATGACAGGGAACTTATGAAAGTTTTAATCAATAAGGGATCTGATTCAGTTGAAAATCTATTATTATATTTACCTAGTCTATATTTTAACAGCAAATCACTTGATGAGATGTTATATAGTAATATTTCCTATCACAATCCCAAGAAGGGCGTTTTTCTGACCTCTAAAATTAGAGAATACATAGAGAAACATACCTGTATATCTATTTTTGATGGATTTACAGCTGTGGAAATAATGACAAAAGGCAATTCTGTCTGTGGCTTGATTGTGGAAAACAACAATGAGCTCCAATATTTCTCAGCCAAATCTATCATATTGGCAACCGGTGGATATGCTTATATATACAAAGAGACCAGCACAACAAACGATGAAACGGGAGATGGCATCGCTATGGCATTGAGAAAAGGCCTTCCTTTATCCGACATGGAGTTTGTCCAATTCTATCCCTATCGTGTTGTGTCCCCAGCTATTCATGATATCTTTCCAAATCTTTTCAGTGAAGGGGCTGTATTCCTTAACGAGAAAAACGAAAGATTTATGGATGATTTTCCCAATAAAGAGTTAGAAAACAGAGATGTTTTAGCCAGAGAGATATTCAAGCAAAAGGAAGTTTTCTTAAATCTCGATAATTGCTCTGTCCCTTACCTTTTGAAAGAATCTCCCGAATTGCTCAAAATCCAAGAAAAGTATCCTGGTGCACCACTGAAAGTCGTGCCAAAAGCACATTTTTCAATGGGAGGAATACGAATTCAATCAGACTGTTCGACAGATTTAGGTGGCTTTTTTGCCTGTGGAGAAGTAACCGGTGGACTGCACGGCGCAAATCGCCTAGCAGGCTATGCCTTGACGGAAACAGCTGTTTTCGGTCCTATTGCGGGCAGAAATGCAGCTTTATATGCCCAAAGCAAAAAACAAGAGGATATTACTCCAGGAGCGGCTTTCTTACCTCAAATTGGCCAAGACGACATTAAACCAATCAAGCGCCAACTTAGAGATGTCATGTGGGAGAAAGCAGGTATTGTCAAAAGCAAAAAAACGCTATTGGAGGCTCAAACCACAATTTCAGAATTGAAGTCTCTATTGGGAAAATCCCAACCCTACAAACTTAAAGATTGGGTTGAGGCCTACAATATGTTGAACTTGGCAGCTATCATGATAGAATCTTCATTGCTTAGAAAGGAAAGCCGGGGTGCCCATTTCAGATCAGATTATCCCGATGAAAATGACGCATTTTTAGGTAATTTCATTTATCAACAGGGTTCTGATATGGATTTCAATAAGCTTTAGAATAAATGAGAGCGGGGGTCTTCACACCCGCTCAATACTTATTTATGCTTGTGGCACCAGATAGTTGATAAACTCATTAAACATGTCATAATTGGATTTGCCCGTTTTAGGTTTGATTGCCATATTTGTCTTTTGTACTGTACCATCAGTCCTAGTCAGGGTTCCTGAGCTTTCAGCCAGGCTTACAAGTGGCAATACCAGATTGGCCTTTTCTGTCAGATCATTTGGAAACATACTCATTGCTACCAGATATTCCACATCTATTTCAGATATATCCACCTCTTCCTCACCAATGACCACCAAAGCTTTAATGCTTCCACCCTTTGCCTTAGATAATATTTCATTACCTGATTTTATAAATCCCAGATCTATAGCGCCCTGAGCATTAGCTTCTTTTTTTAGAGTTAGCAATCCTCTATGCGGTTTATTAATCTTTCTGGTTGTGACAGCCATTTCTTTCAGCAGTTTCTGAATAGTCGGTGATACCGTAAGCTCATCAATCACAATAATCGGTTTATTCGCCTTCTTATAAGCATTGGCTATTTGCTCAGCTTGATTATTCCCCAATACGTTTTTGTTTTTTCCTGTCAAGTATCCAAGAACATCTGTAAACAATGTCTCCAAATTTTGTGCCTGATAAGATGCATTGGAGAAATGATCCAATCTGGTTCCATTGGTTGATACTGAAATTAACGGTCTTTTCAGGTTTTTAATTTTGACGCCCATTGGAGCGAAGCTCTCATAGACATTGCCAACTGCAAGTATCAATTCCGCGTTATTTAATTCCTCATATTTAACAGTGGATTGGGCATCACTGCCTGTAACATTGACTGAACCAATCATATTGGTCTCAAGCTGTGTGCTCAATTCTCTAACCAGTGCCAGCTCTTCATTGGTCAGACTCTGAGAAACAAGAAATCCGATGCTATCTTTACCATGCAAATATTTAATCGACTTAAGCTTCAACACAAATTCAATTTTTACATCCTCAAAGCTTATGTCTGTGTTGACGCTTTTAATTTTTACGGATGGTCTGGTGATTCTATTTGATTTATTGATATAATCAAACTCAAACTTACCCATCTTGCATAATACACCGTCATCTTTCAGTCTGTTTGGCGTCACCTTGTAAATCAGTTGACCTTCATGCTGATAAATCACATTGCATCCAAGAGAGCAACTTGAGCATACTCCCTCGGT
>LGGM01000136.1 GCA_001509345.1 Clostridiales bacterium 38_11
TGAAAGCCCTGTTGCTTACGCAGGATGTCCTTCATGCAGACGAAACGACCGTGCAGGTTCTTCGGGAGCCCGGCAAGACTGCTGTCTCAAGCAGTTATATGTGGCTGTACAGGACAAGCGGAAATACAGATCGGCAGATCGTTCTGTTTGAATATCAGCCAAGCCGGTCAAGCACTCATCCGAAGCAGTTTTTAAAGAATTTCAAGGGATTCCTGCACACGGACGGCTACGCCGCCTATCATAAGCTACCTGAAATCACAGTTGTAGGTTGTTGGGTTCATATGCGGCGTAAATTTGAGGACGCCCTCAAAGCCGTTCCGCATTCTGAAAGAGTTACATCGTCGGCAAACGATGCCATTAGGCGCATCGGTCTGCTTTTCCATCTGGAGGAACAGTGGAAAAGCCTCGGCCCTGAAGAACGGCATGAACTCAGACGAGAAAAATCCAAGCCTAAGGCAGAGTCTTTTTTCGAGTGGCTTCAGACACTGAATGT
Organism: Clostridiales bacterium 38_11; assembly: GCA_001509345.1. Classification (GTDB taxonomy): domain Bacteria; phylum Bacillota; class Clostridia; order Tissierellales; family Dethiosulfatibacteraceae; genus 38-11. The sequence continues at coordinate 494 of LGGM01000136.1, forward strand.
CCTGCCTAAAACCGCAATGGGAAAAGCTGTGGATTATGCCCTAGAGCAGCGCAGATGGCTAATGAATGTCTATCTTGACGGTCGTACTGAACTTTCGAACAACCGGGCTGAGAATGCCGTGCGCCCTTTCGCATTGGGCCGCAAAAATTGGCTATTCTGCAATACTGTCAAAGGTACTGCGTCAAGCTCAATAGTCTATTCGATCATAGAGACCGCCAAAGCAAACAGATTGAAGCCGTTTGAGTATCTGGAGTTTCTGCTTGAGGCCGTTCCATCCGCATCGGTCGGGGAATTGGATGCTCTATTGCCGTGGGGTGGGGCTGTCCCGAAAAAATGCCGGATGCTGATAAAAAAGGAGAATGCCTTAAATGCGGAAGAACACTGCATCTGAATTTATGCTGACCTTTGTTCAGGAATATCTGGACGGAAAGCGCAGCCGCTTGGATTTCGATCTTGATTTCAGCCATTATTTAATGAAGCATTATGCAAAGATGGACCGTGAAAATCCTGATCTAGCTGAATGCTTTAATTTTTACCTCGTTGAGGAAGGCTTTGACCAGGCGGAAGGCCTGTCAGATGACCGGCACAGGAAGTTGATTCAAAAGCAGCTTAGTAAATTCAAGGCAGTTCTGCGTGATGGATTTTTCTGATATGGTTCAACAAACTGTACGTCCCCTTTCATCCATTCCCGATCGCTTTTCTATATGTTAGCATATCCGGGATATTGAACGATATGTGACGTGGAGTTTGTCGTTTACTTATATATCTTCATCCATATTTAAGTTCTAAAATAAAAATATAACCTGCTATCGGTATTGATAGTAAGTTTTTTTTATTTTACATATTGAAGTACACATTTATTATGACATCTGTGAAAACCCAATGCTTGGGAACTCCTTATTTCAAGGCTTTTCAGCCCTGTCTATTTCTCGATCCTTGATATCTGGGCTACTGTCCCAATATGAAACGATAGGCATCTTGATGTCTGGACTGTGTTTTTCTTTTTGTCAGTTCGTGGGAATAGGTCGATAGCGGTTTTTATAGGAATATTCCGTACGTGGAAACATATCCACGGTATTTAATGGCTTTTATCACCGTTCTCGGAAACAAGTCAATACAGCTTAGGGTTAGAGTCCGGCCATCTGGTGGCAAAGGTACTATCGATTGATCAAATACGTACCCCTTGCTATTTCGGGTGTGCAAGTTTTAACGATTATACTGTCTTATGCGTAGCACACCCCATTTACAACGCTCTTGTGAATCTGTACGTCCACGGCATTATCCTCACTCCTGACTTCATACCTTTTCAGGTTTTCCATATACATTTACCAACTGGTGACTTGTTGAGAACGAATTATCCTCGATGTAGGTCTTACTTCCGAAAAAATAGCCGATATGAACGCATTCCTAAAGGAACAGCCCACCGCCATTGCCGAATATGACGAGCCGCTTGTCCGACGGCTGATTGAATAGGTAACCTTCTACGAGAATAAATTCACTGTGGAATTCAAGTCCGGCGTGACTGTGGATGTGGAAGGATAAAGCTAGCAAGACCGCAGACATTGATGCTCATCACAACATTGCCTGCGGCTTTAATCAATTATGTTTATGTACTGACTTTTGAATTTACCCTTTGACAACTTTTAAAATATATACCTCTCAATTATAAAAAAGTGAAAATTCATCTTAGTTTTTTAAGCATCAAGAAAATTGACAGACCAATCGAAATAAATGCTGATATCGGAGCAATTACATGGATTGCTTTTCCTACTGAATACGGAATATTTCCAACACTTAATAATGCTCCGGAAATAAAAAGCGCAAGCACTGAAATGATGCCCATAATTATTAAAATAATAATAAATATATCAAATTTTATACCCTTTAGCAAATTTGCTATGAGTATCCCCGTTAATATCACAGTTGCAAGAGCTATAAGCTTATGCACCGTAAAAATCCCAGTATTATAGGGTTTACCGGAATTAATCAGCCAAAATCCCACAATAACTGTCAATAAAAATCCAATACCTGAGCAAATGATTTTTTGTTCAATACTCATTTTTTCTCCTCCATCTATTTACTTTATTATGATATCTGATAGTTTAACCTTTGGATGATGATATCTTCTACCGTTTATTGTGCCTTGTCTGAATTGAATTGCCTGCACGGGACACCATTGCAGGCATGCAAAGCACTGCTCACAACGGTGCTGCCATACCAGTCTTTCCTCAACGATCCTAATATTATTTACCGGACATACCTTTAAACAAGTACCGCAACTATTGCAATTAGCATCACACCAAAATCCATTGTCCATCAGCTTTATACTTTCTTCAAAAGAAATACTCTTATCCCCGTTACCGCCTGATATCTTAAGCCATATTGTTTTTTGTAGGATATTTCTTAAATTCAGCATATCGACTGTTTTTTCTATGAATTTAGCTTTGGTTTCAAGCTTTAAATTTCTTTGTAATATAACTCAACTTTCTCACACAGAAAACAGCCTTAAAGTCTTGATACACCTATAAAACTTCTACTAAATTTGTTAAAAAGAACAACAAAAGACACCCTCG
>LGGM01000044.1 GCA_001509345.1 Clostridiales bacterium 38_11
TGATTATCTCATTGAGGCCTATGGAATCGCTAGGCATGTGACCTGCTACAACTATATTGCCTATATTCTGTTGCCTGACTTCCTTTATAACATCTTCAGGTGCATGCATAGCAACTATAGTACCAACTCCAACCTCAAAATATGACTTATAGACGTCTGTTCCTCCATTGGTTCCACCTGCAAACAAGACTGCAATCTTACCGGCATAATCGGTAGCATTGCCACATCTTACAACAGGTTTTGACAGAGATTTGTCGTATAAATCCAGCTCGTTCAATGCATCCAATATATCCTTAATCTTAGCTTTCGGATTATCCCCGAGCTTATCATTCAAATACTTCTGAGTGAATCTTTCTCCTATCAAATCGGAAGGCATATGGATGTTCATATAAGGAATATTCAATAATTTAGCCGCAGATGAAACCCTACTGTAATTGGACACATGGCTGTTGATTTCCACTGACTTTGATTTCTTCGCCAGGACTTTCTGAGCTTTATTGATGGGTACACCAAACTCCACCATTTTATCAATCTGGATATCCATAACTTTATGAAAATCAATAACTGTTTCATCTGCCTTTGGGTGATGACTGACTACCAAATCATATCCCAAGTTTTTAGCAAGCAGCATTTCCGGTGTTTCCATATCGACTCCGATCAATATCTTTTGAATATTTTCCCCTTCAACACTTATCGTTGTATCATAAGGTTCATTTTCAAGTCCCGCCAATCTAAGAGCGATATTCATCAATTCTCTGGTATTCATGATTGCCTCCTGTTTTGTATTTATTACTTGAAGATTTTATCACCAATCCTATCTTATTTCAACAGTCTCCAATTCTTGTTGTTTTTTGTTATCGTATAAATTGCAATTGTCATTGCAACCCTGTTAACAGGCCAAATATCAACAAATATACAATAAATATAATTCATTTGTATTTATAATGATTTCATATTTATACTAATTTTATTCTTGATAATGAGTGTGCGAATATGTTATCATAATCCAAAGAAATATATACACTCAAATCTTTTAAAATCAGGAGGTAAATCATGAGTCAATTAAAAGGATCAAAAACATCTGTTAATCTGATCACGGCATTTGCAGGAGAATCTCAAGCCAACATGAGATATACGTATTATGCCGCTCAAGCAAAAAAAGACGGCTATGTACAAATGCAAAACATCTTTGAAGAAACAGCTGGAAACGAACGAGAACATGCGAAAAGGTTGTATAAGTTTCTAAAGGAAGAACTGGAGGGTGATGTCATTACCATAAATGCAGGTTTCCCTGTTAATTTTCAAGACACCCAATCTAATCTAAAGGCAGCTGCAGCAGGCGAACATGAAGAGCATACCAATATGTATCCCACGTTTGCCAGCATTGCAAAAGAAGAAGGTTTTGAAGAAATATCGAAGGTTTTTACTGAAATTGGGGAAGTAGAAGAACGACATGAAAAGAGATTTCTGAAATTGCTGAAAAATATTGAAAATCATTTGGTTTTTAAAAGAGATGAGATAGTGGAATGGAAATGTAATAATTGCGGTTACGTCCATACTGGAAAAGAAGCGCCAATAAAATGTCCCGCATGCGACCATGCTATAGCACATTTTGAGTTGTTCGTAGAAACATATTAACACTATTATAAAAACGTACTCAGCTGGGGTTAGCACTCAATGAGTACGTTCTATTTCATCGCATAATCAATCTCTCTTTTTATGCTTCCACCGAGTATGCCCATCTTCTATCTTTCAACCATGCGTTTGCCGCCTTAATACTTGAATGATTATGTATTCGTGAATTCATTGACTTTTAATTTGTTTTTCTTCTTGAAATTATCCGCTTGTGAAATCAGCATGCCTGCAAGCATCAGAAGGCTTCCAAAATAGCCTCTCAGTGACATTTGTTCCCCTAGTAATACCATGCCCCCAATTGCAGCAAACACTGCCTCCATGCTTAAAGCTATGGCTGCATGCGATGCTTTGGCATGCCTTTGTGCCACAACCTGCAGCGTATATGCTATTCCTACGGACATCAACCCACCATATAACAATGGAATCAAAGCATTCACAACATTTCTTATTTGTATATCTTCAACTATAAAAGCCACAATAAAACTTAATATAGAGCATGTTGCAAACTGCATCGATGAAAGCTTTAACGCGTCTACCTTTGAAACAAAAAACCCGATTACAATAATATGAGTCGCCCAGAAAAATGCACCTATTAATTGAAGTAAATCTCCAAACTCTATGCTAAGATGCTCATTGATGCTTAGAAAATACAATCCTATTGCCGCAACAATTGCTCCCAGCCATATAGTTGGAGTGGATTTTTGTCTGATTGCAATCCCTAGAATAGGTACAATCACAATATAAAGGCTCGTTATAAAACCTGCCTTCCCAGCTGTTGTATAGATTATACCAACCTGTTGTAATGTTGCGGCAATAAATAGCACACTTCCAGCTAAAAACCCATAAATCACGATAAGTTTGAGGTTGTCCCGATTATATTCCTTTTCTTTATCTCTATTTTTCAATTCAAAATATATGATAACTGGTAATAGTGAAAGGCTTCCCAAAGCAAATCTGATACCGTTAAATGTAAATGCTCCCACATATTGCATACCAACTCTTTGGGCAACAAAAGCAAATCCCCATATGGCTGCTGTCAACAATAACAGTAAACTGGCTCTTAACTCCTTATTAATCATAGCAGATCAGTTCCAATCTTCATGATTTATCCTCCGATTTTGTTATTGATGTGATAGTTATACTTCATCTATTATAGCATAAAACTTATATTGCGGTTACTCATCCTACCAAAAAGAACAGCTGTGCCCCAATGGACTACAGCTGTTCTAATTAGACTTATGTCTTGTTATTTTTTGTTTGTGAATAGTGTTTTCTATGCGTATAATCCCAAAGATCAACCAATAACACCGTGCGCTACGAAGGTTCTGAAAAATTCTCCGATTTGAGGATCTCCAAACAATTCCTTCCCAGCAAAAGGCGAAACAATAAATAACGTATGAAATAAGATAACACCTACTATCGCATTGTTGTTGGTCGCCTCAGAAACAGTAGCTTCACCTACTAGAAGAGCGGCAACTGAAAACTTCGCTATCTGGACAAGGGATGCGAATGTATTCATAACGCCTATTCCCTGGAGGGAAATAATCTGTCCACAGGCTACCAAGATGGTTGAAATTGTAATGGCTATAATCCCACTTGTTTGTTTTGTTGTCAGCTTCTTCTTGAGGCCAAACTTTAATGTCTCTGTTATTATCATAACTAAACATAAACAACTTTCTATTCATTTTTCCTAAAAATCGTTACAAGATTATTAGCTTTGTATAATTCAAACCTAGTATTTTCATTCTTAAACACTATGGAAAAATCCTTATCGCTCAAGTTTTCTTCCAAAAAGGTTTTGATAAATTCAATTAATTTCTCCGTTTTAGCAATTTCTCTGTAAGAAATGTCACAATTCGAATTATATTGTGAACATGACTGCCGATTTTCAGTATAGTATTCATTTTGATCTATATGCAGGGTTTTGCTTCTACCCGTCATATCAAAACCGACGGTTGTAAAGGGTCTCCCGTTTCCTAACCAGGATTTCGGTTCACAATCTGTATGGTCTTCATACAAAAATGTTATACTCGAATATGCTTTGGGTTTGTAAAGGTTTATGATCAGATCAAGTTGAATCTTTGTTAGTTCATGGCAATCATCAATAATGACATGTGTGTAATGTTCACATTTTCCAGCTTTCATTAACTCCATCGCCATGATGTTGGCTTCTACATAGTCAATCTTCCCTTTTGACCTGCAATAGTCTGAAAAATAATTCATCAATTCAAATATGGCCTTTCTGCTTTGAGAATTCTTGTTTAACTTGTATGGTCCTTCCCATTCGAGATCTTGCAAACCTATTCTGTCGGCATTCTGATATTGTTGCTCGTCAGTGTACCCACAGGCTCTAATCCATTCTATTTCAGCCAACAAAAAGTGTTTGAACCGCTTATCAAGATAGGTGATCTCCGGGTATTTTAATGCTATCGTATCTATTCCTTGATATAAAATTTCAAGAAAGTAATTTTTTTCATCATAAATCTCAAGGGACAGATTTTTGGATAAGCAATACGCTTTATAGTATTGATAGACGATTCCATCAATAGAAGATATACAGATATTGTTCTGCGTTGCTTGTATCAGATCCATGAGTGTCTTTTCCTTCTCTTGTTCAATTCTTTTGCGTAGATAAGCACTATGATCGACAAAAGACTTACTATTGTTGACAAAAAGAATCTTATCATTTGGATCCAAGCAATAGTTTTCCAAGAGGAAAGCGGTTTTTTTGATTCCAATTGATGTCTTCCCGCTACCTTTAACACCTGTCACCAATACAGGGCCACTAGGCCTGCTTTTTGCTACATGATTTTGATTGATATTCATTACCATCTTACTCTCCTATATCTTTAAGCAGCATCGGATTGATCTAATGGCCTCAGCAAAATACGTCCTTTGACCAATACTTTCGTTTCGAGCTTATTTTTCGTCATCATTTCCTCTTTTCAATCGCTTTTTAGCATAATTCTCTAGTGATGATTATATCATAACAGGTTGTCTTTTTTTTAATTTAAGTATATAATTTTTAAAACGTCTGATGAGGTAGTCTATATGAGTAATAATAGCAAAGGAATTATTCTGGTTCTAATATCCACCATCAGTTTTGGGCTGATGCCAGTATTTGTTGTCTTTGCTTATGCAAGCGGTATTGAAACCAGCACATTGCTCCTATTGAGATTTATCTTCTCAACAGTCTTCTTTTTCTTCTATGTCATTAAGAAGTACAACAGAATAAAGATCGATACCAAGGCTTTGTTTTCTTTTTTTATACTAGGCGGTATTTGTTATACAATGCAGTCAAGGTTCTATTTTTCCTCACTCAGATACATATCTCCAGCATTGGCGACCCTTTTCCTATATACTTACCCTGCAATTGTTAGCATTTTTTCAGCTTTCATTGATCAAGAGCGTTTGACGGGAAAAGTAATTCTATCTTTACTGATCTCACTTTCAGGCATACTATTGATTGTTGGAACATCATGGGGAAATATAAACATCATTGGCATTCTATTCGCATCAGGTGCATCTCTTGTCTATTCTTTCTATATTGTTTATAGCAATAGAGTCATCAAAAAAATACCCACTATCCTAGCGAGTGCTTATATTGCATTGTTTTCTACCATCGGCACCTTCGTTCTGGGCACCTTCTCCGGTGGATTCAACTTTTCTTTCACAGCATCTGCCTGGCTCCCTATTGCAGGTCTGGCATTGGTTTCAACAGTTATTGCCATGTCGGCATTTCTCAAAGGAATGGAGTACCTGGGACCAACAAAAACTTCCATTATCAGTTTGACCGAAGCTGTCTTTACAGTGTTGTTTTCTGTCATTTTCCTCCATGATTTTTTGACACCTTATCAGATTATAGGGGGTGCCTCTGTCCTATTAGGCGCTTACATTATAGTACGCAATAAGTAAAACTGATTATTCGGCATTAATGAATTTACCCAGAAATAGAATTGTATCAGTCTCATCTTCCGCAATTATAAACAAGAAGGGTCTGTCTGCAGTAAAGACAATTGGATCCATTGATGCACTTTCATTCATCTCCACAACCATCACACCTGCTGCCTCACTTCCTTCTTCAATGACTTCAATGACTGCCTTGTGAAGTACTCTGCTGATAAACAGTACCTCACGAATGTCTGAAAAATCAGCCGTAGGTGTAAACGGATTCCGCATTCCCATTGATATTAATTGTTTGTTTATCTCTTTGATTCAATACGGGCAGAATGACATACATAAAAACCTTTTTTCTTGTTTTCTCCGTTAAAATTGGTATTATGTGTATTATCTTTGCTGAATTGTGTTGAAGAAATTGTCCTATTCATAAACGATGATATCGAAAAAATGTGCGGGTAACTGCCAGAATATGCAGCTTGATTGATAGCTGAGATACTGTTGGCAGAAGGTATCCAGCCTAAAGAATAGCAACTCCCATGCTAATCAATACCATCAAAAAATTATAGAGTTGTGAAACGATTTTTTCAAACAAAAAAGGCAGTGCGAAAACTGCCTTAATTGTTTAAATGGTGCGGGCGAAGAGACTCGAACTCCCACGTCGTAGACACTAGATCCTAAGTCTAGCGCGTCTGCCAATTCCGCCACGCCCGCTCATCAGTAACAAGCTTTATTATAACTATACAGACATGGTGTGTCAACCTTTTTGTTGATACAATGATTTTTATTTCCGGTTTTTCTTTTTCTGTTACTCTCTGAATTTTTCCAGCATCTCTTCAATGTTCAGGGAATTGATATATAGCCCTGTACTTAATTCAAATCCTCCAAAATTTCCTCTTCTGGGTATGACATGAATATGCCACCTGAAGTCTATGTTTTCGATGTTTTTTGGTATTGAATGAATGTATATATTAAAAGGGATCCGACCATGGACAGATTCAACCTTTAGAAAAACATATTTAAGCACCTCAGCCATATCCTCAATCTCATTTATAGACGTTTCTTCAAAATGATTACTGGTTTTATGCTTGATGATGATTTCACCTGAAAGAAAAGCATCTTCGGGAATATACACAATAAAATTCCGGTTTTTAAAAACAATATTCTCTTCAGATATGCTACTTGCACTGCTAGTCGCTTTGATTTCAAGCAACAGTTCGGGTGGTATGAAGGACATGGAAAGAATCTGGCTATGCGAATGCCTTTTTGATGCTCCAGCACTTTTTAAGTGGTTTTTATAAATAATGACACTTTTAATTTGATCGTCATTGTTGAGTGCTATGAATCGAGCTTTATACATTTTTGTAACAAATGTAAATTCCATAATTGAAAAATCAAAAAAGGTTTTGTTGTGGTCACAGGTTTCAATCATAACCTCATGTTTCCCATAATCTATCTCCCCATTGACATGTTTTTCTTCATCACACAGTAATGCCGGAAATTTATTGTCGATGGACCTTGTCACCCAGCGCCCATCGATGATCTCTTCATATCTTAAACAATTCTCCGTGTTTTGCCGATCTGGGCAAAATGGACAATCATCGTCGCTATCTTGAGCGAAATCACTCATCCGCTTGTCCCGTACATTATTTCTTAACAATTCTCTTCCGGTATGCTTATTTATAATTAGTTTCATCCCATACCTCCCTATTTAATGTGACAAGCCAGTCTTCAATATCTCTTTCGGATCGAATTGCAAACCCTCTAGCGTTTCTTATTATATTTCGGTTAAGTGACATATTGCTTTCACCAAATGATTCATGCTCGGAAGCAGCTATCTGCTTTCCGTATTCAATACCGAATTTATAAGTATGATTCGTTCCACCTGTTGTTGAGCTCTCTATAATCAACAAGCCTGCGGACAGTGCAGCCTGAAGTCTATCTCTCTCGATAAAAGTATAACTCTGCGGTAGAGAATGGGGTTCATATTCTGAAGCAATGCATCCATCATTGTTTAAAATATCATCAAGAAGCCCCTTGTTCGATTTGGGATAGATACAACCTATCCCGGACGGAAGAACAGCCATCGATCTCCCTTTGTCTCTAATTGCTCCCAGATGTGCGGCTGTATCGCAACCTTCTGCCAATCCAGACACAACAACGAATCCTTTTCTGGTTATCAATCCAGAGTACAATACGGCCTTTTGAAACCCATCTATTGAAGGGTTGCGTGTGCCGATAACTGCTATGTTAGTAGTATTATTCAGCAATGATTTGTTGCCTTTATAATACAGCAATACTGGTGAATCAACACCTATATTCTTTAAATTCTTTGGGAAATCATCATCTGTGTAGGTTATGATACCTATATTTTCATTATAACAGTTTTCAAGGATTTTTTCCGTTTTGACCTGTATTTTTTCAAGATCAGCAACTGAAAATTTTCTATTCATTTTTTCACTTAACATAAATAGATAATCCTTAAAACCAAGATATGAAGATTCATTGATTGTTAGTTCCTGAATCAGCTTAAGTATGGATTTTTTTCCTAGACCAGTTAACTGTTGAAGTTTTATTACATCGCTATAATGCATTTTAAGTCTCCATATTAATTGCTTCTTTCAGTATACAATATCTTAATAGAAAATTAAAGAAATGAAAATCCGGATATCTCCGAATTTTCATTTAAGATAAGTTTCTGGTGCAAAAAGACAACTATTCACATCGCATAAGAAATCTATCCACATTCGTAGCTGCCTGCTTGCCATCTAGAATTGCTTTTACCACTAGGGATTGTCCTGTTCTCATATCTCCTGCAGCAAAAACTTTTTTTAAGCTTGTCATGTGTTTATCGTCCGTGCTCACATTACCTGACTTATCAAGACTTATTCCCGATTTTCCAATGAAACCATCATGTTCAGTGTGCAGGAATCCAGCGGCTATCAGCACCATATCCACATCCATCTCAAATCCAGTTCCTTCCAGTTCAGTAAGATGATACCTATCATCTTTTTCCTTAATCCATTCAACTTTTATTCCTCGGATTCCTGATAAGTGTCCTTCTTTTCCTAAGAACTCTTTTGTTGCTACTTCCCACTCATTGATGCAGCCTTCCTCATGCGCAGTTGTACTTTTATACAATTTAGGGTAAGTAGGCCAAGGCATGGATTCATCCCTGCATATCAAGGGTTTTGGTAGTATTTCAAATTGATATACTTTCTTAGCACCCTGTCTGTTAGCGGTGCCAACACAATCTGCTCCAGTATCACCACCACCTATTACCAAAACAACTTTATCTTTTGCATTTAAATCCTCGCCTTCAAATTTTTCACCAAAGTATTTCTTTGTTTGCTGAGACAGATAATCAACAGCAAAATAAATCCCTTTTAGATCTCTGCCGGGTATGTTTAAATCCCTAGGAACCCAAGTTCCACAAGCCATTATGGTTGCGTCATATTCTTTTGAGAGAGTCTCCAATTTGATATCTCTGCCGATTTTCATCCCATTGACGAAAATTATGCCTGCCGCTTTCATCAGGTCTACTCTTCTTTCAATAATACTTTTGTCCAGCTTATAATTGGGTATGCCGTATCGCATCAATCCACCGACTCTCAATTCTCGTTCATAAACGGTTACCCTATGTCCTAATGCATTTAAATCATCAGCCGCAGCCAATCCCGAAGGACCTCCGCCTATTACAGCTATTTTTTTGTTTGTTCTGACCTTAGGGGTTCTTGGTTGTATCCATCCATTCTCAAAAGCCGTTTCCACAATTGATTGCTCTATCTCCCTAATTGATACTGCATCTCTATTGACACCTAAAACACAGGCTGCTTCACACAATGAAGGACAGATTCTTCCTGTGAATTCAGGAAAATTGGCGGTCAAAGCTAGCTTATGATAGGCCCCTTCCCAGTCACCAATATAGACTAGATCATTCCACTCAGGTATAAGGTTGCCCAATGGGCATCCCCAATTGCAGAACGATGTGCCACAATCCATGCATCTATTGGCTTGTGCCATCATTTCGCTTTCAGTCAGTGGAATATTAACCGAATCGAAATCCTTCACTCTATCACTTATTGATCTGTTGCTGAAATTTTTCCTTTCTATATCCATAAAACCGGTTAGTTTACTGCTCATAATCCACCTCCTTAAGAAACCTTAATCTCTTGATTGTTTTTTTCAGTAATCTCTTTGTAAGTTGTAGGAATAACTCTGGTAAATTTATTCTTATAATATGTCCAGTTATCAAGTATCTCTTTTGCAACGATACTTTCTGTATACTGAAAATGCTCGGCTATCATTTTTTTAACTTTTTTCATGTTTTCGCTAGACGGTTTTTCAATCAATACCAATTCATGATTGCACATACTGTCCAGATCGTTGTTGATATCCAGTATAACCGCAGTACCTCCACTCATTCCGGCAGCGAAATTACGACCGACCTCTCCCAGAATGACCACGAATCCGTCTGTCATATATTCACAGCCATGATTACCGACTCCCTCGACGACTGCCTCTGCTCCACTGTTTCTAACACAGAATCTTTCTCCGACAATACCGTTGATATAGACCTTCCCCTGAGTAGCGCCATATAGAATAGTGTTCCCTGCAATAATGCTTTTTCCATACTCCGCTTCTCTTGGTTTTCTTATAATGATTTTAGCGCCTGAAAGACCTTTGGCAACATAGTCATTTGCATCTCCCTCTAGCTCCAAAGTCAATCCTTTAATACCAAATGCTCCAAAACTCTGCCCTGCAGACCCGAAAAATTTGAAATTAATCATATCATCTTCAAACTTCTCATTGGGAAAAGCCTTGGCGATTTCACCGCTTAGCATGGTACCGACGGTCCTATGGAGATTTTTGATTTCAAATGATCCTGAAACCTTTTTTCGGTCTTTAAAGAAACTTTGACTCTGTTGGATAAGTTTGTAATCCAATGATCCATCAAGGCCATGTTCCTGGCTTTGTGAGCAATAAGGTGTGATTCTTCTTGGAACATCCGGTCTATATAATATATTTGAAAGATCCAGCATTTTAGCTTTCCAATGGTCAATATTTTTATTGACTTTCAATTTATCAACCCTTCCCACCATCTCATTGATGGTTCTGAAACCAAGCATAGCCATATTTTCCCTGACTTCACGGGCGATGAATTTCATAAAATTCATTACATACTCAGGCTTCCCACAAAAATTTTTTCTTAGTTCTTCTCTCTGTGTCGCTACACCCATTTCACAATTATTGTTTTGGCAATGTCTTAGCATGACACATCCCAAGGTTACCAGCAGGGTTGTGGCAAATCCAAACTCTTCAGCTCCTAATAGGCAGGCTATCACAACATCCCTTCCTGTTTTTAGCTGTCCGTCTGTCTGTAGCCTGACTCTACTTCGTAAATTGTTCAATAACAGAACCTGATGAGTTTCTGATAAACCTATTTCCCAAGGTATACCTGCATTCCTGATTGAGGATAAGGGTGAGGCTCCTGTTCCTCCATCATGTCCACTAATGAGAATTAGATCAGCATGCGCCTTTGTGACTCCTGCAGCTACAGTCCCAACGCCATTCTCCGAAACGAGCTTCACACTGATCCTTGCTCTTGGATTGGCATTTTTTAGGTCAAAAATTAATTGTGCAAGATCCTCTATGGAGTAGATATCATGATGTGGCGGTGGTGAAATCAAATCTATTCCTGGTACAGAATGCCTAATTTTACCAATGTATTCATTCACCTTTTCCCCAGGAAGGTGACCACCTTCTCCAGGTTTAGCCCCTTGTGAAACCTTGATCTGAAGTTCGTCAGCTGAGGAAAGATAGTCAATGGTAACACCAAATCTTGCAGATGCGACTTGCTTGATTGCACTATTCCTGTTCTCAAAATCATGAATCGTTAAAAGCCTAGCCGGGTCTTCCCCACCTTCTCCCGAGTTGCTTTTCGCACCAAGTCGGTTCATTGCAATTGCTATGGTTTCATGAGCTTCCTTACTAATAGAGCCGATTGACATTGCGCCTGAACAGAATCTTTTTATGATTTCAGATTCAGGTTCGACTTCTTCTATAGGAATTGGAGTTATGTTATTGAATTCAAACATGCTTCTGATTGTTGTCAGGTTCTGTGACTGTTCATCTATCAATGATGTATACATTTTAAATTTTGAGTAATCCCCTATTCTTACGGACTGCTGCAATCTGTAGATGGTCTCAGGATTGAACAGATGGTATTCCCCGGTTTTTCTCCATTTATACAAACCTCCAACTTCAAGATCTGTGCTGTTTTGTCTGGGATTATTGTATGCGATGGTATGTCTAATTAGAACTTCTTTAGCGATTTCTTCAATCCCGATACCACCGATTCTTGTTGGTGTTCCTCCAAAATACTTATTAACCGTTTCTTCATTGATACCAAGAATCTCAAATATCTGTGCCCCATGATAGCTTTGCGTGGTGCAGATTCCCATTTTAGACAGTATCTTAGCCAATCCTTTAGAGGATGCCTTAAGATATGCCTCTACAGATTCATCCGCCATACAATTGACCTGTCCACTTTTAGACAGATTCTTAACAGACTCTATGGCAAGATATGGATTTATTGCGCTTGCACCATAGGCATTAAGCAATGCAAAATGTGTTGTTTCTCTTGCATCACCGGCTTCAATCAATATAGATATTTTAGATCTTTGTTTTTTGTCAATCAAATAGTGGTGTACGGCAGAAACTGCTAACAGCGAAGGGATAGCTGCCTCGTAGCTGTCCACTTTTGCATCTGATAAGATAATGATGTTGTAACCTTCGGCTACTCTTTGGAGAGCCCTCTCACAAATCAGATCCAAGGCATTTTTGAATCCTTCAACGCCACTGTCAGCTTTAAATGTGATTGGAATCACAGTTGACATAAAATCTTCATTTTGCAAGGATTTTAACTGATCCATCTCATCATTTCCAATAATTGGTGTGTCTACCAAGATATACTTGTTGTTAAGAGCTTTCATATTTAATATATCTTCCTGTGTTCCTAGGAAGTTCATTAATGACATGACCACTCCTTCTCTTATAGGATCAATTGGAGGATTGGTCACTTGTGCAAACAATTGTCTAAAATAGCTGAATAAGACTTGTGGTTGATTGGATAAAACCGCCAAAGGAGTGTCATTGCCCATGGACCCAATTGGCTCTCCTGCATTTTCTGCCATGGGTTTTAATATCATCCTTAAATCTTCCATGGTATATCCGAAAGCTTTTTGCTTTTCCAAGAGTTTTTCTTTACTCATTATTTCCTTAGATACTGTGGATTCCTGAAGGTCTGAAAACCTTAATCGATTGTTGTTTACGATTGATACATAGTCCATTTTTGATGCAACAGAGCTCTTAATCTCTTCATCAAAAAATATTTTTTTGCGTTCTGTGTCAACCAGTAGCATTTCGCCAGGTTTCAACCTTCCTTTTTTAAGTATATCCTCTGGTTTCATTTTAAGTACGCCAAATTCCGATGCCATTATAACAGTATCATCGTTTCTAATCACATATTTTGCCGGTCTGAGGCCATTTCTATCAAGTGTCCCGCCTATCTGTGTCCCATCACAGAAAAATAGAGCAGCTGGTCCGTCCCACGGTTCTATCATAGCACCATGATACTCATAAAATGCTTTTTTATCTTCAGTCATGATTGTATCATTTTCCCATGCTTCAGGTATCAACATCATCAAGGTGTGAGCGTTGGTTCTTCCATTATATTTTATAAATTCAAAAACATTATCCACTGAAGCGGAATCACTTTTCCCTTTCTGAATAATAGGATAAAGATCGTTTATATTATCTTTGAAAACATCTGATTTAAGTACCCCTTCTCTGGTTCCCATCCAATTTCTATTACCTTTGATGGTGTTGATCTCACCGTTATGCGCCAAATATCTGAACGGTTGTGCAAGGTCCCATGTTGGAAAAGTGTTTGTGCTGAATCTTTGATGCACCAGTGCCATACAACTCTTGTAGTTGATGTCATTCAGGTCAAGATAGTATTTTTCTATTTGGTCGGCAAGTAGCAGACCTTTATAGATAATAGTCTTCGAAGACATGGAACATATATAAAAGTACTCCTTGTTTCTCTTGACCAATCTATCAATTTCACTTTCGATTCTTTTTCGCGTCAAGTACAAGTCCCTCTCAAAGGACAACTGACCATCAGCTTTCAAATTTTCTACAAACACTTGTCTGATCACAGGCTCTGTCCCTCTGGCTGTTTCCCCAATACTCTTGTTGTCGGTTGGTACAAATCTCCAACCTAGTGTTTTATTGCCAGTATCCTTGATAACCCTCTCTATAATTCCCTCACATTGAAGCCTTAACGCCGGCTCTTTAGGCAAAAACACCATTCCGATTCCATAGTTTCTGTATTCAGGTAAGTCAATGCCATCATTGCCACAAAAAATCCTGAAGAATTCATCTGGAATCTGTGTTAGAATACCAGCACCGTCCCCAGTTTTGGGGTCTGATCCTGCCGCTCCCCTGTGCTCCATATTTTTCAATATTTCCAAGCCATTTTTGACGATTTGATGGCTGATTTCCCCCTTGGTATTGACAATGAATCCAACCCCACAAGAATCTTTTTCGTTTTCAGGATCAAATAGACCCTGCTTCCTTGGAAATCCGTTACTGTACATAATCTCCCTCCAATTCAAAATGCATAAAATAAAGACACATGTTTTTATATTATGTACATCTATTTCTATTTTTTAACATTTTACACTATGTTTTGTTCTTTAACAATAGTTTTTTTCAATAATTGCATACAAAATACAATTTGATTCTAGGAAAACCTTGCCTAAAGTGAATTGTCTCTCTTAATTATTTCATTTTTGTAATATATGTTTAAATATCTTCAAATTATACAAAAAAACAGTAGAATCAACTGCCTTTTGAGCAGTTGATTCTGCTGTATAATTGCTGGGTAATTCAAAATTTATTTCATATCTATAATCCACTATAAACATCAAGAAAAGAACATAAGCAGAACACCTGCGGCGACAGCGGAACCGATAACCCCTGCCACATTGGGTCCCATGGCATGCATCAGCAGGAAGTTTGAAGGGTTGTACTTCTGGCCTTCCTTCTGGACAACCCTGGCCGCCATC